>JAKBNN010000040.1 GCA_021831025.1 bacterium | reverse complement strand
CATCCTGCCCAGAACATCTTTATTTTTAATTATATAAGTAAACCAGTTTTGCGAATTGCCCCCGCTCGGGGCGTTCGACGAAATTTCGATAATTTTTATAATTTGGCTTATATCTATATCTTCTTTCTCGAATCTTCTAATGCTTTTTCTTGTTTTAATCGCAAGGGTTAGATCCATAATATAATAACATCCTCCATGATAGGTGAAATAATCAAGATTTCAAAATATTCAGGCTGCAACGGCCTAACCGCCACAGCCTGAATATTATCGCCGGAATCTCAGTTTTATTTCTTCTTTGTTGACGGTTTTTTTGTTTCTTTCTTTGTCGGCTTGTTTGCCATTTTATATCACCTCCCGTTGGATTCTTATAATTCTTATAATTATATATTATATATATTAAATATTAATATTAGGCAAATAAAATAATTAAATAAAATCGTCTATAGCATCTTTAGCATCTTTTATGGTGTCATTAAATTATTAAATATTATAATTATATCGTCAACTTTTAATTTGTCTTGAATAATGTTCCCGTAAATTTAGACAACACGCATAGGGTATAGTTATTTAATTTATTTGCAATTTATCTTCTTTAAATAGAAGTATATTTTTGGATGCCGCCATTTTAATCATTTCTTCCGTAAATCCGCTTTTACTGAAGAAAGAAAAATATTCTATTCTGTTATCTCTGTTCCAGTCCACTTTTTTGGCTTTTTCCTTGAGGGATTCGTAAATATTTTTGCCAACAGGTTTTTGCGTCCATTTTACCTCGCAGAATAAAATAGACGGTTGCCTTCCGTTTTTATTAATAGCAACTATATCTATCTCTTCGTTTTTATCCCACCACCTGCCTATGGCGTCGGGAGTAAAATACAGTCTTTGATTGTCTATTAAAATATCTTTTGCCGCTTTTTCGTAAACGGAGCCCATATATTGCGGCAATTCATTTAAAATCTCCGAAAGAAGTTCGGCACTTTTGCCGAATTCTATATCAGAACGTTTTGGGAAAACAAACCTGAACCAGAATCGAAAAAATTCATCAGTTATTTTATAAAGCCCCTTTTTGCTTTTTAACGGTTTTTCTTCGGTAGCGGGCAATTCCCTTTCTATAATTTTAAGGTCGGATAAAACGCCGAGATATTTATTCAGGGAGGTATTGTTAATGCCGGTTGCGTTTATAATTTCCGAGTTTTTTCTTTTCCCCTGAGCAATTGCTTTAAGTATGGAAAAATAATAGCGCGGCTCCCTTAATTCTTTTCTCAGTATAAACTCCGGTTCGTCGTATAAAAATTCCCCTTTTTTAATAATGTGCAACAAAAGATTTTCTTTAAAAGATTTTGACGGATCGAATTTAAGCCAGTATTCTGGAATGCCTCCGGCTACCGCAAAATGCAACAGCTTATCCTCGAACGGTTTTTCTTTTCTAAAAGATGCGGCTGCTTTAAATGGCAGGGGATTAAGCATCCACTGCGCCGTTCTTCTGCCGTAAAGAGGGGAACGGTATCCTAAAACCTCGTTTTCCATCATGGATATGCTTGAGCCGAGTATTATTAAAAATATGTCGGATTTCGACCAGTATTCGTCCCATGCTTTTTGAAATATTGTTAAAATAGCGGGATTCGAGGCAAAAAGGTAAGGAAATTCGTCTATTATAAGAACAAATTTTTTCTTCTTAAGAAAAACGTATTCGAACATTTCCTCCCATTCGGTGAAACCTCGAGTTAGAAGAAGAGGCTCTTCGAAGAATCCGCCTATGGTTTTAGAAAATCTTGAAAGCTGGTCCTTAGGGCTTACGCTTTCCGATAGAAAATACACTCCTGGCTTATTTTTTATAAATCTTTTTACCAGCTCAGTTTTGCCGACTCTCCTTTTCCCCCATAAAACGATAAACTGGGCTTTATCTTCCTTCCATTTTTCTTCCAAAAAACTTAATTCGTGTTCTCTATCGATAAAATCCATATTTTATACGCATCTTTTATAGTTTTAACGAAATATAAATACATTATACTCTTAAGTATAATACTTATGAGTATTATACTTTTTTTAAAATAAAGTTTCAATATATATGAGTATTTAAATCCTTGGAAAAGATAACTAAGCAAATTGGCGTTAGGTCTTACCTTATTAGACGGGATTGGCGGCAACAGGGGAAAATATTTACATATCAGTATAAAAAACCGAAAAGCCATAAGGGAATTTTATTTCCGAATCCGATTTCTATGTCGTCTGCCGCTATATAAGCATTTTTAATATTTTTAATCTGCGTCGAAAATTTATTTTTACCGCCTATCTCTACGGTTAAACTATTTTCAATTAAAAAATCTCCGTTTTTAGAAAGCAGTATATCTTCGTTAAGAAAATCTTTTTTATCGTAATAAAATGATTTAAGTTGGTTAATAAAAAATGTTTCGCGTATATTGCCGGCATTAGGGCTTTTTGTAATTGCGCTTGCTATATTCGTATTATATAGAAATATTTTATCGGGTTTTTCCAATTTGCCGTAACCGCGCCCTTTATACGACGCCGTATTTATAACACTTGCCAATTCCAAGTAATATAAATATTCCAAAAGAGTGGGTCTTGAAATCTCGGTGATTCTGGATAATTCCGTAATATTAGGCGAAAAAGGCGCCGATACCGCAATTAAATAAACAAGTTTTTTGATTTTATTTATTCGGGAAAAATCGATATTTGTAATATACGGCAAATCGTTTTCCAGTATCTGGTTTATAATGCCGGTAAGTTTATTGCCGTACAGTTCTTTGCCCTCGGCAATAAACGGATAACAGCCGAATTTAACGTAATCTTTAAAATATTGTAAAGGCTTTATTTTTAAAGAAATTTCCGATGCTATTTCAATATGATTCTGTAAAATTTCTTCTAATTTTACCGGTTCTTTTTTTATAACGCCGATAAATTCTAAATATTCGCGAAAAGAGAGATTAGCTAATCTATATACTTTCATTCTTCGGCTTAAATCTGCTTTTTGTTTATGAATCTTGAGCATAGAAGAACCCGATACGGCAATTTTTAATTCTGTCATATCGTATATAGATTTAATATGCGAAGACCAATCGTCGTATTTATGAATTTCATCTATGAATAAAATCTCTCCACCCAATTTTTCAAATTGTTGAGCGAATTCATACAAAGATATAGCTTTAAAATAAGGATTATCCGCCGCTATATAAAGCGCCTTTGGACTATTGGAGTAAAACTCTTTGAGATACTGCAACATAAGCGTAGTTTTCCCAACCCCTCTTTGCCCTAGTATTGCTATGCACTTATCCTTCCATTTTATTTTTTCGTACAAATATCTCTTGTTTTTAAGAGATGTCCTGCGTATTAATTTCTGTTGTTCTTCAAAAAAAATTGTTAAATCCATTTTTGATAAATTAATATTATTTGTTAAATATATTTAACATTTATTTAAATTTTTGTCAATGAATAATAGCAAAAATATCCCGATGCCGAATTATCGTTAATTAACAATAATAATTTTATAGAAAAAACAAAGGGGTCTGATTTATTTATTTCAAGGAGGAAGTTTATTGAAAATTACAAAATTAAGGGAAAATTAAAAAGGTAGTTATAAAAAAAATGGATAAAAAAATAACGATCAGGGAAGGCTATTAACAGCTAAATCCATTTTATATAATTAGCTTAACAAGAACCAGTCCGGAACGGCAAAAATGTTTTTTCTAACTTCTTTAATTTCTCTGCCGGGATACGCTATAATGCCGAAATATATTTTATTTCTGTCTCTATAATAGTTCATAAACGATTCTATTCCTTTTGCATCGGCATAGCCGACCCTTCGAGGCGATTTTACCTCTATAGGTATAATAACGTCTTCGATCTTTATGATAAAATCCACTTCGACCCCTGAAGCGCTCCTGAAAAAAAAGAGTTCCGCGTCGAAATCTTTAGCTTCTTTCCATTTTAATAACTCCGAAAATACCCATGTTTCATATGCCGCACCTTGAGACAAGCCGTCTTCTCCGGCAATTGTCCTGCTTATGCCTATATCTGAAAAAAATATTTTAGGGCTTTTAATCAGCCTCTTGGAAATATTTCCAAAATAAGGACTTAATAAAAAACACTGAAATGTGGCATTTAGTATAAATATATATCTTTTTACCGTATTTACGGCTACGCCGGTTTCTTTCGCAATCTCCGAAAACGATAAAACCTGCCCGGTTCTTAATGCTAAAAGCTTTTGCGCTATAATAAAAGAATCAAGATTATGAACTTCCCCTATATCGGATATATCTCTTTCTATATAGGTGTTTCTATAATCTTTAAGCCATGCCGCTCTTTCGGCATCGCTATCTAAAAATTCATTTCCGCTTACAGTCTGCCATAGCGAAGGATATCCGCCCCATTTTACCGATTTATCTCTTTTGCTTTCGATATGCCTCAGTTCGTCAGAAGAAAAAAAACTTATTTCATTCATATCATCTTTTTTAATGCCTTTGCGTTCGATTATCTTGTCTAAAAAAATCGGTTTGCTGGCTTTACTTAGAATTTCTCCAAAAGATAACGGAAAAAGATTAAAAATCGAAATTCTTCCGGCTAAGGTTTCTTTTATGCCTTTTGCAAGAAGTATTTGTGAAGAACCCGTTATTATAAACCTTTTGTCGTCTTTGTTTTCTTTATCTGCTAAATATTTTAGCGGGTCAAAAAGCTCAGGTATTTTTTGGATTTCATCAAGTATAATCAGAGGTTCTTTAGTACTTTCAAGAATCGCGATAGCATTGTTTTTGAACCTTATCCTTTCCTCCGGATCATCAAACGTATAATATTTATAAGGCTTATTTGTAATCGACGGGATAATATTTTTACATAAAACGGTTTTGCCCGTTTGCCTTGCTCCGGTAACCGCAATTACGCGTCTTTTCTTTAATCTTTCGACTATCTTATGCGTGATTGATCTTTTAATATAATCCATACTAAAAATTATATCAATATATTTGCAAAATTACAATGTAATTTTGCAAAAGATTTGATGAAAGATCCGTCCATCAGTGTTATTAACGCCATTTTTATTTATGCATAATCTATCCACCACCACGGAACTGCAATAACCTTAGAGCCGAGCCGTTTAATTTCCCGTCCGGTATGAAGCAGAACCCCTAAAGCCGTTTCCGGATATTCGTTTATAAAATCAAAAAGATTGGCAGCGTCTTTGACTAAAGGATTTTTTGTCATCTTTACCTCTATTGCAAGCAGTTTCCTACCGTGTTCAAGGATGAAATCCACTTCTTTTCCGGAAGTAGTCCGCCGGTAGAATATTCCGGCAGAAGGTTTAAGCATCTCAGAGAGGCATTTAAGATGAAAGAAAACCGTTGTTTCAAAATACCCTCCTAATTCTCTCGAGCGGGACAACGATTCTTCGTTTAGATAGCCCGATAAAAAAATACTTAAGGCAGGGTCTATAAAATATATTTTAGGGGATTTAGTTATGCGTTTTCCCTTGCTGCCGTAAAAACCGGGTACGCGGTTTATTATATTGGAAATTTCAAGAAGCTTTATATACCTGTATGCGGTGGAGCCGCTTATTTTTGCATCTCTGGCAACGTCCGCCTGATTTAATATATTGCCGGTTCTTAATGATAAAATTTGCATTACCTTCCTAAAATCTATTATGGAATCTACCTGAGATAATTCCCTTAAGTCCCTTTCGAGATATGTTTTGACATATCCGTCCATCCATAATGTTACGTCGCTTTTGTCGTCAGTCGTAACATTATACGGCATAAAACCTCTCAGCATAAGCGGAATGACGGAAGGGGCTTCGGCGGTTTCGCCATTTTTAATTCTTGCGCTCCCGTTCCATAAATCAAAAAAATTCTGCGGTTCTATCACTCCATCAATTTCACCGCAGGTTAAAGGCGGCATTTCAAAGTATAATGCCCTTCCGGCTAAAGATTCCGTTATGTTTTTCATTAAAAGGATATTTGAAGAACCGGAAATTATGACCCGTTTCTTTTAAGAAGCTATAATTACATTACGCACTTTTCTATCGTAAAAAAGGGTATTCTTAAGGATTCAGGGTATTTTAGAGAAGGATTCGAGGGTTCTCAAGATTATGACCTTATATTAAGAATTACAGAAAAAGCGCATAAGATAATCCATATACCCAAGATACTTTATCACTGGAGAGTATCTCGCGCGTCTGCAGCAAGCAATCCTTTCGCAAAGCCTTATACTGATGAATCGTCAAAAAAGGCGCTTTTAGAGCATCTTAAAAGAATCGGGTTAAAAGGAAATGTTGAGAATATTCCTTTAACCCCCAATAGGTATAGAATAAGGTATAAAAGTAACGACAAACGATTAGTATCCATTGTTATACCTAACAAAGATAATGCTCAACTTTTAAATAAGTGCATCACTTCCATCACAACACGCTCAACTTATAAAAATATAGAAATAATAATTGTCGAAAATAATAGCAGGCAAAATTCAACATTTGAATTATATAACAAATTATCCTCAAATAAAAATATCAAAATAGTGGAACGGCATGGCGAGTTTAATTATTCTAAAGGCAACAATTTCGGCGTAAGTTTTTCCAACGGAGAACTTTTGTTGTTTCTAAATAACGACACCGAGGTAATTACGCCCGCATGGCTCAATGAAATGACATCCTATTTTTTAAGAAAAGAGGTTGGAATTGTGGGAGCAAAACTTTATTTCGGTGACGGTTTAATTCAGCATGCGGGGGATATTATAGGAGTTGGCGGTGTTGCAGGACATTCCCACAGCCGTTTTCATAAGGATGCATCAGGGTATTTTGACAGATTGAAAGTTGTTCAGAATTTAAGCGCGGTAACGGGAGCTTGTTTGATGACTTCAAGGAGTGTTTTTGATGAAGTAAGCGGTTTTGACGAAGCGTATCCCTTAGCGTTTAGCGATGTCGATTATTGCCTGAAAGTAAGACAGAAAAATTATTTAATTATTTTTACTCCCAATGCGGAATTATATCATTATGAGTCAATAACCAGAGGACACGAAAACACCAAAGAAAAACAGGAAAGATTTCTAAAAGAGGTTAATCTTTTTAGAGAAAAATGGAAAGAGATACTTGCAATAGGAGATCCGTATTATAGTTCTAATCTTACATTGGATAAAGAGGATTTTTCAATCAGGCTTTGATTCTTTTGTTACGGGCAATGTTAAAATACGCCGGAGCGGCACAGTTTAAAGTACCATGGTATAAAAAGGGATAACTTGATATGAAACATTTATATGAATATATAGCCGATGATAAAATTTTTTAAGCAAAAAACAAAGCCGATTATACTGATTTTAGGTTCTCATTATAGCGGAAATGAATATACCAAATATTTAATCGAACTGTTATTAAAAGGCGATATTAAATTAAAAACAGAACAAATAGATAGTAAAATAGATAGATTACAGACAAATTTTTTGAAATCGCTAGGTTTTTCTTGGTTTAACAACTTGCAAGGCGAAGATTTCAAAGACTTGCCTTATGGATGGGAATTTTCTAACCGGACAATTAACTTTAAAACTGAATTAAATGAAATCTTTAAAAATTTTTTAAATCCCGATATAATTTTATTAGATGAGGTCTTAGCCGTCGGAGATGCCGAGTTCTCAAAAAAAAGCAAAGAGAAGATAAAGGAATTTAAAGAAAAGGGGAAGACGATTATATTTGTAAGCCATGACCCGACATCAATAATGGAAATGTGCGATGAAGCCTTATATTTAGATAATGGGAAGATTCAAATAATAGGGGAACCTGCTATGGTTGCCTCGGCATATCAACATATTGCAGATAATTGATATAATGGTATATTAGCCCCCTATTTGTTCCAATGCCCGGCAATATTTATTTTATTGATTGACATTTAATATGGATAAGATATAATAAAGGTATGGAATTTGAATGGAATAGCGAAAAAAATATGAAACTAAAAAGAGAAAGGGATGTATGTTTCGAAGATATAGTTTCAGCTATTTATGAAGGAAAATTGCTTGATATCATAGAACATTCCAATAAAGGCAAATATCCCAATCAGAAAGTCTATATAGTGGAGTTTAACGGATATGCATGGCTGGTTCCTTTTGTAAAAAACGGGAATACGATTTTTTTAAAAACTATATATCCCGATAGAAAAATGACTAAAAAGTATTTGAATAAACAATAAATATAAGAGGTGAGTAAATTGAATAAATATTTAGATTTTATACCCGACCAAGAGGAAAAAGAATTACTTGAACAAATAGAAAAGGGCGAGTTTGTAAAGGCTAAGGATTTTGAAAAAGAAAAAGAAGATGCCGCTTTTGCCGCAGAAAATTTTCTCAGTAAAAAAAGAAATATTAATATCAGGATTTCCGAATACGATTATCTTAGGCTAAAAAGAAAAAGCGCGGAAACTACTATTCCTTATCAAACCCTTGTGACAGCCTTTATTCACGAGTTTGCCGCAGGCAGAATAAAACTTGAAATATAGTAAAAACAAAGGAGTCTGATTTATTTATTCTCTCTATATTCAAGACAAATTAAAAGTTATTAACAGGGATGTTCTTTATACTTGACAAAATCTTAAGTTTATATAAAAGACGGCAAAAGAATAATCGGCTACGATAATTCCGAAGGAAAAGGTGATCATAAGCATTATAAAACCAAAGAATACAGATATTAATTTAAGGATATTGATGGCTTAATAAATGATTTTTACAATGATATAAATAAAATAAAAAGAGGTGAGTTATAAAATGAAAATAAAGAAAATTGACATAGGCATTAAAACATTAGAAGAAAACTTAAATGATTTTTCTAAAACATGGAAAAAATTACAAGCCGGCGAGAAAGTTAAAAAAGAAGAAAGAGTTTATTTCGATTCCATAGATTCAATGAGGTCTATTTTAACAAATAACAGGCTTTTAATCCTTAAAACAATAAGCGAACGCAATCCCAAGTCTGTATATGAGCTTGCTAAATTGCTTAAAAGGGATTTAAAAAATGTCAATCAGGATTTAAACCTGTTATCCGAAATAGGTTTAGTTGTCCTTGAAAAACATAAAACGGATAAAGAAAGGGTTGTTCCTTATGTCGGTTATGATAAAATTTTACTTGAGATTCCGGTTAAGTTAAATTATCCTTCAAGTTTATAATAAAGCGCCAAGCCGCAATGGGTACTTATCTACCTTCCGATTAATTTTCAATATGTTACAGCAATTTGTACATTTTTTATAAATAGATTAATATAAAAAACCAAAAAGCCAGAGCGGTATTTTTTCACCGTAGCCCGTTTCTATATCGTCCGCAAGAACCCAACTGTTTTTGACTTCGGATATTTGTTTTCTTTTCTTATTTCTGCCGCCTATCTCGAAAGTCCATTTTTCGTTAGTTATAAAATCCCCTTTTTTTGGAATTGCGATAAGTTCGTATAACGGTAACTCGCCGGCGCCCGTATAAGCGTTTATAATCTGATTAGCAAAGAATGTTTCTCTTGTAGTCCCTATATCCGGTGATATAGATAAAGCGCTCATAATGTTGGTGTTTTCAAGATACAACTTTTCCGGTTTCGAAGTAAGGATGATCCACGCTCACGTAAAGGGCTTTATCGGAATTTCCATAATATTCCTTTATGACTTGAAGCATAAGGGTTGTTTTTCCGGTACCCCTTGAACCGACTATGCCGGTTAATCGCCCTTTTAATGCATTATCTATTTCCGGATATAGATACCGCTTATATCCGGGTAATGCGTTTAGCT
>JAKBNN010000047.1 GCA_021831025.1 bacterium | reverse complement strand
TATAAACGGCAGAGGCGGTTCGATAGGTCCTAATCTTTCGAAAGAAGGAACCAAGGGGCGCTCTATTCACTGGATAGAAGTACAAATCAACACCCCGAAGGTTCATTATCCTAACACGATGATGCCGAATCACGCTCTAAAACCGGCTCAACTTGAAACTGTGGCCGAATACCTTGAGTCATTAAAATAAAACTAAATAAACTTAAGGCAATTTTAATTTAAATTAACGCCCGCGGCGGCAGCCGTAAAATAAAATAAACAGGCATCTTTTGAAGTTATTCGAAGGGTGCCTGTTTTTATGTTAAATCCAAATAAACTTAATTTTAACCTGATTCGGCTATAAAAATTATGAAGAATAAAATCGTTTTAATAATATCTTTGATAATAGTTTTAATTATCTCGTTTTTTTTGTATAGAAATTTTACCGGTACCAAAAAGCCGCCTAAAATCGGTAAAAATATTTCCGTCCAAATAGGAAAAATAACACTTGCAAGATATCAAAAGTTTAAGAAGTTTTGGCGCGGCATGTATAAAAATCTCCAAAAAAAAAAGCTTAGATATGACATAAAACCGTTGTACAACGACGGGATAAATAAAATCGAAACATACGATTTAACCTTAACTTCTTATGACGGATTGAAGCTGAAGGGTTATTTCGCTATTCCTTACGGGGTTAAAGGCAAAAAATACCCGGGAGTTTTATTACTGCACGGCTACGGTTCTTATGGAACGCCGGGCTGGGCGCACTTTTTTGCAAGAAGGGGGTATGCGGCTCTTTCCATAGATTTAAGAGGCCACGGAAGGAGCAGATCGGTTTATAATCCGGGGTTCCCCGGACTTATGACTAACGGGATTTTACATGTAAGGACATTTTCCATGGTTAAGATTATAATGGATTCGCTGGCATCGTTAAAATTTTTGGAGCATTTTAAAAATATAAATCATAAACTTATATTTGTAACAGGCGGAAGTATGGGGGGAGGACTGTCTCTAATCGACGCCGCTATGGACCACCATGTTATCGCCGCCGCCGCGGATGTTCCGTTTTTAAGCGATATTCCCGTCCAGATGCCCCTTGCCAAAATGGGTCCTTATATGGAAGTTAAAGCGTTCTTAAAAAAGCATCCCGAAGATAAAGCTAAAGTTATGCGGTCCCTTTATTACGTCGATACGAAGCATTTTGCAGGATGGATTAAGTCGCCGGTTTTAATCGGAGTAGGGCTTAAGGACGAAGACTGCCCGCCAAAAGGTACTTTTGCCGTTTATAAGCTGATAAAGTCAAAAAAGCGGCTTTTTATAGCAAAAAACAGCGGTCATGTCGTTTTGCCCGGATGGAACGAAGAAGTATTTAGGTTTTTTGCTCCATACCTGCCGAAAACAATAAAATCAGGTAATAGTAATAATAAAAATAAAATAGATAAAAAGAATGAAAGGAAGATTCTATGAAATATAAGAATAGTCTTAATATTATTAAAATTGCGGAAACTTTGATGCCCGGCGGCGTTAACAGTCCAGTCAGGGCTTTCAAATCCGTAGATTTATCGCCTGTTGTAATAAAAAAAGCAAAAGGCAGTAAAATTTACGATATTGACGGGAATGAGTATATCGACTATGTAATGTCTTATGGGCCGATGCTCTTAGGGCATAGCGACGAACGGGTAATTAAAGCGATAAAAGATTCCGCCGAAGACGGCTTTAGTTTTGGAGCTACGACTGAAAGAGAGGTGGAACTTGCCGGTTTAATCAATAAGCATTTCCCCTCCATAGAAATGGTTAGACTTGTTAATTCCGGAACGGAAGCGGTTATGAGCGCTATAAGGCTTGCGAGGGGTTTTACAAAAAGAGATAAAATCATAAAATTTGAGGGATGTTACCACGGCCATTCCGATTCGATGCTTGTAAAAGCCGGTTCGGGAGCATTGACGACATCGGTTCCTTCAAGTGCGGGCATAACGGAAAGCTTATCTAAAGACACATTGGTTGCGGTTTATAACGATGTAGAATCCATTAAGGATTTATTTTTAAATCATAAAGGAGAGATAGCCGCCGTTATAATCGAACCTGTCGCCGCAAATATGGGAGTGGTTTTACCGAAAGAAGGCTTTTTAAAAGGTTTAGCGGATTTATGCCGCGAAAACGGTTCGCTTATTATTTTCGACGAGGTTATAACAGGTTTCAGAGTATCCATAGGCGGCGCTCAGGGCTTCTTTAATTTGAAACCCGATATTACCTGCCTTGGCAAAATCATCGGCGGAGGACTTCCTATAGGGGCTTTCGGCGGAAGAAGGGATGTAATGGAATATCTTTCCCCGTTAGGCCCTGTTTACCAGGCAGGAACGCTTTCCGGCAATCCGATATGCGTTGCGGCCGGAATCGCCACTATAAAAGCCATAGAAGAAGATAACGCAATATCTAAGGCAAACGAAGCGGCAAATTATTTACTTAAAAACTTAAAAGACGAGCTTAAGGATTTTAAGGATAAGATTGCAATAAATAATATATCTTCGCTGCTTACGATATTTTTTAAGAAAGGAAGGGTTAATAACTTCGAAGATGTAATGAAATCAGATACCGAACTTTTTAAGAAATTCTTCGGCATAGCGCTGAACGACGGATTGTTCACCGCCCCGTCCCAGTATGAAGCAATGTTTTTAAGCTCCCGGCATACAAAAGCCGATTTGGATAAAACGGTCTTCGTTATTAAAAAAGCCATTAAAGAAGTAATTGGATGAGCGGCTTTCAAAGTAGACGGACTTGCGCTTATAGGAGGTGCGATTGAAGTGGTGGAGGGCACGGGACTCGAACCCGCGGCCTACGCCATGCGAAGGCGTCGCTCTACCAACTGGGCTAACCCCCCACTTTATTAATATTAGAATTAAGTTGCGCCTAATTCAATATCATTATCGCAAAAAATCTTTAAAAATGCAAATATCAAATATCCTCTAAAATTGCAGGTAGAAATTTATTTGCCTGATTAAAATGAAAAAGCCTTTAATTATGCCGAAGGCGTGTATAAATTTTTAAAAAAATATACGCTTAATCAAATTTAGGTCAAATTTGGATATCTTAGGATGGTTTGACTTTTTATATTATCGTGGTAAGCTTTATTTAGCAGGCAAAAAATGGAATGGAAAAAAATATGACACTTAAGATATAATATTTAATTCACGTGTAATATTAATTATTGTAGAGGGAGATATGATTAAGTCATTCTCGTTAAAAAAAAGAGTTAAGAACGCTGTTGTAAAAAATACCCTTTATCTCGCAAGCAATTATGTAATTCCAAAACTAACCGACGAAACTATAATCAAGATTTCCGATAAATTAAATAACTTTAAAGCGCCTGCAGGCAAAATATTTTTTGACCATATTTTTATAAACCTTAAAAGAAAACTTCCGTATCTTTCCAAAAATGTTAGAAAGGGGATTTTGGATAATTTTATCTCTAATTTTTTACTATTAAGCGGTGAAAGAAGGAAAGAATTTATTGAAAAGAACGGATTTTATCCGCCGCTTTTTTATGTCATAAGCCCCACAATGCACTGCAATTTAAAATGCTACGGATGTTATTCGGCGAACTACACAAGAAAAGATATGCTTTCATACGAAAAAATAAACCAAATTATTGAGGAGGGTAAAAGCTTCGGGATATTTTTCTATACGCTCTCCGGCGGAGAGCCGTTTATAAGAAGGAATATTTTGGATATAATCGAAAAAAACAGCGATTGCTATTTTCAAGTATATACGAACGGTTCATTAATCGACGGTAAAATGGCCGAAAGGCTTGCAGGTATGGGGAATGTTTTCCCGTGCATCAGCGTTGAAGGTTTTGAAGACGAAACCGATGAAAGAAGAGGAAAGGGGCATTTTAAAAAGGTCGTTTCCGCAATGAAAAATCTTAAAGACAATGGGATGCTTTTCGGGTTTTCGGCAACAGCCACAAGATTTAATAATAATGTAATAGTCAGCGATGAATTTATCGACTTTTATGTTAAACAGGGGTGTTTCTTAGGCTGGTATTTTAACTATATTCCGATCGGCCGCGAACCCAATATGAACCTTATGCCGACAGCGGAACAGCGAAATTACCGAAGAAAGAGAGTGGTCGAAATAAGGGAAACAAAACCCATAGTCATTGCGGACTTTTGGAATGACGGGGTTCTTTCGCACGGATGCCTTTCCGGCGGACGCGTATATCTTCATGTAAACGCGAACGGCGGTGTAGAACCGTGCGTCTTTGCCCAATTTGCCGCTGACAATATATTCGATAAATCAATGGAAGATATCCTTAATTCTATGTACTTTAAATCCATTAGAAAAGAACAAATGGGTATTAAAAACAGGCTTCGCCCCTGCATGATAATAGACCATCCCCATATATTGCGAAAAGTCGTCGCCGAAGGGGGTGCAAAAGCGACGCAGGAAGGCGGAGATTCTATTATATCGGAACTAAAGGATAAGATGGATACATATTCACAGAGCTATGGAAGGATTGCCGACGCGGTTTGGGAAGAAGAATTTGACAATGGTAAGTTTTTCTACAACTATGCCGGGAAAAAGATCAAATTGAATGAAGATGATTATTACAGAAGGAGTTTTTATCCCTTGAAAGGCGGAAAAACCGTAAAAGAGGAAACAAAAGTCCAATAAAAACAAGGAAACATTATATTTTTTATGCTTTTTTGTTTTTATTTGCTTTTATGTGGGTTATAATACAAAGATATGATAGCCGACATAGTTATCCCAAAAAGCGGAACCGATATTAAATTCAGCTATATAATACCCGAAGAATTAAAAAACGGCGCGGAAGTGGGCAAAGCCGTTCTGGCGCCTTTGAAAAACAGAACGGCTTACGGTTATATTTATAATCTTAAAACCAAAACCCCGAACGGCCCGGCCGGATTAAAAAATATCAAATTAAAAGAAATACATCAACTTTCGAAAGCCTCTTTTTTTAAAGAACCTCACAAAGATATATATAACTTCCTATCCTCATATTATCATGAAAATATCTCGAAGGTTTTTGAAACAGCATTGCCGTCCATAGATATAAAACACTTTAACCTCTTAGATAAATATTATGAAGAGGCAAACGGCGGTAAAAATAGCGATAAAGAAAATTATGATAGCGAAGGCTCAACCGATATTTCCGATATTCCCTACAGACTTACAAAAGACCAGACAAATTCGATAAATATAATTAAGGAGGCTATGGAGGGCGGTATTTACAAAACATTTTTACTGCACGGCGTTACCGCAAGCGGTAAAACCGAGGTATATTTCAATTTATTAGAATTTGCTTTAAATTTAAACAAGCAAGTTATTATAATTGTTCCAGAAATATTTATTACAAATCAATTTATATATCTGATAAAAAATAGGTTTAAAAGGATAGTCGAAGAAAATAGATTTGCAATATTTCACAGCAAGATTTCCAAAAAAGAAAAATTAGTTAACTGGTTTAAGATAATAAACGGCGATATTAAATTGATTTTGGGTGCAAGATCGGCTATTTTCGCCCCGCTAAAAAATTACGGACTCGTCATAGTCGATGAAGAACATGACGGCTCTTATAAGCAGCAGGCGGGGCTTTTATATAACGCAAGGGATATTGCCGTTATGATTTCAAAAAAGGCTTCCGCGGTTTGCGTTTTGGGTTCGGCAACCCCTGCCCTTGAATCTTATTACAATGCAAAGGAACTTAAAAAATATGAATACATTTATATAAAAAATAGGATAAATGGAAAATCTATGCCTGAAGTCGCCATAATAGATTTGAAAAACGAATTTAAAAATTCGGGAAAAAGGGAATTTAAAGATAAAATTTTGTCCAGCCGGTCGATAGGATTTATAAAAGATAATATAGATAAAAAGAAGCAGGTAATACTTTTTTTAAACAGGAGGGGATTTTCCACATTTTTAATTTGCACATCGTGCGGACATCAATTTTTTTGTAAAAATTGCGCCATATCGCTGGTTTACCATAAAGAACACAATAAAATTACGGAAGAAAACGGGGTTTTAAAATGCCACTACTGCAACTATCAAGAAGGCGTTCCAAAATTATGCCCTGAGTGCGGAGAAAGCAATATCGAACCTTACGGCATAGGCATCCAAAAATTGGAAGATAATATAAAACAGATATTCAACGATAATACTAAGATTGAAAGGATCGATTCCGATATCGTAAAAAGCCGGAAAAGAGGACTGGACATATTTAAAAAAATGCGGGAAAAAGAAATAGACATACTTATAGGAACTCAAATTATTACTAAAGGACACGATTTTCCGGATGTCGGGCTTGTCGTTGTAATTTTAGCGGACAGCTTGCTAAACATTCCGGATTTTAGAAGCGCCGAGAAGGCATTTCAAGTATTAACGCAGGTTTCGGGAAGAGCGGGAAGGGGCGGCCATCGGGGAAGCATCGTAATTCAGACTTTTATAGCGGATAACTATGTATTAAATTATGCGGCTATGCACGATGTCGTCGGTTTTTACGAAAAAGAGCTTGAGATAAGAAGAGAATACGGCTATCCGCCATATTCAAAAATAGCGGCAATAAGGCTCTTCGATAAAAATCTCGATAAACTTAAAGAAAAAGCGCAAAGTTTAAGAAAAATCATCGATGAAATAATTAAATTAAACGGATTTGCAAATATATCGGTACTGGGGCCGTCTCCCTGCCCAATCGAAAAAATAGAAAATAATTTCAGGTATCAATCGATACTAAAATCATCCGGCGGAATGTCCAATCTGCATAAATTAATAAATATTTTAAAGCAAAATCCGCGCTTATCCAAATATTTTTCATCCCAAAAAATAATTATAGATGTTGACCCCGATGTTCTTATGTGATAAACTAAAAACTCTTAGTTCAAAAATAAACTTATGTAATTTATATAATAATTTAATAGGGTAATTTTAGAGGGGGTTTTAATGAATAAGGCTGATTTCATTGAAAAATTTGCAAAAGAAAATAATATCTCCGTTAAAATATCAGGGGCTGTCGTAAATACAATACTCGATACGATAAAAGAGGCTTTGATTCATAAAAAAAGGGTTGAAATCAGGGGTTTCGGGAGCTTTAGCGTCAAGGAGTACGATTCATATACGGGGAGAAACCCAAAAACAGGAGAAAGTATCGGAGTTCAAAATAAATTAGCCCCTTTTTTTAAGATGAGCAAGATTTACAAAAACAACCTTATTAAGGAGAATGATTAGCCCTCTTAAAAAAATCAAAATAATGACTTTATGGAAGGCGTTAAAAAAAATAGAATTTTTATAAAGACTTACGGCTGTCAGATGAATTTTCACGATTCCGGCTTAATCGAAGACGGCCTTTTAAAAAACGGGTTCGATAAAGCGGGCTCTCTTAACGATGCCGACATTGTTATTCTTAATACCTGCAGCGTCAGGGATCACGCCGATCACAAGATCGTTTCGGAAATTGGCAGATTAAAAGGCGATAAAAAAATAGTCCTTACAGGCTGTTTTGCAAAACAGATTAAACTAAAAAGAGAGAACGGGGTTAGCGTTAACAATGCCGATATACCTGTAGATTATTGTTTTGCTCCCGATGAAATATTATCCATTCCGGAGATTCTTGCCGGTAATTTCGAAAAGAATTATAATGGCGATATAAACGATAAAGGGTTCAAGGAAGAATTTAAGGCAACAGCAAAAGACGACTATCAAAATTTTAATTTAATCGAAGAATATTTTTATAATAAAAAGGTAGATAGCGGCTTCGCAACAATCAAGATTATCGAGGGGTGCAACAATTTTTGTTCTTATTGCATAGTCCCGTTTGTAAGAGGAAAAGAAAGGTCGATACCTTTTGAAATAATATATAACAGCGCAAAAAGATATGCGGACAAAGGGGTAAGAGAACTTCTTCTTTTAGGTCAAAATGTGAACTCTTATTTATCACCCGAAGACGATAAAAAAGATTTTTCTTATATGCTTGAGTCGCTGACAAAAATAAACGGCATTAAAAAGATAAAATTTTTAACATCCCATCCTAAGGATTTTAATGATAAATTAATAGAATTGATTGCTTCAAACGATAAGATTTCAAAAAATATTCATCTTCCCGTTCAAGCAGGTTCGGATAGGGTACTTTCCGCTATGAATAGGGGTTATATCAGGCGGGATTATTTAAATCTTATAGAAAAACTTAGAAAAAAATGCCCCGATGCCGCCTTCTCCACCGATATAATAGTCGGTTTTCCAACGGAAACTAAAGAAGACTTTAATATGACGCTTTCCCTTATAGATGAGGCAGGGTTTGATTTTCTTTTCGGATTTAAATATTCGCCGAGGCCTTTTACTAAAGCTTTCGAATTTAAAGACGATGTCTCATTGGAGGAAAAAAAAGAAAGACTTGGGATGGTTTTCGAAAAGCAAAAGAAGGTTTTTAGTTCTATTTTAAATAGTTTAAGGGGGAAACGGCTTAATGTTACGATTCTGGCCGTAGGTAAAGGAAAAAATCCGGCTGAATTTAAAAACGGCATACTATTTAAAGGAGAAGGGTTAAACGATAGAACGGTCTATATCGTTAATAAAGACAAATATAAAAATTTACGGATAGGGGACAAGGGAATTGCGGATATTACATATATCGAAAATAACAGGCTTTACGGCGAGGTTATCTAAATAAAATGAAAATGATAGCGGATTTTCATACGCATACAATTTTTTCGGACGGGGAGCTTGTACCTGCCGAATTGATTAGAAGAGCGATACATTCAGGGATAGAAGCGGTTGCAATTACCGACCATGCCGATTTTTCTAATATAGAGCTTAATTTATCTAATATTAAAAAGATTTGCGAAAAAATAAATTTACTATACGAAAATAATAATAAATTTAAGGTTCTGCCGGGCGTAGAGATAACCCATGTTCCGCCCGCGCTTATAAAAGGCGCCGTTAATCTTGCAAGAAAATCCGGCGCGCAGGTTGTCGTCGTTCACGGCGAAACGCTTAGCGAGCCGGTGGAAAAAGGAACAAATTTAGCGGCGTTAAACGAGGATATAGATATACTGGCGCATCCCGGTTTAATAACGGAAAAAGAAGCTAAGCTGGCAAAGGAAAATGGCATTTATTTAGAACTTTCGTACAGAAAAGGACACTGCCTCGCAAATGGGCATATTGCAGGTACTGCTAAAAAGTTCGGGGCGGGACTTATTATCTCGAGCGATGCCCATTCGCCTTCGGATATTTTGGACGAAACAAAATATAATAATGTCGGACTGGGGGCGGGATTAACTAAAGAAGAACTTAATAAAATAAAAGAAAATGCGATGACTTTATTAAGAAAATATAAAATAGCATAATAAAAAAAGAGGGGGTTAAAAGGTTTTATTATGGATGGAATAGATTTCGAAGGCTTTTTTGTTAGAAACAAACTATTGCTTATAATAGGTCTTGTAATCATAGTCTTAATAGCGGGAGGGATATTCGGTTTCAGATATTATAATTATAAAAGAAATGAGAACGCCAATAAATTACTATGGAAAGGCGTAAGGCTTTACATGTCTTTTAACGGTAAAAACCAAAAAGTTCTTATCAGGTCGATTTCTTACTTTAAAAGGCTTAAAGATAAATATAACGGAACGCACGCATATAAGATTTCTAAGTTTTATCTGGGACTTAGCTATATGAGAATCGGAAAACTTAAAAGAGCAATATCTTATCTGACAGAATACACTAAAATTTATCCTAAACCTGATTCAAATAACCTATCCTATTTAGCTTACAGCAACATGGCTGCTGCATCCATGCTTCAAAAAAATTACGATAGCGCTATAACTTATTTTTCCAATATGGCGAAGGTAAGTAATATTAAATTGCAGGAATATGCCCTGCTGGAGGAGGCATCCCTTTATAGCCAAATGAAAGAACCTCAAAAAGCCGTGGCAATTTATAAAACAATGCTGACAAACGATGCCATAACTAAGGATAGGGGATACATAGAAAATCTTATTCAACTCAACTCATAAAATAGAATAGATGAACC
>JAKBNN010000005.1 GCA_021831025.1 bacterium | reverse complement strand
TTTAAATAGCTTTTTTTAAGCCTGTTAAACGATTTGGCAAGGGCGCCTATTTCGTCGTCTCCTTCAACTTTAAAATCTTCGTTGGACTTGCCGACCGAAACATCCTCCGCTAATTTCGCCATATCGTGTATCGGATTTATAATAACCTTGTCTATAAATAAAAGCGCTATCAAGAATGCCAAAAACGGCAGGGCAAAGATTGCGACGCCTATTATAATAGAATCTTTAACAGCGGCCTGGCCTATATATTTTGTAGGAACCCAGACACTTAGAGCCCCGACGACCGTCCCAACCTTCCAGTGCCAGCCGTGGGTATTCCCGTATTTTTTAACAATAGCCGCGGTTATGGGCGAAGGATTTGACGGATTTCCGTGGCAAACCATGCATCCCTGTTTTGCCACGACGGGCTTCATCACATAAAAATAAGATAAACCGTTAAATGTGTGATAGCCGCTTACCGATTTTAAAAAAGGGCTGGATTTAAACCTGTTGATGATTTTTTCCTGAAATGAATTTGCCTTATTTTTTAAATTTAAAGGGTTAAGCGTCGGCTCCGAATATGTATAATAAGGCATAAACTTTTTAATCAATTTTGCAACGCCGAGAGCCAAAAATGTGGCTGATTCAGCCTGAATGACAAATTTGTCGGTTGCTTTCATAACGGCCGGCCTTAAACTGCCGGAATCATAGTCTCTTGCCGCCTTTTCCGCAAAAAGAACCATTTTTGCTTCATGCATCAACTCATCTTTCTTAAATTTTTGAATATAATAAAAAGCGCCTACGGCAACGGTTAAGTTTGCTGCGAACCCGACAATTAGCATAATTACGGTAAATTTCTTTTTCAAAGAAAGATTTTTAAACATAAGACCCCCTTAACTCCGTTTTTTTATTTTTTTTCTTTATTTCTATCCGCCAATAACTGAATGGCTTTTAAATAGCTTGTTTTAAGCCTGTTAAACGATTTGGCAAGGGTGCCTATTTCGTCGTCTCCTTTAACTTTAAAATCTTCGTTGGACTTGCCTACGGAAACATCCTCCGCTAATTTGGTCATCTCGTGTATCGGCTTAATGATAGCCTTATTAATAAAATAGATTGCGATTATAAAAGCTAAAAGAAACAAAATAAGGAAAGCCGCCGTTATTATGATAGCATTATGCAGCGCAATATTTGCCCTGTGTTTAGTCGGAACTAAGACGCTTAAGACTCCGGCTGTCGTCCCAACCTTCCAGTGCCAGCCGTGTGTATCCCCGTATCTTTTTACTACCGCCGCGGTTATGGGCGAAGGATTTGACGGATTTCCGTGGCAAACCATGCAGCTTTTCTTGACGATAACCGGCAACATTAAATAAAAATATGATTTCCCGTTAAAAACATGAAAACCGCTGACCGATTTTAAAGACGGATTAGATTTAAATTTACCTATAGCGCTAATCTCGAACGGATTTGCTTTATCTCTTAAATTCAGCGGACTCAACGCGGGTTCCGAATAAATGAAGGGAGGCATGAATTCCCTCATATATTTTCCTACATGCATGGCAACGGATGTCCCCGAATAAGCGCGTATATTAAAATCGTTATTATCGCTTATCATTCTTTGCAGTTTTGCATTCCTGCCTATATCGTCGAGGTCATAGGGTAACTTACTAAAATTATTATTTCTATTTATCGCCTCCGGCCTTAATTTTTGAGAAACATAATATCTAGTGGATCTTTCAAAATTTAATATTATGTGGGCTTCATGGATAAGAACTTTCCTGCCGAAATAATGAAATAAGCTTAAAGTCCAGATCAAGCTGGCAAGAATCGCCGCGAATCCGACAATCGTCATAATCAGGGTAAATTTCGTTTTTAAAGAAAGATTTTTGAACATAAGACCTCCTTAACTCTCATTTTTTATTTTTTAAAAATCAAATTAAAACTACTTGAAATCTTCGAAAAATTATTCGAAAAAAATATTATCTATCAGTCTTACTCCTTTAAATCTTGCGGCGGCAAGCAGAATATCGCCGGAATCAACGGTTCGTTTTTCGGTATTTAACCCTTGATCCATAATTTTTGCATAATCTATTTTAAATCCGCTTTTAATCAATTCTTTTATGGCTGAAACGGTCAGCTTTTCTCCCGATATTTCGCCCGCCTTAAATAAATCTGCCGTTTTTTTTAACGATTGATAAAAATTGCAGGCAATTTTTTTATCCTTTTCATCGAGATACGCGTTTCTTGAACTCATTGCAAGTCCGCACTTTTCCCTTACGGTAGGAACGGGGATTACCCTTGCATCCAGGAAATAATCTTCAACCATTTTTTTTATTAAAATATATTGCTGGTAATCTTTCAGTCCAAAAAGAGCAAAATCTGGATTTATTATGCAAAATAGTTTCATTACTATTGTAAGAACGCCCTGAAAATGGGTTGGCCTGAAAATGCCCTCGAGCCTGTTCGAATATTCGGGGTTAATTAAATATGTCGCCGTATTTTTGATTATATCTGCCGGCGGATGAAAAAGATAGCCGATATTTAAATCTTTTAATGTTTTAACATCGTTTTCGAAATCTCTCGGATAATTATCGAAATCTTCATCTGGACCGAATTGTGCAGGGTTGACAAAAATCGAAACGATAACTTCGCCGTATTTTTTGCCTTCTTCTATAAGATTTAGATGTCCGTCATGAAGCTTGCCCATCGTAGGAATGAAAGAAACCTGCCTCGATGATTTCTTTAAATCCTTTGAAATTTTTTTCATTTCGGCAATACTCGTTATAATGTTCATCGCAAGTTTAATTTTATAATATAATTTAATTAAATATTCATATATTTATATTTATTATAATTATTATAAATAGTATTACCTCATTTAATTAAGTTTATTATAGACAACATTTCCGTTTATTACAACCTTTATTATATCAGTTTTTTTAAACGATAAGATATTATCGTAAATATTGCCTTCGTTTAATTTTATATTTTTATCTATTTTAAAAACGGTAAAATCGCCGCAAGAATTTGGCTCCAGCGTTCCGGTAATATTTGGAAAAGAAAGGGCTTTAGCGCCGTTAATCGTTGCCATAGCAAATAAGTCTTTAGAAGAAATATCGAAATGTGTTTTTTTTGCGTACCCGAGTTCGTCAAGAATGCTCAGCGTTTTATTTGAATACAGGCTGTCCGTCCCCAATGAAACCGTAATGCCTCTATTTAATATTTTTTTTAACGGAAGTTTCTTCGAATTAAAAAAGGCGTTGCTTCTCGGGCAGTGAATAATATTCGCGCCTGATTTTTTTATAATCTCGATATCCTCATCGTTTATTTCATTCGCGTGAATTATCGATGTATTTTTATTCAAGATTTTTAAATAATCCAGATAAGATATGGGTGACGAAAATGTTTTAAGTGGTTTTGAAAATTTGGTTAGATTTAATGCCGGTAAAAGATTGACTGCTATATCCCCGCCGTTTCCCGATATAAACAGGGTTTCAGCCAAATGTTCGGAGGCATGGATTGCTACTTTAAGCCTTATTTTTGAATTTTCTTTTATTATTTCTTTAAACAGCTCTTCCGATACGGAATAGATGGAATGAGGAGAAATGCCTAAGGAAAAATAATTTTCGTTTTTCCTTAAAATATTATTGTATTTTTTATAAAACGCTCTAAATTCATTTAATATTGCAGGCGCGCAGAGAGGGTCAAGACCCCTTAATTCAATAAACCCCTTAACCTTAGGGACAAGTTTGGTTTTTAAAAGCAGGTCGTTTATATTATAAAATGAATCTAAAGGGATTATATCCCCGATAAGAGTCGTTCCGCTTTTTACAAACTCCTTAAAAGCTTTAATCCTGAGCCTATTTTGTTTATCGGGGCTGAAGGATTTCCTTTTTTCTATTAAAGACATGACCCATTTTGAAAAGACCCCGGGTGTTTTATCATCGGATTTAATAGTAAGGTCGGTATGCGTATGGGAGTTTATAAAACCGGGAATGATTATTGTTCGGAAATCCCCGCTTCTTTCCACGGACTGATAGTTTTTTTTATTGCTTTTTAGAACGGATAAAATTTTGCCTGAAGTTTCATCCACGATTAACTCTCCATTTTCGATAAATGGAGGGGAAGCTGCCTGAGATATAAGAATATAACCTGCAAAATACTTTTTAATCAATGTTTTAAGTCATTCTGTGAGCTATTTTATTTTATCTTTAAATCGCTTGTGATGAAGAAAGAGGTAAGTATATACAATTATTTAACCACATCGTTTATATGGTTCTTTTCGTCAACATAAACCAGCGTAGGTTTAAATCCGTTTAGTTCCTTTTCATCATAAAGCCCAAAGGTTGCAATAATTATAATGTCGTTTACCTGAACCATTCTTGAAGCAGCCCCGTTAACGATAATATCCCCCGAGTGTTTTGTAGAGGGGATTGCGTATGTCTCGAACCTTTTGCCGTTGTTTATATCCCAAATATTAACTTTCTCATACGGCAAAATATCGGCTTTATCCATAAGTTCCTCATCTATGGAAATAGAGCCCTCGTATTCGAGATTGGCATCGGTTATCTTAACCCTGTGAATTTTTGATTTTAGTAAAATTTTATACATATATTATTTTCCGTTCTTTTTAAAAGGCAGCGAAATAAATGTGAAAGAACCGCCATTAAAATCACCGCCCCCGTTTTGACTTTGATAGGCATAGGAACCATTAAATTTATTTTTAAAATATCTAAAAATTAAATACATTAAATAATAGTTTAAAAATGGGATTAAAAAAAGTATTGCAATAAAATCGGTAATAAATCCGGGTATAAGAAACAGCACGCCCGATATAAAAAATCCGGCTGTTTTAACTAAATTTTTGGACGGCGATTCGCCGTTTGCATAATCCGCCGCCGCTTTTTGAAAAGAGATGCCTTTTATTCTTTTTGTAATCATATACCCTATTATGCTAAAGGAAATTAGCAAAATAGCGGCGGGAAAAAAGCCTATCAGGATAGAAGCCTCCACAAAGACATAAATCTCGACAAACAGATAAATTAAAATAGAAAAAAATATTTTTGCTAAAACACCCATAATTAATAATTATATAACATATTATATCTGTTTTGCAAAACAGATATTATCTCCTTAATTTTGCAATAGAAATTTATTTCCTGGATTCCCGCTTTCGCGGGAATGACTATGCAAGGATTAAGGTTTTAAACCAAAAGGTGTCATTCCCGCGAAAGCGGGAATCCAGAATTTACGTAAAATAGGAACATTTAAATATTTTCTATTGCAAAATTAAGGTTATCTCTGCAAAGTTTCTTAACGCAATCTTTAATTTCTTCTTCCGTCTCTATAATAGCCTGTTTTTGCCCTTCATATAATATATCTAAGTTATTTTTTAATTTTAAAACATCGTTTACTTTTTTATCGAATATTTCTAAATAAATCTCTTTCGAGATAATCCCCTCGTTTATTTTAAGCATATAATCTTCAAACTCTTTATAAACAGGGTTTCCTTTAACCACGAAAGAGAACTGCCCGCTTTTAATATAATTTTCAAGCAAGCAAAGTATCCTTAAAGAATTTATTGCCTCTTTAATGTCATATCCGTGAATCTCTTTATATTTTAATGTGCTTGATGTGTACAATCCTTTAACGATATTTAGTTTTTTGTTATTTACTATTCCCATCATAGCATTAAAATTTTTTTTATAATTAATCAAAATAAATTTTCTTATTTTTTCTAATAATCCGGAAAATCCCGAGGGGACTTCGCGAGGACGGAACCTGCCGGGAGCTTTGCTGCCGTCTCTTACCTTTACGGCTTTAAAATTCTTTATCTCAAAAACCGTCCCGCATATGATAGGTTCTATAAACTTTATATTACCCTTCATTGCATGGTTAATGTATTCATGGATAGGGGTTATAAAATAGTCGTACTCCTTTTCTATAACCGAAAATCTTTCAAATCTATTGGCGTAGAAATTATCAAAAGAGGGATAATAGACAATAAAAAAATCGTAATCGCTTTTGTCTGTTTCAAGGTTATAATTTCTTGACCCGTAAAAGCAGACAAAAGCGATATTAAGACTCAAAGCCTTTTCTTTGACGATGTTTTTAAATATGGATGACTTTGCAAATTTGTCAAAACCCCTGTAAGAACCTGCGGGCTTACCCCCGGCTTCAACTTTATCAAAAACCATTTAGTTATCTTTTTGGAGAGGCAAGGTATTCTTTTAATTTAATTTTTGCCCATTTGATATTTGGATTATATTTTAACCCCTTTCGAAGACTGACTATGCCCAGAGACGGAAACCCAAGTTTATATAAAGCCACCCCCATCTGCGCCCAGGCTAATGCGAAATGCGGTTTTACAAGAATGGCTTTTTGAAAATGTTGAACCGCGGTATAGTAATAACCCCCTTTCATTGCGCCAAGGCCTTTTTCGTATTGAAATTTAGCGCTATGGACATTGGCCGGGACTGACATTTTGGCCGCCCAAGAATCTTTTGAAAATACGACCAAGGATAATATTAAAACTAAAGTTAAGATAGTAATTTTACTCATTTTACCCCCTTATTTAACTTATTTTTATGAAACTAGATTATATCACATTGAACGCTGTTTGTCTAACTTTAATCCATTCCCAAAATTGCCGATAGAAATTAATAAATTGACCTCAAAAGCTTAAAGACACTGGATTCCTGCTTTCGCAGGAATGACACCCGTTGGGTGAAACGTTAAAACCTCATATTGTCATTCCGAAGGAAGCAGGAATCCAGAAAATAAATTTTCTATCGGCAATTTTGGGCCATTGCTATGCCCATTTAAAAGATTTTGACACGGCCTTTTTCCATCTGTCATAATAACCGTTTCTCGTTTTATCGTCCATTTTCGGATTATAAACACGCTCTATTTTTTTAAGATTATAAAATTCATTGATTGCCCAAAAACCGGTAGTTATTGCGCTAAGCCCTGCAACCCCGAAGGCCGTCATCTCCGTAAAAACGGTTTTTTCGACAGCCATATTTAAAATATCTGACTGAAACTGCATCAAAAACTCATTTTCACTTGCTTTTCCGTCAACTCTTAATTTATATTTTGATAAGTTTAAATCTTTTTTTAACGAATTTTTAAATTCCAAAATAACATCTTTTGTTTGATAAGCCAACGATTCTAATGCCGCCCTGATTACATGGTCCTTAGTGGCGGCGCCTGTAAGGCCGATAATCAGCCCTCTTGCGTCGGGGTCCCAAAACGGCGCGCCAAGACCGGTTAACGCCGGAACAAAATATACGCCGCCGTTAGAATCTAATCTTTTTGCCGCATCGGAAGATTCACATGCAGAGTTTATAAAATTCAAATTATCTTTAAGATACCGCATAATCTCGCCCCCCGTAAAAATGCTTCCTTCAAGCGCATAATACGGGAGGCTGTCTAATTTCCATGCAATCGTCGCAACCAATTTCTTCGAGTTATAAATTTTATTGCCTGTGCAGGTCATAGCAAAAAGCCCCGTTCCGTATGTATTTTTTATTATGCCCGTTTCGAAACCGCCGTGGGCAAAAAGGGAAGCCTGCTGATCGCCCAAAATTCCGATTATAGGGATAGATTTGCCTGCCACAGACTTATCCGTCAAGCCAAAATTGTGATTGCTGTCGTACACCTCCGGAAGAACCTGCCCGGGAATATTAAATATTTCAAGAAGTTCTTCATCATATTTTAATGTATTAATGTTATATAAAAGCGTTCGCGAGGCATTTGAAGCGTCTGTGGCATGAACATGCCCGCCCGTTAAATTCCATAAAATCCAGCTATCGACCGTTCCAAAGGCTATTTCCCCCCTGTCCATTAAACTTTTAACGCCTTTAACATTATCCATTATCCACTTGATTTTGGTTGCGGAAAAATACGGATCTAAAAATAAACCTGTTTTTTCTTTTATAACACTGCTAAATTCCCTTAAATCCTCGCAATCCTTCGCAGTCCGTCTGCATTGCCAGACTATGGCATTATAAACAGGTTTTCCCGTTCTTCTGTTCCATAATATAGCGGTTTCCCTCTGGTTTGTAATGCAGGTAGAGGTTATTTCATACGAATCGCACTTCTCAATAGTCTCTTTAAGAGCTTTTACGGCGGAATTTAGGATATCATACGGATTTTGTTCAACCCATGCAGGCTTAGGATAAATTTGCGGAAATTCATAATAAGAACCGGCGATAATGACGGCATCTTTGTTAAAAGCTATAGCTCTGTTGCCCGTAGTACCCAAATCAAGGGCGATAACTACCTTTTTCATTGCACCCTCCCCCCAACAAATACTGGATTCCCGCTTTCGCGGGAATGACACGCTATAACTACCTTTTTCATAAATTTACCCTGCCTGACTTAACTGTTAACCATTAATATTATTATACCGTTTTTCCGCAATTTTCAAATAGTCGTCGTATTTTTTTGCCGCTTTTATAAACTCGGTTGTCGTTAATTCCTGCGGCCTTTTATTTAAATCGATGTTTAATTCCGCAAATATTTTCTCCTTTATGTCGGGAGGCACCCCAAAAAACGACGCATATATAGAGTTTTTAAGTTTTTTTCTTCTCAGCTTAAAAATTTGATGCACAAAATAGCTAAAGAATGGGGAATTTACCGCCCAAATATAATTATCATCCGTATGATATTTTGGGATTATCCTTAATACCGCCGAATCAACCTTTGGCACGGGATTAAAATTTGATTTGTCCACCTCTAAAAGTTTGATAATTTCAAAATTTATGTCGGCAATAATGCTTAAAGCCCCTCTTTCCGAGTCATTTTCTTTTGCATAAAGCCTCTGGGCAAACTCCTTTTGAAACATAAGCGTTAAATCCGAAAAAGCGTCCTTTTCTCTTATAAATTTTTCTATGATAGGGCTTGAGATTTCGTAAGGCAGATTTGACACAACCCTTATTTTGGAAGAAAGATTGCGGCTTAATCCCGTATAATCAAATTTAAGGGCATCAACGTTACCGATATTAATTCCGCTAAACTTATTTAAATTAAATTTTCCTTTAATAAAATTATAATAAAAGGGGTCTATTTCGATTATAGTGTATGTTTTTGTATTTCCTATAATCAATTCGGTCAATATCCCTTCTCCCGGCCCTATTTCAAGAACATTGTCGTTAAAAGAAAAATTGCATGAATCTATAATATTGCGGGCTGTTTCCTTATTTATTAAAAAATTTTGCCCATAAATTACTTTGCGGCTTTTAGGTAAATTTCCCATTATAATTTTATAATTTACAACTCCCATGAGGAATCGGCGTTAATATTTAAAAATTCTTCCTTATTTTTAACGGGATCTACCGGGGGTTTAAAAAAACCGGCGTAACCGATCATTGCGGCATTGTCGGTCGAAAGCGAAATAGAAGGAAAAATTACTTTAAAACAAGGATTTTTCGCGGGTTCCTCAAAAAGAGACCTTATCCTTGAATTAGCGGAAACCCCGCCGGAAACCGCTACCGTATTTATTCCGTAAATATTACACGCATCTAAGGTCTTTTTATAAAGAATCCTGGCTACCGCTTCTCTTGTAGAAGCAAAAATATCAAAAACTATTTTTTCTTTAATCTTGCCCCGCCCCCCCAGTTTATCTATCAATGTAATAACGGCTGTCTTAAGTCCGCTAAAGCTCATATCCAGATTACGGCTATGCGCCATCGGGAGGGTAAATTTAAATTCATTCTTATTACCCTTTTCGGCAAGCTCGTCTATAATCCTGCCGCCCGGATAACCAAAGCCAAGGTAATTAGAAACCTTGTCAAACAGTTCTCCGCAGGCGTCATCCCTTGTCTTTCCGATAAGTTTTATATCGCTGTGGGATTTTACCAAATATATATGGGTGTGTCCTCCTGAAATAACCAATGCAATAAAGGGAAACTCCTCTTTATTTTCCAAAAAGGGGCTGAATATGTGCCCTTCGATATGATTTATTTTTACTAACGGAATATTTAGCGCATACGATATAGTTTTTGCCTCCATAAGTCCTATTAATAAGGAGCCGACAAGCCCCGGACCAGCCGTAGCGGATACTAAGCCGACATCTTTTAGTGCGATGCCGGCTTTTGACAAAGCAGACGACAGGGCGGGTAAAGATGCTTTTATATGATTCCTTGAAGCAAGTTCGGGAACGACGCCGCCGTAAATATCATGCACAAAATCCTGTGAATATGTTATATTAGAAAGAATTTTTATGCCTTTATTATCTTTTAAAAGCACGGCGCAGGAAAAATCGTCGCAACTTGACTCAAATGCCAGATTAATGATATTTTTGGAATAGCCCATATTTTTATTTCGAAAGTTTTTTAAGCTCTGCCGCCGAAAGTTTTGAAGCCTCCGCATTCGGATATTTCGAGACAACCTGTTGAAATAAAATCGACGCGTCGGACTTATCGGAAAGCTTTAAAAACCCCATTCCCTGTAAATATATAGCCATAGGAACATGGGAATTTTTTGGATAAACTTCGGAAAATTTATGGAACTCCAATATGGATACGGGATATTTTTTAAGATTGAAGTTTGATACAGCTTTATAAAATACGGCATCCGGGATGTCTTTTGACTGCGGATATTTACTTATAAATTTATTGAAAGCTAAAACGGCGTTAGCGTAATCTTTCTTTTTATATGAATCTATACCCTTGTTAAATCCCCTAAGCTTGGGGCTTACGCTGACGGCCGCCTTTTTGGGCGGAAAGGTTTTTTCTACCGGAGGTTTAATTTGAGCATGCTTAAGCAATGTAATAAGTTCTTTATTAACAATTAAGCGATAATCTCTAAACCTTTTTTGAAGCATATGGAGATTGTGGGATTCTACTTCATATTTTCCATAAATATCCCTTAGTTTAGAATTTATATCAGCTATTTTTACCCCTTGATTTGCTATATTTACCTGAATGTCATGAATCTTTTGCTCTAAATAAGTATTGCTTTGGGATAATTTGCCGGCCTTTTTATTTAATTTTTTAACCTGAACTTTTAAATTGTGTATGGTGTCAGGTTCCATTTCGGCGCATCCCGATAAAAAAGCCGCCGTAAAAAATAAAAAAACAAAAAGCAAAAGAAAAACTCTAAAATATTTTTTATTTTTCATAATGTAATGCCCTCGTATTATATTATAAATATTACTATTGAATTTATCACATAAAGCAATATTTTTCAATAATTTTGAGAATAAGGTCAATAAGATGATTTTAATGTCCACTCGGGACTGTAATAATTTTGCATTTCGGGAAATAGGCGGGGTGTCAGCCTCATCATGCCGCTTTCATTTACATCTATCATAAATAATTCCTGTCTTCCTGCAATTTCGGTATCAAAAGTAATTATCCTCGAATCCCTTGTCCATGCGGGATGCTGGGCGCTATACGGCGTATCGGTAATCTGTCTTTCATCCGTTCCGTCCGCATTCATAATAGACACTTGAAGCGCGCCGTTTACGAATGATGCAAAAGCTATCTTTTTCCCGTTAGGAGACCATGCGGGACTCGTATTATAATAACTATTATTATAAGTAATTCTATGCTGATTGCTTCCGTCAGAATTCATTATATAAATTTGTGGGCTTCCTCCCCTGTTTGACACGAAGGCAATTCTATTTCCGCCGGGGGAAAACGACGGAGATGTGTTAATGCCGCCGGTAAATGTCAGCTGCTTTAAACCGCTTCCGTCCGCGTTTATCGTATATATTTCGGTATTGTAATGATCCGGGGTGAGCGCAATAGCCAGATTATCTCCTTTAGGCGACCAGGAGACATAACCTGCAGGACCAGGGAGATTAAACCTTGCGGTTTTGCCGGTATTTAAATTTTTAATAAAAAGGGCGGGATTGCCGTCTTTAAAAGAAATATAGGCGGCCTTATTGCCGCCCGGAGACGGATGCGGAAATATATTAATCGACGAGTTATCTGTAATTCTTTTGACCCTGTGTCCGCCAAAATCCATCATAAAAATATTTTTTGCCCCGTCCTGTTCCCCGACAAAAAACACTTTTGTCGTAAACGGCCCCTTAATCCCGGTTAAAAATTTCAATATATCGTCGGCAAACTTATTTGCCAGATATCTGTATTGTTTATCATGTCCTTCTAATTTCTCGGTGAAAAGGAGTTTTTGCGAATAGATGCTTATAAGATTTGCTTTAATTTTTATAACGCCGTTTTCCGTTTTATATTCGCCGTTAATCAAATATTGCGCATTTAACACGCTCCAGTTCGTAAAGTCTATTTTCTTAACGCTTACGGGGGCAGATTTAGAGTTTTCAAGATACGAAAGCGGGTTTACTATGTGAAAATATCCGATAACGGAAAGGTCATGCCTGATTATGCGGGCGGCTTTTTTTGCAATCTTTTGATGCTGCCCGTACCTTGAAATATTTTTAAAGTTAGGAACGGCAACCCTGATTTTTTTAATTCTTGCGGCATAAATATTTATATATATCTTTGCGTAAGAATTTACAGGAAATAAAAATAAATAAAATAAAATCGAAAAAGATGTTAATATGGCGTAAAAAACCTTACACCTATAAAAATCGTTAAGTTTAAATTTAAACATTTTTGCCCGCCTTATTCCTCCCTTATATATTATAATATTACTTATTTTTTAGAATCTTTCTCGGATTAAAAACTATTAAAGCCCCCTCGCCTGCGTTCCCAGAGTTTATAAAGCTCATAAATCCTTTGGGCGGCGAAGGCAGCGGGCTTGATAATTTTACCGCTTCTATCGATTGAGAATCGAAATAGCCGTTGTCTGAAGATTTGGCAAGCCTGACGCCGTAAATCCTTCCCGAAGCGGATATTTGAATGGCAACCACGGACTTATAGCGCAAATATTTGGAAAGAGAAATATTAAAATGAGACATAATAATCGACCCTATTTTATTGATATAACCCTGAAATTTATGAATATTCCCCCTGATCAAAGATTCCTGAACCTTGCTATATGCATTATGAAGGCTTACCATATTATGTAAATTTGTATAGACGCTGGAATTAACCGCAGAAACGGGGGCTTGCCTCTTAACATATCTTTTAACGGGAACGGACTTCGGCGGAACCCTTTTTGGGTAAACCATAGATGCGGGCTTTTTAGTAACGGGTAATTGCACAGGTTTTTTTACGGCGGCAGGTTTGCTTATAATTTTTCTTTTAACCTTTGGCGCAGGCGGTTTTAATATAGCTTTAATAGAAGCAGGCGGCCCCGGAACCCTGCTTACGACACTGACAACCACCTTCGAGCCGATGGACTCAATTTCCGGTTTAAACCTTATCCCTAAATAAACTATTAAAGCGATTAAAACTGCATGAAATAAAATTGAATATATATAATATTTTCCAATTCCGCTTTGATTTTCATTAAACATTGTGCTTCGCTGATTTTCAATTCATTTAATATGTTAATTATTTAAGATTTGCCGTTACCATGCCGATTTTTGTTATGCCTGCATCTTTTATTGCAGCCATTATCCTTATTACATAGCCGTAAGGCAGAGCTGAACTTGCCTTGAGAAATATCTGCTTATCTCTTCTGTTTCTATATAAAATGTTTAACTTTTGGGTTAAAAGAGGCAGGCTTACTCTCAAGTTGTTTATATAAACCTCCCTGCCCGAAGTAACCGAAACTACTATTGTTTTTTCCGGAGCTTTTAATGCCCGCGCATGCGCCGCCGGTAAATGAACCTTTATTCCATGAACTAATATCGGCGCCGTTACCATGAATATAACAAGAAGAACAAGCATTACATCTACAAAGGGGGTGATGTTTATATCGGACATAAGCTTATAGCCGGAAGAAAAACTTTTTTTATCGTCTCTATCGCCAAAAGATATAAACATAATTAATTATTATAGAATCTGTCTTTCGATTATTGTCATAAATTCATATGCAAAATCGATAGTCTCGTTAGCTATCACTCTTACCTTATTTGAATAATAGTTATATGCAATAACGGCGGGGATCGCCGCAAAAAGACCCGCCGCCGTCGCAATAAGCGAATCCGCAATACCGGGAGCGACGATCGCCAAACCGGCTGTCCCTGCTTTTTCTATACTTTCGAATGATGTCATTATTCCCCAAACCGTTCCAAATAAGCCTATAAATGGGGCGGTGGAGCCGACCGTCGCCAAAAACGGAAGGGAAATTTCAAGTTTTGCAATAGACGAGAGCTGTGATTTTTTTAAAGCCCTTTCTATATATGCTTGATTCTCTCCATTATTTTCTTTACCAAAAAGCTTATCCTTTTCTTCCGATTTTTTTTTAATGTCCACAATCTCTTTGTATGTAGCATTAAACATAGAGGCTACAGGGCTATAATTAAAATTTTTGGCAGCCGTATAAACATAATCCAATCTTTTAGATTCCCAGAATAAATCGAGAAACTCTTTGTCCTCCTTTTTTGCTTTATTAAGATAATTTAATTTATAAAAAATAATAGCCCATGATGCCAAAGAGAAAAAAAATAAAATTAAAAGGACTAATTTTACAACGATGTTTGTGCTTAGAATGTGGGTCAAAATATTCATGCCATGCAGGTAATTTAAACTATGCATTATTTTATTTTAATATCCCCCCTTGCAATTTTTATGTATTTCTTATTATTTATTATTTTATTTATTATTTCTTGTTCATATTTTAAAATTATAAAACTTTTTCTAATGATTTACAATTAAAAACGGTAATTAAAAAAAGATATTGACAAAAGATAAATTACAATATATTGTATAGAAATAAAAAAAATATCTACATATTGTTAATTGTAAAAATTTTTAAAATTAAATATTTATTAAAATTAATATAAGGAGAGGTATAGATGAAAGATAAAAATGACCCTCTTATAAAAAGCTTTTCCGAAAATGGAATAACGGTTTTAAAGAAGAGATATTTGGCTAAAAATGAAAAGGGTGAAATTATCGAAACAATATCCGGAATGTTTGAAAGGGTGGCAAAAAACATCTCCGAAGCCGATTTAAATTACGGCAAAACCAAAGAAGAGACTGAAACAATAGCCGGGATATTTTTCGAAGAGATGGCAAACCTGCGCTTTTTACCAAATTCCCCTACCTTAATGAATGCGGGAAGACCGCTGCAGCAGCTTTCCGCCTGTTTTGTTCTTCCAATCGAAGATTCTATGGAATCTATTTTCGAGACAATAAAAAATACGGCGCTAATACACCAGAGCGGCGGCGGAACAGGCTTTTCTTTTTCTAATCTAAGGCCGAAAAACGATACGGTTCATTCCACAAAGGGCGTGTCAAGCGGCCCCGTTTCGTTTATGCAGGTGTTTAACAGCGCAACGGAGGCAATCAAGCAGGGCGGGACAAGAAGAGGCGCAAATATGGGCATCTTGAGAATAGACCATCCCGACATAATAGACTTTATAACTTCCAAAAAAGATACCTCAAAACTTAATAATTTTAATATCTCCGTCGCTATAACGGAAGATTTTATGGAACGTGCGTTAAAAAATGAAGACTACCCCTTAATAAATCCGAGAAATAACGAAATAGTAAAATATCTCAACGCCAAAGAGGTTTTCGATTTAATCGTCGAAACGGCATGGTCGAGCGGAGAACCGGGGATTATCTTTATAGACAGAATTAACAAACTCAACCCGATACCGAGAGCCGGAAAAATCGAAGCGACAAATCCGTGTGTAACAGGCGATTCTTATATATCTACCGAATTAGGCCTTATAAAAATGGAAGAGCTTTATAGTAAATACGCTAAAGGCGGAATTAAAATCTTTACCGAAGACAGGACATTCGGCGGTAAACAGGTGGTTAACGGAGAACCTCTTTTCGATGCCCCCGATTTAAGCGAAGAACCTACAGGCGTCTCTTTAAATATAGTCACCGCCGTTTATAATAACGGCGAAAAAAATGTAGCAAAACTAATTACTAAATCGGGCTATGAAATAAAAGCTACTTACGAACACCAATTTTTGACCGTAAAAGGCTGGAAAAAACTTCAAGATATCACAACCGAAGATAAAATTTTAATCCAATCAGGCGGCGGCGATTTTTCCAAAAGACCTGACCTTCCTTTTAAAGTTGAAAATAGTATAAACGGAAAAAACGGAAGAATATATAAACTGAATCTGCCATGCAAATGGTCTAAAGAATTAGGACAGATATTAGGCTGGCTGATAGGCGACGGCTGGCTGATAGACAATAATTCTAAAAATTCAAGAGTTGGTTTTACATTTGGGGAAAACGATATAGACGTAATGAAATACTTAAAACCGATTTTAAACAAAATGTACGGAAAGAATATAAAAGAAGTTAAAAGAACCGAAAAAGTATATCATATTTCCTATCATAGCAAATTTTTTGTGGATTATTTTAAAAATTTAGGGGTGAAACCGGCAAAAGCAGACGAAAAAGAAGTTCCGTCCGGCATTTTTACCGCAACAAAAGACGCGGTTATAGGCTTTTTGCAAGGAATATTTTCCTCTGACGGAACATTGAGAAGCCGTAAAAACCCCGGAGACAGCGGAATAGTATTATCGTCTAAAAGCTTGCAATTATTAAAAGGGGTTCAGATATTATTAATTAACCTTGGAATAAAAAGCGTAATTATGGACAGGTCAAGGAGCCCCCGAACATCAACTTTTAAATATACGACGATTTCCGGAACGGAAAGATATTATAATACCGATGGAGTTTTATTTGAAATAGGAATTTACGGAGCTTCAAAATTAAGATTTTTTAAACAAATCGGTTTTTTACAAAAAAACAAACAGGAAAATTTAAAAAGTATAGTGAAAAATCAAATTTTCTATAAAGAAAAATTTTACGATAATGTAGAACATATCGAATATGTGGGTAAAGAAACTGTTTACGATTTGACCGAGCCTTCCACTTTTACGTTTATAGCAAACGGTCTCGTGGTTTTAGACTGCGGGGAACAGCCTTTAGTTGCCTACGAATCCTGCAATTTGGGTTCCATTAATCTTGGAAAATTCATAAAGGGATATGAAAGCAAAAAAGGCAAATTTGATTATAAAGAGGTATTAAAAAGGCTTAATGAAAAGCCTGATGCTATCCTGCCTTATTACCTTGATATTATTGACTTTGAATCGCTTAAAAAAACCGTGCATACGGCAGTTCATTTCTTAGACAATGTGATAGACAAAAATCATTACCCCATCGAAAAAATAAAACGTATGACGCTTTCCAATAGAAAAATAGGATTAGGAATTATGGGATATGCCGATACGCTTATAAAACTGGGAATACCCTATAACAGCGATCAGGCGCTTAAAATAGCCGAAAGCATAATGGGCTTCATAGATAAGGAATCAAAAACAAAATCTAAAGAACTCGGACTTGAGCGCGGCAGTTTTCCGAACTTTAAAGGCTCGCTCTGGGAAGAAAAAGGGTTCAAGGCTATGAGAAACGGGACGACCACTACCATAGCCCCTACCGGAACCATCAGCATAATAGGCGGCGCTTCGAGCGGCATAGAACCTCTGTTTGCATTAGTTTACGAAAGGCACGTATTAGACAAGCAGACCTTAATAGAAATAGATAAAAACCTTAAAGGCATTTTAGACGCTATGGGGGTTTATTCTGTCAAATTAATAGACTTTATCGTAAAAAACGGGAGCCTCGGCAAAACATACGGGAAAGATATCGCTGAATTATTAACTAAAGAAGAATACAAATATTTAAGCAGGATATTTATAACCTCGCATGATATTATTCCAAAATGGCATGTTATGACGCAGGCTGCTTTTCAGAAATTCACCGACAATGCCGTCAGCAAAACCGTTAACTTCCCAAATTCGGCAAAAAAAGAAGATATTAAAGAGGTTTACACGCTTGCCTATAACCTTAATCTTAAAGGCATTACGGTTTACAGGGACGGATCAAGGGAGCAGGTCTTGACGACGGGTCCTTCCGCAAACGGCAAATATACCTGTCCGGTATGCGGCTCCCCCGTATCCGAACCTATAGACATAGACATCAAACCTGCCGCCCCAAGCAAAACCGGCGGAGAAAAAAGAATCGAGCCGAGAAAAAGACCGGACATTATACACGGAATTACGATTAAAACAATAACCGGCTGCGGACCTTTATATGTAACGATAAATTACGACGAAAACGGAAGACCGTTTGAAATATTTAACTCTATCGGCAAATCCGGCGGCTGCGCGCAGTCTCAAACCGAATCAACCGGCAGAATGGTAAGTTTAGCCTTGAGGTCGGGAATAGACACGGAGAAGATAATAAATCAGTTAAAGGGTATTAGATGTAATATACCGCACGGTTTCGGCGATAACATAATATACTCATGCGCGGATGCCATTGGAAAAGCGCTTGAAAAAAGCCTGCTCGAAAACGGAAGCCTGAAAGAACTGCATAAGAATCAGAAAAACGGTCATACCGATACATATAAAGTTCAAGGAAGAGGCGCCTGTCCAATGTGCGGCGGTTCTAATTTAAAACATGCGGAAGGCTGCACTGTATGCCTTGATTGCGGATACTCCGATTGCGGATGATAAGCATCATCCCTCCTTAGTCCCCTCCCCCATAAAGGGGGAGGGGATGGGGTGAGGGTTAGTATGCTAATCCATATAAAATCATATTTTTTAAAGAACCCTGTACGGAACCCGGCATTCCCATATGTGTCATAAATGCCAGCATTCCCGCATCGGCAAAATAATATTTCATCCTCCACATCTCGCCGAGTATCGACACATCGGTGTAATTTCCGTCCCTATAAACAAGTATTTCTATCGGAAAAGAGGCGCCATGGTCTATTCCCGGGGTTTTATATGTAGAGGTTGCCCTTGCGCCGCTATCGATTTCGATAGAGTGTCTTTCCGTCGAATTCCTTGTAACGCCGAATTCTATAAAACCTAAAGGCGGTCTGCTTATCTCGTAAACTAACCGCCATCTGCCGTTATTACGGCCAATCCCTGCTTCTATTAATTTTGCGACGCCCCTTAAATTAGAATTAGTACTGCCGGAATAGTTCGATATCTGGTCAATACTGCCGGGAAAAGAACCGCCGCCGATACCGCCGGGAAACCTTCCGCTCCTCATCGGACCGTATTGCAAATCGGAAGGGGTACCGCCTACCGCGTCCGTTATGGTATGCTTCAACATATCGTTTACCTTAATTGCGTAATCCACATAAGAATCTCCGGAAAATGTCCTTGCTAAAGCCGGCAAATTTAACATACTGACAACGGTACCCTGTGTCGGCGTAGTATAGACCTCTACCCTTAACGGAAGTCCGAAAGCGGCCGCAGGATTGTTGCCGTTATCGACCATATATTTATCATAGACGTCGTTGGTTGCGGCTATTACGACTGCTTTATGGGTATCGCTTTTTGGAAGAGATATATTAGTTGTCCCCACAACCTTCCAATCCGCGCGGTTTAGAGCAGATTTAACCTTATGGACGACAGATGGAATATCCCCCGGAACATTGACGGCAACCTGGGTAAATACGCCGTAGGTCGCCGCAAATACATTAACCGAACCTATAAGTACGAACAGAAAACCCAAAGACAGGGTTAATAATAGTTTTCGTTCAAAAAATCTCATAATAACTCCCTCCGTTTAAGTCTAAAATTAATTAATTTTGGTTTGTTTTAACATATTAAAACAAATAAATCAATTACAATTTTTAACTATTTTACGCAATAATATACTATAATATAAATATATGAATGGACTAATAAATAAAGGCGGGGTATATAGATTTTTTGATAAATCAAGCTAAATTGAGCAGTTCATTGGCATCATCTTTGGTGGGAATTCCGACATAGGAAAGCTTTCCATCGATAACGGTGGATGGCACGCTTCTTATGTAAAGTTCAATCGAAAGTCGTCTTCCTTCAGGTTCGGAAACATCTAAAGACTAAAATTATAACATAATATTATCAATATTTCCCGCATATCGTCGGTATTTTAATATTCATAAAATAAAACGCGTAATAATTTAATTATATTTTAATATAACTTTTTTTATATTTTTGTGATATTTATCACTGCGTAAAATTAATTATATGATAAAATCATGATAAAATCATATTATGTTCTTTCATTAATTTGTTAAAAAGTTGGAAATAAATTAAATAAATCAGAACAAATAAGGAGCTACCTATTATGGATACAAATCTAGATCCAATTATGTCTTTAAGAAGCGACCACGAAATCGTCAGAGGAGTTTTAAATAATCTCGAAGGGTATTTAAAAAAGATTGGGGCAAGCTCCTCGTATAGTTTAAGAAAAAACCTTATAAATCAACTTAATGAAATAACCGCATTTATCGATAAGGATTTAGAAATTCATTTTAAAAAAGAGGAAGAGGCTTTATTCCCCGTTCTCGGAAATTATATAGGTTTAGAAACGGGCCCTATACATGTTATGCTTATTGAACACAAGCACAGCAGAGAGCTTTCGGAAGATTTTAAAAAAAGCATTAAAGACTATCAAGCCGGCGGCAACTATAAAACCGTCGTATCCGCCGGCGGTTCATTTGCTTCCCTTTTATCGGAACATATCGACAAGGAAGACCACATATTATTCAATATGGCGGATATGCATCTGACTCAGGATGAAAAACGGAACATTATGAAAAAGATACTCGCCATTAAATAGTCATTCCCGCGAAAGCGGGAAAGTTTCAAAGAAACTTCACGAGACCAAAGGTCTAGAGCGAAGCGATAATCCATATAATATATTAAAATGGAGTAAAATCATGCAAAATATAGACGATTTTAAAAAAATCAAACTCGATGTCAGGGAAGATATTAAAAACGGCGCAGATCCGTTTCAAAGAATTATGAAGGCGGTTAACGGATTAAAAGAGGATGAGGCTTTGGATTTAACAAACAGCTTCGAACCGTTTCCGCTTTACTCCGTTTTAAAAAATAAGGGTTTTGAACATATCACAAATAAAACACGGGAAGGGTTTCAGATAATATTTTTTAGAGATAAAACAGGCAAAAAACCCATTAAGGTATCGGAAGAAGCGGATGAAAAAAACTTCACAGACGAAGACCTTAAGAATTTAGCCCATAAAAAAGGCGTGGAAATAGATGTAAGGGGGCTCGAACCGCCGCAGCCCCTTCTTAAGATATTTAAAACCTTAGAAAATATTAAAGAGGGCGAAGCCTTATATATAACCCATGAAAGAAAACCTATACATTTATATCCAAGGTTAAAAGACGCCGGTTATAAGTTTTTAACGGAAGAAACAGGCGAAGACCTTTATATGGTAAAAGTCTGGAGATAATTGATTATCCCTCTGCCCGCACATCGCCCGTGCCAATTCCTTAAAGGAGCGGAGGGATAATTTATTTACCATTACATTGAAAATATATGGATTAAAAGCAATATAGAAGAAACTAAAAGAATAACGGCGGTAATTTTAATTAGAACCATGTAAATAAACAATAAGGAAAACATACCGAGCAGCCCGCCGGTTAAAAAAAGACCGAATATTAAGTATTCGAAATATTTGGCTTTCATATCGCTAAAAAGTTTGTTATACGCGCCTTTCTTTGCCTTTTCAAATACCTTCAGGCTAATCAAAAACGGGAATATTTTATGCAAAAACCCGATGATAATCATGCCCGCAAAGCAAAAAAGAGCAGTAAATCCAAAAGAATAATATATGCCGTAATTCAAGTCAGCCGTCTTTTGCGGTATAATGATTAACAATAAACCGATAATAGCCGCTAAAACTAAAAATATAATTCCGCTATATAAGTAAAATGTGGTAATATCAAGTTTCTTTTTAAGCCTTTTTAGCATAAGATTAAAAAATATAAAGCAATACAGCAAGACCCCAAGACCCAACAGCGCTCCGCCGATGTCATTTAAATAAAAATAAATATAACCGGTCCCCCCGTTAAAAAACGATGAAATTAATATGGCAATTATACCCGAGTTAATAATTATCAGATCAGTTTTCCAGAAGTAACCGGCAGGAGTTTTTGTCATATAAAACATCGGAAGAAGCCTGTACGAAACGGCTATAAAAAGCATAGCCACAAAACCCGCAAACATCAAATAAATATGGTCTTTCAATATATCGTAAATATTAAACCCTATGTTAAAGTAAAACGATAATGCTAAATATAGCCCGATCGACAAACCTATAAAAAGATAGGAATAGGCAAAAGCAATTCCTAACGCAGAATAGTCCCATTTTTTTACTTTTTTTAAGCTTAAAAGTATATTGGTGTTGTAAATAAAAATAGAAATGAATAAAAAAACCCCGCCCAGCGCTATTAAAACAGAAATCAAATAATGCATTCCTATGACAAATAATAATAAAGATATGACAAAAGCGTAATAAACCGGAAAAAAAGATTTTTCATAAGCAATTTTTACGCCAAGCGCCACCGGTAAAAGCATATAAGAAGCGCCCATAATTGCCATCATCAAAAACCCGAGAGTAAATATATGCGTAAGAGAAATTATTTTTGTGTTCATAAAAAAATATTCGCCAAAGCTTTTCGAGTCAAGGAACATCACGATGAAAAAAATCGGCAAAAATATCAGGGCTGTTTTAATATGTCTCAGCGCTATATTAATGGAACTGTCGGTTGCGTTCATTGTATTAATGAATTAAACTAAAAAAAATTAATATGTTTTTAACCTTCTTAATGCGCCTTCTTTTATCATCGACGGGCTCCATTCCGGCTCCCAAATAAAATTAACGCTTACGGCATTGACACCGGAAATACTTTTGAGCGCTTCTTCTACCTCGTACTTTATCACATCGCTTATCGGACACCCTTTAGTCGTTAAAGTCATATCTATGCCGACATTTCCGTTATCGTCTATATTTACCTTGTAAACCAGCCCTAAATCAATTATATTAACCTCGAGTTCAGGGTCAACTACACCTTTTAATTTTTCTAAAATATCATTTTCCTTAATCATAGCCATGATAAACCCCCGATTTAACAATTCTTATAAATTTTTGCTTTAATTTTAATCTTATAACTAATATTAATTTAATTATTAAGATGTCCTTTCTTTTAAAGCTCTAAATCTAAGTTTATCAAATATATAACTCAATTAAATTGATTTAAATCACAATTTCGCCTATTTTATTTATGATTTCGATTTTTGAAGAAGCGAGATTACTTCTTCATCGGTTGTCTGACCAAAGTCCTCATAAAACTCTCCTACGGCATAAAACTCTTCGGGGGCATCCAGAACTATAACATCATCTACAGTTTTTTTAAATTCGCTTAGAGTGTCTTTCGGAATAACGGGAACGGCAATAATTATCTTTTCGGGTTTTTCTTCCTTTAAAGCCTCTATTACGACCCTGATAGAAGCGCCTGTCGCAATACCGTCATCTACGACTATCGCTATTTTGCCGTGAACATCTATCCTTTCCCCTCCTTTTCTGTAAATTTTTTCCCTTTTCCTGATTTCTTCAAGCTTAATCTCTTTAACCCTATCGATATAACCTTCGGGCATTGCGATACGCGATATTAAAGATTTATTGAGATAAACCTTCGGATTTTCACCGTCCACTATCGCCCCTATGGCTAATTCTTCTTGATCCGGGGCGCCTATCTTTCTTACTAATGCAACATCTAAAGGCGCGTTCAATGCCTTTGCAATTTCATAAGCAACGGGAACCCCGCCCCGTAATAAACCTATAACCACGGTTTTTTCCGGTTTATATTTATGCTTTAATAAATTTTCCCCTAAAAGTTTTCCTGCTTCCTGCCGATTTTTAAATATCATATGCCTTTCGGATAATCTTTTTATCCGCCTCCCGCGTTTACCGAGAAACTTAAATTATTTTTATCCTTTATCTTTTACGCCTGCCGTAAATACTTTAAGCAGGTACCGTGAAATGCAGCCTCTTATTTAGAAGTATATCACTATAATTGTGAAAAGAATTGACTAAAAAAAATAAAAATAGTATATAATTATCGAGTATAATGTTTATGATACGCTTGTCTTTTTATTTATTCAATTTATGTGGGCTGTTAGCTCAATCGGTAGAGCAACTGACTCTTAATCAGTAGGTCCCCGGTTCGATCCCGGGACAGCCCACCAGTAAAAATAAGAGGTTCAAGATACGTTGTTTTTAAAGCATTCCCCTTGCGGTAAAGAAACGGTAAAGTTTTTTTGAAAATCCTTATTATCTAAGGCTTTAACGGCGTTGTTAATATGACTTGCCGCCAAATGACTGTATCTTAAAGTCATTTTCACGTCTTTATGCCCTAACAACTCCTTAACGGTAGTTAAATCTATTCCCGCCATTATAAGCCAGCTTGCAAACGTATGTCTTAAATCGTGGAAACGGAAGTCTAAAATATGGCTTTTCCTTAATGCGCTTGTAAAGCTCTTTTTAGTGTCGTAATACGGCTTTAACGTCTGCGGGTTGTAAAAGACGAAGTCCGTTTTTAAATGCCTTGTAAGCCCGGATAAAATATTATAAAGCGTATCGTTAACCGGTATTTCCCGCCTTTCGCCGTTCTTGGTTTTATCGAGTAAGATAATGTGGTTCTTTAAATCTACCCTGTCCCAAGTAAGTTTAAGGATCTCCGATTTTCTCATACCGGTGTTCAAAGCTGTAATCACGATAGGCTTTAAATTGCGTTCGCAATTAAATATTAGCCTTTCGGCTTCTTCTTCCGTTAAATACCTTAATCTTGTCTTTTCGCCTTTAAGCTGTTTTGCTTTCCGGACCCGTTTTAAGACGTCTTCGCTTATCAAATCCCAATCGGCCGCTTTCGCAAACATTCTTTTAAATACCGATGTCAGCCGGTTAGGATAAGCGACCGAATAAGCTTTATTTAAAAGTTCCGTCTGTAATAGCTCGATGTCCTGCGCCGTAAAACTATCAAGCAGTTTATCGTTAAAACGTTTAATTAAGGTTTTTACGAAATTTACGGTATTGCGATACGACTTTTGCCGTCCGGACGTAAATTCCAAATACTTATCCGCCAGCTCTGAGAAAGTAGAATTATTTATTATAGGTTCTTCTTTCCGCCTTGCCGGCTTTCCGGTTAAGATTTGTTCTTTTAACTCGATGACCCATTCATCGTAAATCGCCCTTGCCCGCATTTTAGAATCAGTGCCGGAAGATTTAAAATAAGTTATACCCCTTACGGTTTTACTCATCATAAAATTATTGCTGTTAGCCTTTTTGTAAATGCCCACTTTTCACCCCCTTAAACGACATTTACAAACGCTTGCTTTTCGGTTTAATCATATCATAACTATTTTGATTAATCCAAGCAACGATTTTATTTTTATCGAACCTGTAAGCCCCGCCGATTTTTGTATAAGGTATATCGTTTCGATAAATAAGTTTGTAAATTGAATTTTTATTCATCGATAACATCTCGGCGACCTCTTCGATTTTTACCAGCATAACTTTTAAATCCTCTCGTTTTAGATTAAGAAGTTTTTTATTTTAATATGTCTTTTTTCCTCTGGCTTTTGCTTTTGTCTTTTCCCTCCCGACGGGAGGGGCAGGGGTGGGGTCAACGCTTTTGCTTTTGCATTGCCCTTGCTGTTCCCCCACTCACACACGCTTTTAGTAGGTAGTCGGGAAGTTTGGCTTTTTAAACTCCCCGACCACCTACTAAGTGTGAGTGGGGGAACAGTGCCTTTCGCTTTAAAATATCGTTATAATGAAATTTCATAATAATTATACAAGTATTTTTTATCTTTTTTCGGATAAAAACCGGATAAATATTTATCATTTCTTTTGTTATTAATTAATTTTGTGTGTGATTTTTACGGCAGGGGTGGGGATAACACAAAAAGCATATGCAGATACGGGACTGACTAATATCACTGTGAATACTTATCCGGCGGTAGGTTCTGTTTCCGCAATACCGGCGACATTTCAAACCTTAATGAATAATAACATTATGCCGTTAGAAAAAACGATACTGCCGTTTTCGTTTTTAATGTTTTTATTTGCGATGGCATTAAGACTTTATATGAACGAAGAAAAGGGGTATTTCAAGGAAATAGTTTATATAATATTTATTTTTTCGATTTTAATTATGTATAATCATTTATTTTTATGGCTCAACGATGTTATTAACGGCATAGCTACCGCCATTATGCCTCAAAGCGAGCTTACCACTCTTTTTCATAATCTGTTTGCATGGAAAGCCCCAAGTATATATATTATCTTTTTCCCGATAAGCGATATGTATGCCGCCGCATTTTCGCTTTTGGCGGGAGTTGCCGTTTGGATAATGGAATGGCTTAGATATATTTTACTTGCCTTTTTGTATCTTGTGGGTCCGATAACGATTTCTTTTTCAATGATACCGCCGTTAAGACCGTTTCTTAAGGCTTGGATAAAAGATACGATAGAGGTTATGAGCTGGATTATCATTTCGGCGATTTTCTTTCAAATACTCAATACGATAATGTCTATACAAAACAATTACGCAAGCCTGCAAAATATGGATCCGTTAGCCGTCGGGGCAATATTCACGATGTTATTAATTCTTATGATACTTACGCTTTATATTACAGGCAAACTTTATCAAGGGGGAATGGGGGCATTGGGTTCGATCGCAAGCTATGCTACCATTTCCGCTATGACTGCGGGGGCTTCCGCAGGGCTTGGAGCAGCTGGGGTATCGGGCGGGGGCTTGCCGGAAATTTAGGGGCAAAACTTGCGGGCAAGGGGACAACGACGGCGGCAAGGCACGCCGCAGAATCGGCGGGGGGCTACTCGTCGGCACAAATAAGGGCGGCGGCTAATGCGCGCAGTAGAAAAAACCAGTATCAAAAAAGGGGGAATGATGAAGAATAAAATTATAGCATTCGGCAGATATTACAAAAAACACAGATTAGATTTTTTCTTAATTTTTATATCGGTGTTTTTCTTATATTACTACTTGACGAAACACTATAACGCCGCTTTAGGCTGGCTAATTCTTGCGATAGGGATTAACGCCGTTCAAATAACGCATTATTACTTCACACACAAAAAACAGGGCGGTAAGATAAAAAGAAATGAAAACAACGGGGCTAATCGCCGCATTTAGCCCCGTTAAATCTTAAACAGGTATAAAACCATTAACTAAAAAAGAATGTCTTAAAATCGTTTATGCGGATTTTAAACGGGTTTAAAGTGTTCGCTGAGCGGACAGTTAAAAAATATTTCCATTTGAAAAAATTTCATATATCCTGTAAACTTAAAATATAAACAAATAAATTTAAAAGAAGGTTTTTATTATGATGATTAAAGCTGTTCTTCACGAAGCCAAAGAGGGCGGATATTGGGCTGAAGTTCCGGCTCTTTCCGGATGCGTCACCGAAGGCGACAACTTAGAAAAATTAAAATCAAATCTTAAAGAAGCCATTACCGGCTGGTTAGAAGTCTATACCGAGGAAATCGGTAAAAAAATTTCTGCTCCCGACGAGTTATTAGAGCTTGTCGTATGAAGTCTTTAACTGGCAAGGAATTATGCAAAATACTTGAAAAAAACGGCTGGATTTTAAAAAGAATACAGGGTAGTCACCATTTATCTAAATTTTATCGTCATACTATGAGATGTATTACAATTCCCCTTTATTTAATCTGATTTCTATTTTCTTCTTCGCCCTTGAAATCCCAAATAAGGCATATACAGGGCAAAACCCGCTAATCCCGATAAACAAAGTAAAAATGCCAAACAGTACAAGGAATATTGCAATCGCAAAAACCCAATTTAATTTGAATAAGATAAAAAAACCGACTATTAAAAAGATTGTTCCCAGAATAATCCTAACAATTCTTTCGCCGGTCGCCGTATTCACATACATAAAATATTCCCTCCTTTTATCAAAGCGTTTATTTATTGAATATATATTTTTAAAGTGTCCGCTCGGCGGACAGTAAAAAGCAACTGCTTAAAATGTAATTGAAGTTTGATTACTTATAAATATTTTTTCTGTGCCCTATTCTCAAAATTACAATACTATTTTCTTCAATGTCAAATATAACCCTGTAATCGCCTATTCTGAATCTATATGACCCAAGATTTGAATTTATAAGTTTTTTGGAATATTTGAGCGGCGCTGTTGAATACTCTTTGAGTTTTGCGGCAATTCTTTTCTGCGTGCTTTTGTTGATGTTTTGTAAATCTTTTAAAGCTGTGTGTGTAAAAAGGATTTTATACATTAAAAACTTCTTCGTATGTTTTAACTTTTCCTTTTTTGTATTCTTCCCGCGCCTCTTTGATAGACTTCAGATAATTATCACTTGAAAGGGCTATGAAATCCTCTATCGAATCCTGCATTGCCGTATTTACGGTATCGGATATAAAAACCCGAAATTCTTCTACGGAAAGGTCTATTATTTTTCTTGTTCTCATATATTAAAACCTCTTTTAAAACTATTATTAAATAACATTATATCATAATATCATATCTTTTAAAAACATTTAATCTTTTTTGCGGTAAAGTTTCGGTAAAGATTTTTTTAAAAAACGGTAGAAAATAAGATAATTTAATATAAAATATAAAAGCCTGAAAAGCAAGCGTCTGTCTGCCGTTGCTTGTGATTATTGAATTTGTTAAATCGTTTAAATTTCTCTCTTAATCAGTAGGTTCCCGGTTCGATCCCGGGACAGCCCACCACTCAAAAACCTTGCAATCCCCGAATCCCCTTATTTTTAAATAGCAACTTGACAATATTGGTTACTTTTTTGACTTTTAATATATAATATAAATGAGATATAAATACAATAGAGGTGTTAAAATGTCATTGGGGCGTTTATAACGGGTAAGTTAATGTATCCAAGGAAGAGGGATACGGGAAGGAGAAAAAGAAATGATAATAAACATAGTAATATTTTTGGCAATAGTCGTAATAGGCATTACTTTATTTATTAAATTGTCCGTAGCGACCGCTAATGCGCTAATCAAGGACTGGGAACAAGAAGAAGAGAAAAGAAGAAAAAAAGGGTAAATTGTCCGGTTTCACTAAAACATACGGAATCATGTAACGAATATACGCCGGCGGTGACGGTTATAAAAAACAATAAGGAGATGAGAATTTTACAAAAGCAGGCAGGGTTTATTCCTATGCGGGAGGCTTTATATAAATATATGTTCCAATTGCAAACTCCGCCTTTGAGAATACCGTCGGTCGTTAAAAAGGCTTTAATCCTACCTTATTCTAATAAAAGCGTATTTCACGGGTTTACCGAAATTTATTTTATAACCAGAAAAGGCAGGTGGCTTATGGGAAATTATCTAAACAAAAAATATAAAGCGATAGATAATATGCTATTTCAAATAGAAAAAAATTAAGTATCTCGAATTTTGCCTTATATATGTGAACGGGAGTTAAAATTAATTTAAATTAAAATTTAATTTAAACGGGGGATTTAAAAAATGAAAAAGATTTTATCTTTAGCTTTTGCTTTAGTTTTAAGTTTAACCTTTGCCGCATCGAGCTACGCTCACGGCTATACCTACTGGACGAGTTCAACTAAGGTAGGCATAGGACATTTCGCGTATAGCGAGGCTGGGCCTGGATTCTCGGACTCGGACTCGGGGACCAATTACTCGTTAGCGCAGAGATTTAATTATCACAACAACTTGTTTCTTTTGTCGTTAAGAGGTTCATTGGGCTATGTCCCCGCAAAATATACGGGGGAAACTCAGGGCGGAACGCCAACGACCGGCACGGTTCATTATTCTTTAAACGACTTCTCCGTCGGCGCTGGTATAGACCCAAGGCTTATGAACGGGCTTATGCAGAACGAGCTTTACTTGTCGTTGGGCGATATGACGCATAGCTGGATGGCGGCAAATTCGTCTTTTAGCAATGGCGCGACCGGGTATGACGAGACTTACCAAGTGAAATACCTGAGCCTGACCTATAAGAATATTTATGCCTTTAATCCTAAGGTTTCCAATGCGTTCAAGGTAGAATATTTAAGTGGTTTTAGCGGCACGGCTACGACTAAACATCTCTTCTATCCCTATCCCAATTTTGAGTTTAATCTCGGCGGGGAAAACGGATATACGGTCGCTGAAGGTGCAAGATACAGACTTAATAACAGCCTTTCTTTAGTCGGCGACGTTTATTATTCGGCTCTGTTTTTTAAACATTCAAATATGAACCTCTACCTTTACGAACCGTCTTCTATGACGCATCAGTACGGCTTGCAGTTAGGCGTGCATTACGCATTCTAAAAATTTTTTACTTTTCCCGCAGGAAAATCCCTTTACTGATAGGCAGGGGACGGGACCTGCGGGAATATTGTCGATGTTTCGAAAGGGAAGAACGCATTTTCTCCGGGACCACAGGAGTTTCATAATCTACGTGCATATTGCTACGCCGAAGGCGATAGCACGATAGTGGAGTGCCATGCCGAATATTATATGGAACCGATATCGCATTACCTTTTTTTGGTAAAGAATCAAGAAGGCGAGGTTACGTTTACGTACAAATCAGGACCAATGTGCACCACAGGTTTTAACAAAGACATCAAGTTGGATGATGGCTCTTCGTGTAACGCGCAACTGGTATCGGTTGAAAGAGCAACCGTACCAGAATTTCCTTTAATCGTTGAAATGAAACCACAACCCGACAAAGCAGTTCAACTTATCAGGGTAATGCATGCAAGGAAAATGAACCAATATGTGAGCATTCCTCTAATTTTTGGGAAAAAGATTGCCTAATCTATCGGTGCAACGGACGACTTTCAGCCGCCACTCGCTTCGATAGTGTATAATGCCTATCAGATAAAGCTCGTCAAGAGAATCTCTGAAGAAGAATATGGCAGCCGTTAAGTCTTGAAAAATTACCTCGGCGGCGGAATTTTTTAGAAGGCCACTCCCTCCCTTCTAATCCTCCATTAGATATTAAATATTGGATATTTTCATTGACTTAAACTTAACGGTATTGTATAAAAAATATAAAGGGATTAATTGCTGATTTTAGTGTTCGATTAAAACGGAATACGCAGCAATTATTTTAAATATGCAAAATTCTATTATTTCGATAGAACTTATCGAAAAAAAATATATCTAATCCGCAACCGGAAGGTTATGCTTAGCGTTGACCAAATCTGCCGCGCAAGCCCCTGGCTTTAGACATGGGGGATTCAGCTCGCAGAACTCTATAAGATAATAGATAAAATAATAATTAAACCTACCCACAAAAATTACCACAGTTTTTAAAAATAGATTTTTATGAAAACAGTAAAGCTAATAAATATGGTCGGGGCGAGAGGATTTGAACCTCCGACACCCTGCTCCCAAAGCAAAAGGCTAATGCCGTATAAACCTTATTATAAAAGGTTTAACGGGTATATTATTTTTACGATGTATCCGTTTTTGTAGTTTTATGCGGGGGTTTTTGTAAGGTTACCTGCGAAATTTTATTGTAGGCTTCGGCTGGTTCTTGATATCTTGGGCAGGGGCTTCGGGATTAGGGGTTTGGGGTATTTGGGTAATTTTTTGTTCTTCTCTTATCACGTTTTCTATATTGTTATTAAGTTTTGGAAAGTCGGTTTTTACCGTATTCCATACAATTTCTAAATCTATATCCTCGTATCCGTGTATAATCCTGTTTCTCATTCTTACGGCTTCTTTCCAATCAACAGAGTTGTATTTTTCAAAAAAATCAGATGAATTCGGCATATTTTTAATTTTAGTGGCAGCTTCTCCAATAACTTCAATAGTCCTAATTGTAGCGTCTATCGTTTTGTTATCTTTGAGAAACTCATCATAGGTTATATTATTTAAATAATTAATTGCCTTTTGAGAATAATCTCTTATATCTTCTAAATATTTCATTACCGTTTTTTCAGGCATATAAAACCTCTTTTAGAATATTATCTTTATAGTATTTATTTAAATTCTTTTTAACGGCAAGATCTATATCTTCTTTTTTCAGTATTTCTTCAAGTTCGCCTATAAGTTTAGCTTCGTCGAATAAAGTTCTCTTTATGTTTTCTCTATATTCAACCAGGATATCGATATCGCTCTTAGCCGCTTCCTCGCCTCTTGCAAAAGAACCGAAAAGTCCTATCTCTTTTACGCCGTATTTTTTATAAAGTTCTTCTTTATGCTGTTTTAATATTTGAAGAATTTCGTCTTTGTTTTTATAGTTTATCTTTTCCATAATAGTTAATTATAACATAAAATATGGTTATTTTCTCTTACCGGCCGAACTTCCTTTTAACCGTTTGCCGGTTCTCGAGGTCCCTGGTAAAGGCATCCGGCTTGGGGGATTGGGATTCAGGTTTCGGTTTGGAACCATGGTTTTGCTCATTGACTTTATTTTCTAAAGAATAGTCTTTTATTATTTTTTGTATAAGCGGTTTTAATTCTTTCATATCTTTTTTAACCGCCGTCCACACTTCTTCAACATCTACATCGAAATAGCCATGTATAATTCTATTTCTCATATTAGTTATCTCCCGCCATGGAATAGGATATTTATTTTTTATATCTTCAGGAATTTTATTGCTTGCTTCTCCGACAACTTCAATGGCTCTAATCGTTGCATCAATAGTTTTGCCGTCCTTAAAAAACTCTTCATAAGTAAGATTCTCAGTGTATTGTTCAGCTTTATCTATGTATTTAATAATATCCTCTAAATATAATTTAAAATCCCTTTTCATAGATTTACTACCTCATTTAAAATATTATCTTTCAGTTCTTTTCGGATATTCCTTTTTCTAACTAAATCGACCCTGATACCAAGCAAATCGGATAGATAAATTTCTAGAGAAGAAACCAAAAGAAGGCTAACCGGATTTTTAAATTCCACTAAGATATCGATATCGCTCTTATCCGTTTCCTCGCCTCTTGCAAAAGAACCGAAAAGTCCTATCTCTTCTACGCCGTATTTTTTATAAAGTTCTTCTTTATGCTGTTTTAATATTTGAAGAATTTCGTCTTTGTTTTTATAGTTTATCTTTTCCATAATAGTTAATTATAACATATTTTACCGCCCGAACTTCCGTTTATGCGTTTGTTTGGACTCGAGGTCCCGGGTAAAGTCGTCGGGTTTGGGGGTTTGGGATTTAGGTTTGATATTATTTTTTAGTATCGCTATTTTTTCGTTAATAAAACTCTCGAGCCTCTGCTTAAACCAGAAAGTTTCCTCGGTTTTTATAAATTCTATTTCCGATACTCTTTCTTTTATCGCTTTTTCGGAAATATTATTACGGGATGCAATCTTCTCGGCGTCGTTAATATCTACATCCGCTCCCCTTCTCAACTTAGAAATAATAAAGTCGATGGGTTCGAGAGTTTTTACGATAACATTGCTTTCTTTATAAACTAGAGTAGCCCTCTCCCTATAACCTGAAGGCATCGGCACCATCCCCCAACTGTTAAAATCTTCGTCGATGTTAAATTGGATTTTATTTTCTTTTAAATATTCGAGCGAAGCTTTGTATAAATCCTCCGGACAATTTAATATTTCCGCATCGATATCCGACGTGGTTCTGTAATCTCCGTAAAAAGACATAGCCGTTCCGCCTACCACTATAACTTCGATATTTTTATCGGTATTTTTGGATAAAAAACTTACGAGTTTCCTAACTCTTTCAATGGAATCTTGTGCAGAATTTTCGTCCATACTATTCTATTCTCTTTAAATTCTTTTAATTTTACCGTTCCGGGAGTTTTAAGCATAATAAGCCCGTCATCAACTAATTTTTCAAGTTCTTTATTAGGGGTTCCGCCATAATATTTATTATCGTAGAATATATATTTAAAAGCATAGTAGTACGTGGCGGCTTTTTCGAGAGATTCTTTGATAACAGGATTATTAATTATAGACATAGATTCTTTAACGGCTTCGGCATTAAGAATAAACTCTCCGAAAAGGTATTTGCAGAGGCGGTCTATTTTAATAATATCAATGAGTGTCTCAGGTGTAGGGGTTATAAAATCATTTAAAAAAATAAAATTTATCTTTTCCATAATAGTTAATTATAACATATTTTACCGCCCGAACTTCCGTTTATGCGTTTGTTTGGACTCGAGGTCCCGGGTAAAGTCGTCCTGCTTGGGGGTATTTGATTCCGGCATTATGGAAGGATTATTTTCGGGTTTTGGCTGAGATAACTCTTTTTCTATTCTATTAAATTTATTTATTGCATATTTTTCAATTTCTTCTCTTAAAAAACTTTCAATTTGTCTTCTATTTACTTTATATTTTGGCGCTAATTCCGAATCGACGCCTTCGCTTTCCACCCCTTTAAGATTAACTGCATATTTGAAAAAATCAGTTTCATCGAATTTAAAATATTCACGTCCGTCCACTTTCTTGTTATACAGCCTATCTGCTTCATTAATGGCTTTTTTTAACCCAAATTCTTTTGTAATAACATAAAGGTCGTAATAATCCCTTATAACTTCTCTGTGATGTATTACAGCCGTTTTCATGCCGATTAGCGTATCAAGACTTGCTATGTTAAGATTATTTTTAAGAGATGTTCTTTCTGTGGATAAGAAATTATTCTCAATTGAAGCCCAAAATTCCACTTTAACATCATTAATATAAAATATTAGTTTAGACGCCGAATGAGCGGAAGATTCCACGCTCTCTTCCACATTAAATCCTTTATTAAAAATATTGCTCATTATTTTATCTATATGTCCATCCATCTTCAAAAATTCATTAGGACTCGCAAGGTCTATATCTTCGGACAGCCTGTGATTAAGATAATATGACAGGGCTGACCCACCGACGAACACATAATCTTTAATGCCTTCTTCTTTGCTTAAAATATTTAATACTTTTTCGGTTTCAGGCAGCCACATTTTTAAAAACTCCAAATAAAAAATCCATATAATTAATATTCTTTGTATCCCCTTTTGTCGGAATATAAGAACGAAAAGATTTCTCGCCGCTCATGATTGGGCGGATTTCCTTATAATAAACCCTCTCAAGGTCGCTATAAGGAAAAACTCTAAAAAGATTTATATGATCCGCAAAACGGCCGTATCTTATTAACTGCTCCATAATTTTAGATAAAGGCAACTCAGCCTTATTAAAATCATAAGACCAGAAATATCTTTTACTAAATGGCAAATCTTTTAATTTATAATATTTTATAGTTTCCATAAATTAATTATAGCATAAAATATGGTTATTTTCTCTTACCGTCCGAACTTCCTTTTAACCTGTTCTTTATTAATATCCCGGGTAAAGGCGTCAGGCTCTATTTTTATGGAGTTTCGTAAGAACCTGTGTAGCGACTTAGTCGTTTCATAAACATTCTCGACCATAAATTTTCTTATTTCGGAACTATCGCCTTTATTCTGATAAGTTTTTAAGCTATTTATATAATTTACCCTTTGAACCGGATAAACTATAAAAGGAACATACCCATCCTTAATAAGTTCGAGGCTTGTTATGAACCGCCCGGTTCTCCCGTTTCCGTCTGTAAAAGGATGTATGGATTCAAACTCGGCATGCAGAACCGCTGCCTTGGTTACGGAGTGTTCTTTAGGTTTATCGTTTAGTTTTTTTATGAATTTTTCCATTAGGTCGGGAATTTTACCGTAAGGAGGTGGCGCAAATTCCGTGCCGGTTATAAATACAGGCTCCTTACGATATTTTCCTGCCGTTTCGTTATCTATCTTTGATAAAACGAGCCTATGGCATTCAAGAATATCGCTTTCGGTTATCTCCTTATTTAAAAGCGTATATATAAAATCGTAAGCTTTGGCGGAATTTATCGCCTCGATATGCTCTCTTAAGCTTTTACCGCCTATAGTTATGCCCTCTTCTATCACCACTTTGGTTTCGCTTTCGGTAAGCGTATTGCCCTCTATCGCATTGGTGGAATACACCGATTGCACTCTATAAAAATCTTTCAATTTAAGGGCGAGATTTTTAGCGGCAGCTTTATATTCAGATACCTCGGCGTTTAATTCGTCAATCTTTCTAAGTTTTATAGAGATTTCTTCACTCTGCATAATGTTGAACTCCTAATAAATTACTGTTATATTATAACATAAAAAGGTTATTTTCTCCAATCGCCTATCCCGTCCCATTCAATCGTTAAATAATCGCTTATTACGGTGCGCCTAAAAGGGTCGTCTTCCGAATTCACGATGTCGTAAAATACCCTTTGCATGCTTGATAAATCGTTAGGCTGAATCTGCCTTGCAAACTGTTTAACCGCCTCGTATGCTGTTTCTACGGTGGAATATATATTCTCGACTTCCTTAAACAAAGGCGGCCTCCGGCCTTCTAATTGCGCTTCTTTCACTGATTCCTTATAATCGATTTCGATTTGAACGAATAAATCAAATGCTTCTTCTAATTTCTTTCTCGTAACATCACCGCCTTTATAAGTGAACATAATCAAACCCTCTTATTATTATTTTATTTATGAAATTATATATCACTGGACCCCGCTAATTTTTCTTTCAATATTATTATTAGCTTTATCTGCCCCTTTTTCCATCCGTTCTTCCTTCTCTACTCCTCTTTTCTCTTTTTCTTGCTCATCTTTATTAGTTTCTTCATTCCCGCCCGCGATAGGAATATTAAGCCTATTTGAAGGTATTAAGCCTTCCGCAATCTTATTGTAAGCTCGAGCTATGATAAACACATGTAAAAGATAAGGCGTATTGACGAGTTTTATCACGGCTTCTA
>JAKBNN010000061.1 GCA_021831025.1 bacterium | reverse complement strand
CGCCGCTATTAAAACTTATTATTACTATATGATATCGATACATTAAATTGGAAAAATGGTCAGAAAACTAAAGGGTTAGCCCTATATGAAATGCCTCTAAATTATCTTTAGCTCCCTTGCCCGCCGATAAGATATTTTCTATCACAACTTTACTTATCGGCATATCGGTTTTAGTAAACAAAACGCCCAAAGCAATAATATTTCTTTGCGTAAGTGAATTAAAATTACCAAGAGAAATTTCGTCAAAATCATAAAAGAAGAGCTTGCCGGTTATTTTTTCCAGTTCATAAGTAATATAAGAAAGCTCAGGATAAGAGGTTTGCCCCATCCTCACGCTGATAGGGGGGTGCGGCATTTCGTTAAAAATTACGGTTGAATTCCTGTTTAAATAACAGGCCCCCCTTAATGTTTCTAGCGGCTCTAAGGATATTAAAACATCCGCGCCGCCGGACTCTATCATCGGGGAATGCATATTTTTTTTGGGATCTCTAAGTTCGGAATTATCTTCATAAAAAATGTATTTAACAAATGTCTCGACATATCCCTCCCTCTGGGCGCCGCCCCTTCTTTCGGAACCGGATACATCCTGCAAATCGGAGTTAAGCGCCGCGTTCTTTAAAACGGTCCCCATCGTTATAATACCCTGACCGCCAAGACCGACTATCGCGATATTAAATCTTTTCATTTAACGGTTTATTAGCAATAAGAAGATTTATTTATTAACGAAACTAATTACGGTTTATTTACAGTTTATCAAACCTGAACCTGTATTCCGGCCAACTTTGTTTTATCAATCTTTTTATTTAATTCTGATTTTAAATCAAATTCGACCTTGCGGATTGCGCTGTTCGGACAAACCTCGAAACATACGCCGCATCTTACGCATGAAGCAGGGTCGATATAATAATACTCGCCGTTTTCATTGTCGTCCTTTTTAGGAATAATGGCGGGACAGGCAAGTTCGACAAAACACTCGTTGCACTTTACGCACCTTGATTTTTGAATTTCGTACAGCGACTCCGCCGTTTCAATTTTTGCGTTCGTTGCTTTTTGAATAAGTTTATTTCTCCTGACTTCCTGCAGGATACATTCCCTTTTGGCAATAAGCACCTTAACCCCGGGCTCTTTCAGGGCGCTTTTTACCGAGGACGCGAATCTTTTTACGCTATTCGGGTCAAGGCTTTTAATGTAGCTTACGCCGAGCGATTTAATTAAATCCTTTAAATTCACGGGATTATTAGATAAAGTACCGTCTATATCCTTTTGGGTTGACGGCGTCTTTTGATGCCCCGTCATAGCGGTCCAGCTATTATCAAGGATAATATAAAGGATATCCGCATTATTTTGAACGGCGTTTAACAATACGGGAATTCCTGAATGATAAAAAGTCGAATCGCCGACAAGCGCAATAACCTTTTTCTTTTTATCAAAACGGCTTATTGCCTGCCCTATTCCAAGACCCGCATTCATACAGGTAAGAAAATCCATTGCATTATAAGGCGGCAAAAGACCGAGCGTATAACATCCAATATCCCCTGCTATAACCGCATCCCTGTCTTTAGCATCCGTATTTGAAAATCCCACAGCCTTAAGAATAGAGTAAATTGTTGCGCGATGGGGACACCCGATGCAAAATGTTCCCGACCTTTGGGGTAATTTTTCCTTCAATTCTTCCGACTTTTTAACGGCAAAATCAAAAAATGCCGGCGGGGTCTTTTCTAAAAATTTGCCCGTTCCTATAATGACATCGTCTAAAGTTAATTCTCCCGTTGCTTTAAATATGTCTTTTCCATGAATCTCGCCTCTGAAACCTATTTCATAAGCTATTTTTTTAATTTGAAACTCCAAAAATCCTTCAGCTTCTTCGACAATAACAACTTTATCCAGCCCTTCAAAAAAATTCTTTATAAGTTTATCGGGGATAGGGAAAGTAAATCCAAGTTTTAAAATCTTATGATTATAAATTTCTAATATATCCAGCGCCTCTATTAAATGCGCATAAATTACGCCGGAAGATATAAAGCCTATTTTTGGCCCGGCATTTTTAATATCAGGCAGCACCGTATAATTAAATTGTGAATCTTCAAGATATTTTTTGAGAAGATTATGCCTTTCCAAATATTTGCTATGGTTTTTGACGGCCATATTAAAAAGATTCAGGTAATTTTCAGGGTCTTTTTCAAAATTCCCCTTAATATCAGACCTGTCCCTTAAATCGCCAAAATGCAGCGCTCCAGCATTATGACAGAGCCTTGACGGAGCCATCAACATAATGCCGAAAGAAAAATCTTCCGATATATTAAATGCCTCTTTGGTAAAATCCTTTGCCTCCTGAATATTCGAGGGCTCTATTATAGGCATATAGGTGTGCAGGCTATACCATCTGTCATCTTGTTCGTTTGAACTGCTTGGGGCGCCGGGGTCGGAACCTATCGCAAGTACCAAACCCGCTTTAACGCCCGTATAGGACAAAAACTGGGCCGGTTCGCTTGCAACATTAAGTCCGACATTTTTCATAGCGCAAAGCGACCTTATGCCCGACCATGAAGCGCCGATTGCGCCATGAAGCGATATATGTTCATTTAAACTAAATTCCGTATATAAGTTTTCGATATCATTCTTATTTTTATCGAGCGCCGCAATAATTTCAGAGGCCGGAGTCCCGGGATACATGGACGCGTAACCGATTCCTGCTTCCAATGCTCCTCTGGCTATGGCTTCGTTTCCAAGCACTATACCTTTATCGCCCTGTCTTCCACTTATAAATAAATTACCCTTGCTCATATTTAATTATTATTAATCCTGTTAATCCTGCGTAAATATATTCGACTTTTCATTTAATATTTTTATTATAATTCCATCCACATTTAATTCTAAATTCTTTTTTATAAATTCTTCTAAGGTAGATTTTACATTAGATTCGTTGATGAATATAAAGACAGGCTTTTTTTCGGCTTTTATGTAATTAATAATATTTATATCAAGATTATCTCCAAAATAATTTATAATAAACCTGTCAACCCCTATTTTAGAAAGTTTCTTAATTTTCAAAAAATCCGCCGGGGTAGATATGCCTACCACAACCCCAAGATTGAAAAGACTAAAATTATTCACATAATCATTGTCCTTAAGAAGCGGGAAACCTGTTTTTATAATCGAACTTAACCCTAAAACATCTATATCATAGACGGGTTTTGCGGCATAAAATACTGTTTTTAAAGGATGTAAGCCTTCCGATATAATTATATTTTTGAGCCCTAATTGTTCAAACGTTATCAAATCGGATAAAATGGCAACCCTATTTTTATCCCTCATATTAAAAGCATAAATTATATTAAGATTATTATTATGCCTATTTTTTAAATCATTGCATAATAATAGCGCGTTTATTCCAAAATTCTGCTCTATAACGACGGAATAAGAACCTATCGCATCTCCAGCCCCAGCCCCGTTTAATCCAAATTTTTTACCTTTATATTTTATGCCTTCTATAAGCTTGCTTAAATTTTCTTCAAAATCTATATAGTTTTCGCCGGCAGGGGTCTCAATTTGCGGTATTATTTTCATTGTATCGTTGTTGTTATATTGGTATTTTATCTGTCTATTATATCTAATTTTATATTTATAAATATCCGGTTTTTTTATCGAAAACTTAAATTTTTCGCTTTATTGTCCTGCTATAATCCCTTGGGCTGAATATCCGGCTAAGATTTTCTTCCTCAAAAAACTTAGACATATTTTCATAAGATTTCATGAACACGCATTTGCTCTCCTCTGCAACCTCGCAGTTAATGCCGTTATGCCCTTCGCAAGGACCGTTTAATAATCCCTTGGGGCACAGGGTGACGGTACATACGCCGCCTGTAAAATTAAGCCTGCACTCGTCGCACCCGCCGCATAAGGCATTATATTCTCCGATATGCTCCGTTTGGGCAATATACCTGCTATCGACTCCTGTTACAACCTTTTTATCTGTATATTCGCCTATAGTTTGAACCCCTGTACCGCATGATAATACTAAAATTGCTTCGGTATCCGCAAGTTCGTCCTCCACAAAGCGGATATCTTCCTTTAAAACCCTTTTGTCGCAAGGCTCATCTATCGAAATCGTAAATGGAACCTCTTTTCCGATGTTTACCAGATGCTTTTCCATTTCCTTAACCTCTTTGCTCCCCCCGGTCAAACAAACGGAAGCGCAGGAGGCGCAGCCCACAATGCCTATCCTCTTATATTTATTTAATGCTTCGTCTATCTCTTTAGCATCTTTCTTTTCCGTTAAAAACATGGCATACAACCTCTAAAATAACATATTTAAATTAAGGCATGCTTGACAGCCTGACCTTAACAAGTCTGACACTTTTGCCTCTATGCACCTTAAGAACGATAACCTGTCCGGGAGCAAATGTATTTATAAGCTCTTCAAGGCGGGAAAACGAATAAACCTTTTTGTTGTTTATCCTTGTTATAATATCTCCGCCGACTACATAAGTAATATTCTTCATTGCAATTATCCTGTCCCCTGCCACAAGACCGGCTTTAAAAGCAGGACTCCCTGAAAAAACCTTCTCGACTAAAAGTCCCTTTTTAACATACTTAATATCGAGAAGCGTGGAAAGGCTTTCGGTTAATTTTATCGCTTCTATTCCAAGCCACGGCCTTATCACCCTTCCGTATTTAATCAGCTCCGGTATATTTTTTTTCGCAAGATTTATCGGAATGGCAAATCCTATATTTTGAGCGTTATTTGCAAGTTTTGCGGTATTTATGCCGATGACGCGCCCTCCATAATCTACCAACGGTCCGCCCGAATTTCCAAAGTTAATCGAAGCATCCGTTTGTATTATGTTTCCGTAAAATCTTGCCGAAGGAAAAAAAAGAGACCTTTTAAGGCCGCTGATTATTCCAGTGGTAACGGTTTGGTAAAGATTGTAAGGGTTACCGATAGCCATAACCGGTTCGCCGACCCTTAAATTGTCTGAATTTCCCATAATTACAGGAATGATTGTTTTGCCGTCAGGATTAATATGAATGACGGCTATATCGGATGACGGGTCGGTTCCTATAACGTTTGCCCTTATATCCTTATATTTTAAAAAACTTATGTAAATTTTACCGGCGTTTCCGATAACATGAAAATTAGTAAGAATATCACCGTTCTTGCTTATAAAAAACCCCGTCCCGATGTCTTCCTCCGGCATTATAGCGCCGTTTTTAAGCCTTGTAACCCCTAATACCTCGATATGCACAACGCTTGGCTTAAGCTTGTTAAAAAGCTGTTCGACAATGGAACCGCTTTTGCTTTTTTTATTATTGCGGTAAGCATAAGACTGTTTTGCAAATAAATTACCGGTTAGAGCCGTAAAAAAAATCAAAATTAATATTGTGAAACTATATCTACGCAGCCTCCGAAAAAACATTTTTAACCCCCCTCCACTGTTTAGCCTGATGCATAAAAGCTTCCAACCTGAGCATTAAATTGGTGCTTTCCTGACCATCAAACCATAAATTTATCCATGGAAAATTATTAAGGTCTTCCCTGAATTTTTTCGATATAGTTTGCACGATAGAACCCGGCATGCAATGAAAAGGATGAATACTGACAACTCCCGAATATCCCTTTTTTGCGAAATCTATAGATTCGCCTACCGTCAGAATAGCTTCCCCTCCCAGCGATAAATCGAGATATTTCCTTGCATAGGAAAGTATTTCCTTGATGTCTGTTTCTTTATGGTTCCTGAGCAGCCTTTTAAAAGGCTTGAACATATTCGCCTCATCCTTTTTCTGGTAATAATTTACAAGGAAACTTAAAAAGATATCCTTTACTTTTTTACTTTTAAACGCGTTTACGGCATATTCATGAGTGGTAAAAGTTACCCACTTGTAAGTAGGAACGACGGAGACTTCCCCTCCGAGCGCTTCTATCTTTTCCGTCGTAAAATTATTCGTAAATTTATTTAATCTTAAAAATATTTCGCCGACAACGCCTATAAGAGGCCTATTCACATCTTTTCTTGGAATTTCCTCAAACTTTTTGGCGCATATTTTCATTATATCATATATATCATCCCCGTTTTCTACCGCATTAACTACTAAATTCATGCATTCCTTATAGGCCAGTGCGGCATCGCCTTTGTTGATTTCATAAGGCCTGACCCTGTACAGGGCCTTTTCTAAAGTATCTATGGCAAGACAGCCCTGCCATGCAACCCTTCTGAAAAGAACAGCCTTATCTCCGACAAAATCCGTATATGATTTCTTGGCGCTTGGAACTAAAAATTCAACTTCATTATATCCCATATTATCTAACACTAACTCATGAAGCCTGTTATACTGGCCAAATTTACACGGACCCGGCGAGGTGGGCATAAAAAAGGCGGATCTTTTGGCGTCAAAACCCGGTTTCTCGATAACTTTTATAATGTCCCCCGTAGTCACGAAACACGGCATGCATTCGTTACCGTTAGTAAATTTAAGGCCAAAATCGAGCGTTGATTCATCCGGTTCGTCCATAACTTCGGAATCCACGCCGCATCTTCTAAATGCCGCGCTTAAAGCGTAGGCGGCGTCAGACATATATGGTATATAAACCTTTTTATTAAAGATACCCGTATTTGTGTGGTGCATATAATCTCCTTAAGATATTGCCAATTAGTTTTTCGTATATAATTCTTTATATTATATTACATTTATACTATAACGCCATAATAAAGTCAAATTAGCGCCGTTGCCCCAAATCCTGATAAATTAGATTTTCAAGTACTTTGAATTCATATCTCTTGAAAATATTCTTTCTTTTTATTAAAATTTAATTGCTCCAATAAAATTGAACTAAATAATTCATGAACTTAATTCCTATCTAATGCCTGATCCGGCAAATTAAACGACAAATTAAATGATTTTTTTAAAGAAGGTTTTAATTATTTATAACCCAAAGTCAGGACGGTTTTCCGAAGAAAAACTGTCTTATGTTTTAAATTTTTTCAAAAATAAGAATATCCTGATATATGCTTTAAATATGATAGAAAGGCCTATCAAAAAAAATCTTGCGAATTTTTTTGATATGGTTTTGGTAGCCGGAGGAGACGGAAGTTTAAACTATGTTATAAATAATTTAGTTTTCGCGGATATTCCAATCGCCCATTTGCCTATGGGGACGGTCAATCTTTTTGCCTTAGAAAACAAAACCCCTTACTCTTTGGGCGAAGCGCTTAACGAAATTATACACAAATACAAACCTGTTAAAATAAATCTGGGAAAGGCTAACGAGCAGTATTTTATCGCCATGGTCGGGATCGGCCTCGATGCCTTTATCGTTAAAAGTATGGAAGAAAAAATAAGAAAGAGCAAAAAAAGAATATACAATAATTCTATAAAATATCTTAACTATATATTCAATATAATAAAAATATCCGGAAATTATAAATTTTACGACTTATCTTTAAATGTAATAGATAGCGGTAATACCGAAGATTCCAATGCTTACGGTTTTGAGAGGCGGGAACTGCACTATGCCAAAGAGATTATTGTTTCGAATATAAGATATTACGGCGGACCGTTTAAAGTATTTCCTAAAAATTCGCCTTTAGACGATAAGTTCGCTATAAGATTGATAAAAGATGTAAATAACAGGATACAGACTATATTTTCTATACTAAAATCACTGACGCTTTACAAAAAATATGAAGATAACCCTGATTTTTACATAAAGGCAAATAAAATTTATATATCATCTTTGGATCCGGCGCAAAACGAAAAAATATATTACCAATGCGACGGGGAATTTGCCGGAACATTGCCTGTGGAAATAGAAAAGGTAAATAACGCCGTAACCATGTTGGTAAATCCGGCCTCATTCTTTTAAACTCCGCGCATAAAAACTTATTAAGTGATTCACGGGTATCGCATCTTTTTCTTTTAAAATGCCCCTTTGATCGCTTAAAGAAAACATGCAACCGGAACACGATGTCAAAATGTTTTGAGCGGATGCCTCTTTAATTTCCTCGAATTTTCGCCTCGTTATCTCTTTGGAAAAATCGTAATGCCTTATATTGAACATGCCGCCGTTGCCGCAGCAATAGTTATGTTTCAACGGCTTTAATTTTAAGCCGTTAATTTTATCTGCTATCAGCCCTGCTTCCCCGATTAAACTTTCGTTATAAGACGACGGTTTAAATCCGGGCAGGTTAGAAAGATGGCACGGGATATGAAATACCGCATCGGTATCCTTTTTTAGTTTCCCCGTTTTTATATTAACGCCTCTTTTTTCTAAGATTTTGAAAAACGACCAGATATTAAGCAATTTTTTTGAAAAATTTAAAACTTCGCTATAACCCTCGTCATTTTCATTAAAATCCGAAGGATAAAGGCTATTTATGGAATAGGAACATGATGCGCAGGATGTAATTATATAATCTATATCCTTATCCTTAAAGGCATTGACATTATTGAGAGCGAGGTCTTTAAACGACTTTATGTCTCCGCTCGATATAAAAGGCAAACCGCAGCAGCCCTGATTTGCGGGAACAAAAACCGAAACCCCGTTTTTTATTAAAGACGAAACGGTATCGCTGGATATTTGAGGGTATATGCCGTTAAATACGCATCCGCTAAAATAACCTGCTTTAATTTCCTCCCTTTTACCGCTTGCGTCTGCGCCTTCTGCTTTAAACCGGTAGTCCCTGCCTGAGATGAAAGCTTTACCCTGAGGATTCGGCGCGAACCGGCGGCTAAGTTGATTTACGAGCGGAATGCTTGCAATTTTTAAGGCGGATTTTAATAAAATTTTCCTTTTATTTTTAAGGGCTTTAAGCGTTATAGCGGAGACCGAAAATTTGTTATCCCGAAACTTATTTAATTTAATCTTTTCGTTTATTATCAAATCTTCTATTCTAACATCGTTCGGGCAAACTTTAACGCATCTTCCGCACAAAAGGCAGGTGGACATGGCTTCCGCAACCTTCGAAACCTTTAATGGCATCACATCTGTATCATCGGTTAAAATTAACCGGACCCTGCCCCTCGGGCTGTAAAACTCGTTTAAGCTTACATTATATGTCGGACAAACGGGCAGGCATTTGCCGCAGTGGACGCAATTTAAATAGCTTTTTATACCTGCATTTAAAAAATCGTTTTCTTGCAAAACTTAAAAACCTCTTATTATATTATATAAATTTTAAAGCGAATTTAAACTAACCTAAATCCAGAAAGGTTGGCGGGCTGGTAATGCTATGCCTAAAATATTTTGCCGGGATTGATTATATTTTGCGGGTCGAATACCTTTTTTATATTTTTTAAAATATTCATGTAGTAATCGTTATATTTTAATTTCATAAACTCCTTTTTTTCCAGCCCGATTCCATGTTCTCCAGACAAGCTTCCGCCCGCTTCAACCGTTTTCTTTAAAATCTCAAATTTTGCCTTCTCGCCCCTTTTAATCATATCAGGGTCATATTTATTTAACATAATATTTACATGAATATTTCCATCGCCGAAGTGTCCAAAATTTATTATAGGAATATTATATGTTTTTGACACTTCCTCTATAAAAGACAGCATAAAGGTAATTTTATTTATCGGAACGGCTATATCGTTATTTATTTTCAGGTCTCCATACCTCCTTAAAGACGGGGATATAGCCTTTCTTGCCTCCATCATAACTCTTTTCTCTTCTTCGCTGCCCGAAGAAAAAAGAAAAACCGGCAAAAATTCTTTTAATATCTTTTCGTATTCCGCGATAGACTTGTCAACCTCGATTCGAGAACCGTCCGCCTCGATAATAAACAGGAAAGCCCCTTCTATTTTTATTATGTCGCTTTTGAAATAACTTTTAACGGATTCGATCGAGGATTTATCCATAAATTCTAACATTGACGGCCTGTTCCTAAGTTTTAACAAAGAAATGGCCGCATTAAAACCGTTGTCTATATCGTCAAACGATACTAAAATTAATGAATTTGTATCCGGCTTGGATAAAAATTTTAGCGTAATTTTGGAAAAAAGACCCAGCGTCCCTTCGGAGCCAACCATAAGCTGGATAAGATTATATCCCGAAACATTTTTAACGGTCTTTGAGCCTGTATTTATTATTTCGCCGTCTCCGGTAATAACTTCGAGAGCCGCAACATAATCTTTCGTAACGCCGTATTTTACCGCGCCCGGTCCGCCGGAACATTCGGCAACATTGCCCCCGATTGTCGAAAATTCGTAACTTGCCGGATCGGGGGGATAAAAATATCCCTTATCCGCCAGATATGATTTTAAATCCGCGTTTATAACCCCTGGTTCAACGGTAACAAGCATATTTTCTTCGTCTATTTCCAAAATATGGTTCATTTTTGTGAATGAAACCACGACCCCGCCTTTTAAAGGCAGGCTGCC
>JAKBNN010000066.1 GCA_021831025.1 bacterium | reverse complement strand
CTTTAATCCTAATTTTATGCTAAAAGGTATAATGCCTTCGGAAGGATATGCGATGCCGTTTAATCCCGATTTTACGGCTAACTCCTCGATTTTAAATTTATTTAAACCGTAAGGCCTTTCGCATCCCAAAAGGACGGGGGTGCTAAGAAATTTTTTTCGGGCATATAAAAAAACATCCCCGATTTCCTCGGGTTGCGGCGGAGTAATATTTTCCATCTTTGTATTATGCATGGGCATAAAACCGACAAGCACAAGGGAAGAAATATTATAGCGCGATATAATATCTATCGCGTTGTACTCTCCCGCAATCTTTCCATGTTTTAATCCTATTACGACATGAGGAGAAGATGGGATATTCCTTTCCGACAAAAATTTAAGGGAATTTTCATAATCGAAAACGGTTGCGTTGAGATGATAGACCTTGCGGATAGTATCCTCGTCGCCGATAATGTCTAGCATAGCGGAATCTACGCCGGCGCTATAAAGCCCGTCCGCTATCTCTTCCGTAATTAACCCGCAATGCACTATAACCTTAAGATTAAAATCTGATTTTATCCTTTTTATAGCGCCTATATAAGGAAGAATATCTACTATCCCCCTGCTGTTAGAACCGCCGCTTAATAAAAACCCGCGGCCGTTTGACTTATAAATAGAATATGCCCTTTCGTAAAGACTGTCCTCTGTTACGACCGGCGCCATCGATTTTAAAATTTCGGCATTGCAATGCTCGCATTTTAAAGAACAGGCCTCGCCCGTAATAGAAAAAGGGGGGAAGGAATCCGACTTGCTATTTTTAAAATCCTCGGTCTCGTAAGCCTTTATGCTTGGGGCATAAAAGTGCATTTCCGAATTAAAATTTACCGTTCTTATTTCAAATCCTTCTAAGTAGTCCAGGCTAAAATCTTCGTTAAATTCATAAAAACTCATATTTATTTATTATCTCTTTTTACAAATTATATCTTCGTCTTCCAATTTTTTTATATACGATTTAACCGCCTCTTCTCCAGTGGGCAGAGAATTTATATCCGACAATGATTCGGGAAGCGGCTTTAGTTTTACTATCCATCCCTTTCCATAAGGATCAATGTTGATGATATGGGAATCTTTTTCCAATTCATGGTTAATATCGACTATTTCTCCTGAAAAAGGCATCGGAAAAGGTCCGACATATTTTCCGCTTTCTATAGTGGCCGCGCTTTTGCCCTTTTTTATAATCTTTCCGACAGCCTTTACATCGGCATAAAGAATCTTGCCTGCTAAAGATTGAGCCGGGTCGGTCATACCAAATGTAAAAGTCCCGTCATCATTTTTTCTGCCCCATACCTGGTTTTCGATATCATAGTATAAATCCTCAGGGATATTGCATTCATTAAAAAGTGCCATTGATATGTCCTCCTACGACTGATATAGATTATTCGCATTTAATTCCGTCGGCTTCTATCTTTTTCTTGTATGCCTCCACGGCTTCTTTTCCGGTAAGGAGATTTTTTTTATCCGCTTCGGCGTCGGCCGGCTTTATTTTGCAAACCCATCCTTTTCCGTAAGGGTCGGTATTAATGGCGGACACATCTTTAACTAAGTCCTCGTTAACGGCAACTATTTCGCCCGAAAACGGAGCGGGAACAGGGCCGACATACTTACCGCTTTCGACCGTCGCAACAGACTTTAATTGAGCTATTTTTTGCCCGACCTTTTTTGGGGTAATATACAAAAGTTTGCCGGCTAAGCTTTGGGCTACGCTTGTCATTCCGATTGTAGCCGTGCCGTCAGATTCGATCTTTCCCCATACATGTTTTTCGACGCTGTAATACAAATGCTCGGGAATATCACATCCATTAAGTTTTGACATAATAAATTTTCCTCCTTATATTTTTTAATTTTATAAAATTTTATTTATAATACTATAATTTTGTCTTATTCTCAAGCATATTATACATCCTTAATCCTGCAATAGAATTTTAATTTTCTGGATTCCCGCTTTCGTGGGAATGACACCCAACAGGTGAAATTTTAAATCACTGTATTGTCATTCCCGCTGAAGCGGGTTGGGACACCCTTTGGGTTAAAACCTCAATCTCTGCATTGTCATTCCCGCGAAAGCGGGAATCCAGAATTTACGTAAAATAGGAACATTTAAATATTTTCTAACGCAGGATTAAGGCATAAAAAAACTGCCTGCTTTATTAAATAAAACAGGCAGTTTAATATTTTTTTATAAACTAGTGATGCGTGATTTAATTTTTACTAAACAAGCCCCTTAGCCTTCAAGACTTTCATCGGATTAGATATAGGATCGGTTAATTTAAGCTCTTTTGGCGATTTACCTATGCTTAACCCTATCAGCTGCGTGAAATATACGACGGGAAGTTTTGCCTTTTCCCCGTGCGCCTTTATAATTTCCGGTTGTTTAATATCCAATGCCGCCCCGCATAAAGGACACGGCAATGCTAAAACATCGGCGCCCGCCTCTTTGGCGGCCGATAAAATAGCGGCCGATAAAGTTGCCGATAAGGACTCGTCCTGTAATGCGTGCGCCCCGCCGCAACATGAAGCGGCGGCCTGAAATTCTACTATTTCGGCCCCGGTGGCTTTCAATAAATCGTCTTGAAAATGCGGATTTTCTGAATCGTCTCTTTTGCTTTTATAGCCTGTTTTTGTAATAGTTTTTGGTCTTTCATACAGGCATCCGTAATAAGAAGCAACTTTAAGCCCTTTTAAAGATTTTTTAACGGAGGCTTTAATCTTTTCCGGGCCCACTTCGTTATAAAATAATTCAAGAAAATGTCTTACATCTATATCTCCTTCGTAAGTCCCGTATCCCACATCTTTAAGGAATTTTATTACGCTGCCCTTTGCATCCGCATTTTCATTCATAGCGGCATTGGTTCTTAGAAGGCTGTGGTAACAGCCGTTGCACGGCGTAACTACGGCATCCACATGAAATCTGCCTTTAGCGGAATCCATAACTCTCGCGGGAAGCATATAAGATAATTTTTCGTTCGAACCTTTCGCTTCAAGGGCTCCGCAGCAGTTAAAATCATCCACTTCCAATAAGTCTATGCCGAAGCTTTCCGCAACAATTTTTGTTGATTCATCGTAAGCCCTTGCCATTCCTTTTAGAGAACAGCCTGGAAAATATCCAATTTTCATTGTAATTCCTCCTTTAACCTTTGGGAAACTTTCTTCCAGTCTTTAATCTTCCCGCCGAATAACTTAATCCTTCCGCTCGTAAGCATCTTAAATCCTAAAGAAAGCTGGTCCGCGCGCATCATGTCCTTAAGTCTTCCGGTTTTGGAATAGAAATCTTTTACTATTTTAACTTCGTCGATTCTTCCGTCCTCTATAACCTCTCCCATGAAGACTTCATCGAAAGCCTCATCGTTTGTAAGTTTTCCAAATACCTTTCTATCCTCGAGGAATTTGGCGATAGCCCTGACGACTTCCTGAGTATTAACGCCTCTCGGGCATCTATGCGTGCATCTTTGGCATGAAACGCATTTCCAGACTAAATCTTTATTTTCATTCACTAATATATCGTAATGCCCTCTCCTGACCAAATCGATAAATCTCCTTGGATTAAATTTATCGACAAAATCTGGAAGGGTGCATCCTCCGGTACATGTTCCGCATTGATAACATTTAGCTATCGTGGCACCTCCGGGCAGTTTCTTAACCTCGTCAAGAAATTCCGTAGTAACATCCTCGTATAATATTCTTGACGGCAGAAACTCTTTCCATATACCTGTGAGTTCAACACCATCTATAACCATTTTATCAGTATTTTCTGCCATTATAGACTCCTTATAAATCTTATTTTATTAACATTATCAACCATTTATATTATTAATATTAATTTTAAGCGTTAATTTTTTAAATTGCTTGCCACTTTTGCCGCAACCGCCGCGCCTTCGACTATGCAATTTTCGATGTCCAACGGTCCCTTATCGGCGCCGGCAATATATATGCCTGCCTTAGACGATTCGTTGGGACTTAAAAAATCATCTTTCGGAGCAAGAAACCCGTAATCGTTTTGCTTAATGCCTAAAACTTTTGCGGCATCTATCGTTCCGTCTCCCGCCGCAATTCCTGCCGCAAGAATAATCATATCGACCGAATGTTGTATCGGCCTGTTCATGACGGTTTCTTCCGCCCTTAATGAAAGCTGCTGATTCTTAAGCGTAACTTCCGCGCCCCTGCCTCTGGTGAATATTACTTCGTAATCTTCCATGGCTTTACCGTAAAGTTCTTCCCAACCCCTTCCAAACATTCTCATATCCATATAATAAACATAAACCTCAGAATCGGGACATTTTTCCTTTATTTCTATTGCCTGCTTTGTGGAAACGACACAGCCTACCCTGCAACAATAAGGGTTGCCTACCTGCTTATCGCGGGAACCGACACACTGAAAGATTGCAATCTTTTTTGGAACCTTACCGTCTGACGGTCTTTTTAATTCCCCTTTTGTCGGACCGTTAGGATTAAGCATCTCTTCGACCTCGGAATTTGTGACGACATCCTTAAATCTCCCATAGCCGTATTCTTGCTTTACGATCGGGTCAAAGTGTTCGAATCCGGTAGCCACGACAATCGCCCCAAAAGTCTCCTCGCTTTCGCCCTTTGAATTTTTTATCTTTGCCTTAAATTCGGGGGCGTTGCCGGAAACGGCTACTACGCGCGAATGCTTATGCACTTTAATATTCGAATTACTTTCTACGGCTTTAATAACAGGGTCTATTACATCTCCCGCCGGTCTTAAATCCGGTGCAAGCTTATAATATTTATGCTTTACCACCTGCCCGCCCAAATAATCTTCCTTTTCAACCAAAGAAACATTATAACCCATTCCTGCAAGTTCCGATGCAGCTTTAAGTCCAGTAACTCCTCCGCCGATTACCAAAACAGTTTTCACCTTAAAATACCTCCTTTAATGAATATAATTTTACTTTTTTAAATGTTGTTTTGGGGACGGACTTAAGTCTGTCCCCTTATTTAATAATTTAATATTTATATTTAATTATATGCTATACCCATCTTGTCTAAAAGCGGTTCGACGGGCGTTACATGAAAGTTTAAACCGGCCTCTTTAAACGGATGGGCGCCTAAAGCAAGCGCCGCAAGCTGGGAATAGAATACAACCGGGTAATGATAATCTTCTCCGACGACCTTCTGTATCCATTGCGTTTTATCAAAAGTTGTTCCGCAGCCTGTGCAGTTAACTAATATCATATCGGGATCTACCTCTTGTTTAATGGCTTTCAGCTTAATGTTTTGAGCGGACCTTGTAAATTCCCTATTGACAAGAATATGCCTGAAGCCGAAGCCGCAACACATAAACCATTTTGAATACTCTTCCATTTGAACGCCCAGCGTGGAAGCAAGACCTCCGACAACTATCGGTCTTTTTCCGCCGATAATATCGTCCGATACCTGCTTAAAGAAATGGCATCCGTAATGTTCGACAGCCCTTAATCCTTTGATCCCTTCGAGTCTTTTTGGATCGGCGCTCGCCAGTATCTTATCCCTCAGGGCATACGCAATTTCGCTGTCATGAATAATTTCTTCAGGGATAACAAGTTCTCTCCCGAGTTTTGCAAGAACCTTCTTTACGGAATCCCTAAGTTCTTTATTGCCGACAAGAAGATGCCTCATCTCAAGATAGTTGCCGAAACTTGTAACGCAGTGTATCGTGAAATTATAGCCTTCTTCATAAGCCCTATGCCAGTTTCTGGCGGCAACGGACGCTAACTGAACAAGATTGCCGAGTCCTGATGCATGATAATTCCAGGCGGTGCAGGAAGTTTGCTGCATATCGTTGTAGTATTTAATTCCCAGCTTATCCCTGTAATAAAAATTCGACCTTGGAACCCCCGGAAGATTGGCGCATTGTCCGCAGCTTTTATGCTGATAATGCATATCTAAAGGAACCCTTTTTTTTATTCCGTACATAACCTCTTCTTCTTTATAAGGACCGATTAGATGGGCAATCTTAATCTCGCCCTCTTCTTCCAATTTTTTCATCTCCGCCCTTATATCGTGAACATGGTAATTCATGCCTTTCCCATGGTTTATTCCCGTTTTGACATCATTTATTTCATAAGACATAATGCCCTCCAAAATTTATAATATTTTTATAAAACTTTAACCTTGTCCCAACCCGCTTCGGCGGTAACCTAGTCTTTTTAGATATAGTTTATTTTATTTTTTAGACGCTTCCAATTTTTCTTTTTTTTCCTGAATTTTAGCTTCCATTTCTTCCGCCTTGTCCTCCATATCCTCTTGAACGATATCGACTAAAAAGGGGAACACCGTTCCAACCTTCTCGAGCGCTCCGCTTTCTTCCCATATCTTTTGCATTTCGTATATAGTATAATCTTCGGCTGCCCATGCTCTATCTACGACATTCATGCCAGGAAACCCTTCAAAAAGTTCCTCTCTCATCTCCATTTTTTTGGATGACAACTCTATCATTCTGGGACCCCAATCGGGAAATGCATCGGGAGAAAGCATATCGGGAGCTAACTGGTTTCCCCTTGTAAGAACCAATTTTGCAATTCTTGTATAACCTGCAAGCGCTTCTGCCGCAAGACCTTCTCTAACGGCAATCTCTCTCATAGCCATAACGATATCCGCTGCTGAGTTTTCTTTTGGACACCTGTATTTGCAACTATAGCACTGGGCGCAATTCCAAATTTTGCCCTTCATATACTCTTCTATCGTCTCTTCGTCGCCCTCGATTATCATCTGGCAGACTTCACGCGGGGAATAATCGTAAAAAGCGGCGGCGGGACAATTAGCCACGCAGGTTCCGCAATTCAAACAACCGTGAAGGGACTCTTTAATACGGAAATCTTTCATGATTTCCTTATAAAAATGCCCCCCCTTGGTGCTTTCAATCTTTTCTGTGATAGGATTTTTTGTTTCTTCACTCATTTAAAATACCTCCTCATATTTATATATTTTAATCAAGTCGCTTCGCAACTTTTAGGGCGTAAGTATTCGTCGATCTTTTTGATATTTTATTGATTAATTTTTGACATAATTCCAACATGGTTATTTTTTGCAGAAGCAAAAAAATAACCTTCTAAAAAATAAAAAACACTACGCGGAAATTTGAATTTTAAACTATGGAAGCGGTACTGCTCAAGGACCAGTGCTGCCATCTGTTTCAGGAAAGATATCGTCAGATATTCTTATATCCTTAAAATCCTTTGCGTCTTTGATCTCTTTTATGTCTTTTATTAATTGTCTTATTTTAGAATTTTTTAAATAATACAAAAGCTTATTGTCTTTTCTTTTGTAATCGACCATTGCGGTATTTCTTAAAACGGCTAAATGTTGGGAAATGTTAGATTGGGATTTTCCGAGGGCGGAAGATATATCGTTTACGCTGACTTCTTCACCTTCAACAATACAAAGAATTCCGAGTCTTGTCGGATTGGACAGCAGCTTAAAAATATAAGCCAATTCCTTGCATTTTCTGTTCAAATTTTCATCGTCGGCACAGAACTCTTTTTTCATTTTCCCCATTTTTTTACTTACTTGGTGATATAACATATCACAATTATGCGTATATTCTAAATATAGAATATTCTAAAATTCTTGTCAAGCAAAAAAAAACAAAAAAATAAAAAAATGTTCTAATATCAAAAATTATAAGGTTTTATTTTCTGAACCGGCGAGTAACTTTGCAAACCTATAAGTTTACCCAAACACTGGATTCCCGCCTACGCGGGAATGACATCCGTTGGGTGAAACGTTTAATATCCTCAATGTCCCAACCCGCTTCAGTGGGAAAGTTTCTTTGAAACTTCACGAGACCAAAGGTCGAGAGCGAAGCGGTAATCCAGTGTTTTTAAGCTATTGAGGTTAATTTATTGATTTCTATCGGCAAATTTGGGGTTTACCCCCGCTTTACAAAGTTTATAACATCTATTATAGGCAAGTAAATTGCTAACGCAAGGAAAAGGACCATGCCGAAAATTATGGTTAAAAGAACGGGTTCTATGCTTGCCTGAAGCATACTGAGCTGATGGTCTAAATCTTCGTCAAAGTAATCGGAAACCTTCGCAAGCATTTCGTCTATATGCCCGGTTTCCTCCCCGACGCTTACCATTTGAATTACGATGCTCGAAAATATTTTGGAATTTTTAAAACTGTTGGAGATGGATTCCCCCTTTGTAACATCTAATTGTATTTCATCTATTTTTTTGGTAAAAAATTTATTGTTTACGGCATTTCTAATTAGCTCAAAGGACCTGTTAATCGGCAGCCCGCTTTGAAATAACAGCCCAAAAATCCTTGTAAACTGGCCCATCATGGATTTGTAAAATATACTTCCGAAAATAGGTACTTTCAACTTGTATTCATCCCACCAAAGTCTTCCGCTTTTGGAGTTTAGAAATAACTTTACGGCAATAACCGCTCCTACAGCCGCCCCAAAAATTATATACCAGTAATTTACGAAAAAATTCGATATTGCAACCAAAATCCTTGTTTCCAAGGGAAGCGGAACATTAAAACTCTTGTAAAGCATAGCAAATTTCGGTATTACAAATCCGACAAGGATAACTACGGCAATAACAATGGCAGATAATACTATTTTCGGATAGAATGTGGCGCTTCTCACTTTTGATTTAACTGCCATATCCTTTTCCATTAAGAGCGCAAGCCTTACGAGTATGTCATACAAAAGCCCGCTTGTTTCCCCGACCTCTACCATATTGACATAAATTTCCGAAAAAACATTCGGATGCCTTGCCAGACTTTGAGAAAGGGTTTGACCGCTTTCGACATCCTGTTTAACCCCGTTTAAAATAGCTTTAAATTTCCTGTTTCTGGTAAATTCTATTAAGGAATCTAAACTTTTTGTAAGCGGAACTCCTGATTGGTAAAGCGTAGCTAATTGTCTTGAAAAAATAATTACATCCTTTTTGGATACCGTCTGAAGGATTGGGAATATGTCCCCCCAGGAAAAACTCGTCGCCTCTTCCACATGTATCGGGATAAGCCGTAAATCCTCTATCTGTTTTTCGGCGGAAATAGGCGATGCGGCTTCCAGCCTTCCGACCACGAGTTTTCCCGATTTATCCCTTGCCCTATAACTGTAAATAGTCATAATATACCGCCATTCTTTCCGATTTTATTTTACGGGCTTTAAGGGGGCATGCCGCCAACGCGGGTTTTATATATCCTGCGTGGCTTGAATAACCTCTTCAAGCGTGGTACTGCCGTCTATAACCCTTTTTAATCCTGCCGTCCTTAATGGAATAAACCCTTCCCTGACAGCCTCGCTTCTAATTTGCGCCGAATCCGCCCTTTCGATTATTAACTTTTGAATATTTCTCGTTGGCATTAAAAGTTCCATAATACTAATCCTCCCGTAAAAGCCGGTCTCCCTGCACAAATCGCATCCCGCTTCTCTATAAAATGTATAGGCGGCATCGGAAGACAGCCTCAACTCTTTAATAACCGCCGGCTCAGGCGTGTAAGGCTTTTTGCATTTATCGCACAACTTTTTAACTAACCTTTGCCCGACTGCTCCTATAAGCGACGATGAAATTAAAAACGGCTCTATCCTCATATCCAAGAGCCTTGAAATAGCATTAGACGCATCCTGGGTATGAAGCGTAGAAACGACAAAGTGGCCTGTCAGCGCTGCCTGAATCGAAATTCGAGCCGACTCTTCGTCTCTTATTTCGCCCACCAGTATAATATCCGGGTCCTGCCTTAAAATTGCCCTTAAAGCTCCAGTAAAATTAACCCCGCCCCTGAGATTAGCTTCAATCTGGTTGACATGCCTTATCTTGTATTCAACGGGGTCTTCCACCGTTACTATATTCTTATTTAAACTGTTAAGTTCCGTAATTACGGAATATGCCGTCGTCGTTTTGCCGGAGCCGGTAGGACCGGTTATAAGAAACAGTCCGTATTTTTTATATATTATTTTTAAAATTTTATCCTTTATATTTTTATCTAAAGGCAAATCCGAAACTTTAGAAATGCTCAAAGACTTATCCAATAATCTAAGAACGGCCTTTTCTCCGTTTATCATCGGAACGATGGAAACCCTGACATCGAGATCTTTACCGCCCACATCTATTTCGAATCTCGAATCCTGAGGATTTCTTTTTTCGGCGATATCCATATTAGCCATTATTTTTATTCTTGCAATAACGGGGTTTAAAAACTGGATCGGAATCCTGTTTACATCTATAAGCTCCCCGTCAACCCGCTCTCTGACGATAATTTCATCGGTCAAAGGCTCTATATGAATATCCGAAGCCCTGTTTTTGGAGGCAGAAAATATAATGTTATCTACGAGCTTTATGATATTTATGTCCTCAGACTCCAGAACCTCTTTAACCGTTGCAGACGCCGCCCGCGGGATATAAAAGCCTGCCGCCGCCCCGGGAGTATTCGTAGCAATATTCTGGCCGAAAGAAGCCTTTGATATATCTTTAGCCGTATAAACAAAATCTATTGCTCTTATTATTTCATGTTCTTTTGCCAGAACTATTTCTATATTGTAATGGACATGCCTTCTTAACGCATCGGTTGCAAAGACATTCAAAGGGTCTGATAAGGCAACGGTAAAAATACCGTCTGAGAGGCTTATCCCTACCATTTTAAATTGTCTTGAAAGCCACTCGGGTATAATTTTTCCGACTGCCGGGTCTATAATAATCTTCGATAAATTGATCTTTTTTACATTAAGCTGCAACGACAAGGCATCTATTATATTGTCTTCCGACAAAATTCCGAGGTTTGTTAACGCCGCGCCTAATCTTAAATTTCTTTTTTTTGCCTCGACAAGAGCGGTTTCAAGCTGTGTCTGGTTTAAAAGCTTTGCATCGATTAAAATCTCGCCGAGCCTTTTTGTCTTAGATAAGTTATTAATCAATAAGCCCATAATAGTATTACCATAATTTTATCACTCTTACGCGTTGCGCGTCACGCCGCTCGTTCCTTAAGTTTGTTCTTCGAAGCATCCCTTACTTAGAGATGGGAGCATCCCGTCATTCTTCCCGTATGCGTTAAAATTTGTATGCACCCGATACCTTTAAATACTCGCTTCTAAATTCATCGACCCCAATTTGCCCGGGAGCCGTTATTCCAGATGGGGAAGAGCAGTACGCAAGCGACGAACCGTAAAACAAAGATAAAACCCTTGTTATTTTCCCTTTTTCACCCATGCTAAAGACGGTAAAATCTGGAAAAGTTGACGAATCTTCCGTTTTAATCTTGGTGAGTTTTTGGTTTTTCTCAAGTGTATTTAAGGCGTCTTCGCTTGAATTTGCCGTATCGGCAATTTTAAAAAAATCTGCGCCGAAAAAGCTTGAATCGATATAATATTGAATCGTATCCCGTAAATTTATGGGCTTGCTATTATCATGAACGGACAGAATAACCTTTGAGTTTTTAGAGCGGGCAAAAAGAATAAATTCTTTTATTAAATATCTTTCTAAAATATCAAGCTCGATATCGACAAAATGTATCCCAATTTCTACAAGCGATTTTAAGAATCCAAACCTAGCGGAATTTTCCGTACCTCTTTTTGTGCCGATTATATTTATACCGTTATCATTTGAATAAGAAATTAATTTAGAGATCTTTTTGGCAATAAGATGGTCATTTAACACAGTCAAGGCGGCGGTTTCTTTAATTAAATCGAATCTAATTTCTAAAAATTCAACGCCTTTAGCATTAGCATAATCTATATCTGAAAATATATTATCCAATGTCGTGTTTCCGACGGACAAGCACAGTCTCGGCATAGCCAATAAATCCTTTGATAATTTAATTAATTATGTTTATTTAGCTTTTTAATCTTTTCCGATGCCAATTCCCCGCCCAATCCCCACTCATCCTTCGGAAAGTCTTCCACGACGACCCATACGGCTTTTTCGTCTATATTTAAACTTTCGGCCACACTTTTAGTAATAGATTCGATAAGATTTTTCTTTTGCTCCTTTGTCCTTCCTTCAAGCATTTTAATGGACACAAATGGCATTTTATTCCTCCAAAGGTATAAAATAATTTAATGATTATTAAGTTAAAGCGAGCCTTGAAATTTTTAATTTTAATAAAACTTACTATAACAATTTTTTATAAATTATTCAATTATCCTTTTTCTTTTTATAACGAACGATAAGACTAAATCCCTTACGGGGTCCTCATAAATCTGGGGGGTGTAAACTTCTACGGCCACAAAATAACTGGTCAGGGAAACATCGGCAACCCTGATTAACGGGGATGGGTCTTTTTCGATTAAGTTATTAACCCCGCCGTTGCTATTATTGTTACTATTTATATCATCTGCGTCTGCGCCTGCGCCTGTTAAGTAATTAAATAATTCCGTTTTAAAACTTTCGAAATCTACTTTTTTATCCAGCTCGAACCTCACTCTGACTATCCTTCTGCGCGTATTAGAGTAATTCGTTATCAAAGCCTGCATTAAAATATTATTCGGCGCCCTCATAGTAAAGCCGCTATCTTCGACAATTGTTGTAAAAAGTATATTAATGTCTTTTATGACCCCTGTATATCCGGGCTTGACGGCCTCATGCTGATAAGTTGACATTAAAAGACCGTATTGCCATGTTACAACGGTTATTCTATCCCCTATTTTAAAAGGCTTTCCGAAGATAATAACAAAACCTGCAAACAAATTAGACAGCAAAGATTGCGATGCTATACCCAATATTACGCCGATAAAAGTAGCTCCGAGAAGAATATTGGATATGTCTATGCCTAAGGTGGTAAAAATAAATAGTATTAATGTAAAATAAGCAATAAAGCTGAGTAAAAATCTAAAAAATCCGGCTCTGTCCTCGGAAATATAGCCGCCGAGTACCTTAAATAAATTCTTTTGGATAATTTTTATAGCGATTACCCCAAAAACCGCTATAAAAACAGCCTCTATAATGGAAAAGGAACCTTTCGGCAGAGAACCTTTCGGAAAATATCTCGCGTAATATGATATGACATAAAAACCGACAAAAGATAAACCGCCGAGAACGGCTATTAATATCAGCGCATTAAATAATTTACGTATATACTTATTCTTAAGATAGTCGTTTTTATAGTCATCCTTTTTCTTTTTCATAGTTAATATTTTTATTTAATCTGTTTTCGTTGGTTCAAATTAAATAAAGCGCCGTAAGAAAATTATACGCCCAATCGTAAATATCATTTTCCATAATAATATTTTGCATTTTCGATATTCTTCTTTCTTTTTCTTCCCTGCTCATAAAAAGCCCGTTATATATTTTTTTGGCGAAACATTCCGTATCGAACGGATTAACCAAAAGGGCATCGTACATTTCCTTTGATGCCCCGGCAAACCGGGATAATATAAGCATTCCATTATAATCGGTATCCGACATAATATATTCTTTAGAAACAAGGTTCATACCGTCATGTAACGGGCTGACTATCATAACATTGCACAGCCTGTAATACGCTAAATAAACCTCTAAATCAAGCTGCTTAAAGTATCTTACGATAGGATACCAGTCGGATGTTCTATATTTCCAGTTAATATTATTTATGAGTCCGGAAATGTCGTCGTTAAACTTTTTATAGGCATCGATATGCACTCTCGACAATACTCCAAATTGTACAAAAACAAACTTGCCCTGAAGTTCGGGATGGTTTTCCAATAACCTATCGATTGCCGTTAACTTTTCGATAATCCCCTTGGTGTAATCCAATCTGTCAACCGAAACGGCCAAAAATTCATACGAAGGCTCGATAATCTCGTCATTTTTTTGAATATTGTCGATTATCTTATCTACATCTTCGGATTTGGCAAGGTGATTTAAATAATTTGCATCTACGCTAATCGGAAAAGGCATAACTTTGGTTTTATGGCCTTTATATGTAACGGAGTAATCCGCCCAATTAACCTGAGCCTCAAGCTCCCACTCGCATGCCCTTAAAAAATTCTGACAGTGGTATATTATTTGAAAACCGATCAAATCGTTTGCCAACAAACCCTCGAGCAGTTTCATCTTTTCTGGACATACCGAAAATATTTCGGGATTCGGCCACGGAATATGCCAAAATATCGATGTTTTAATGTTTTCGTCATATTCTTTTAAATATTTGGCGCATCTTGCAAGATGATAATCCTGAAGCCATACAACATTTTCAAGAACGGCGGCGCCATTATCGCCGTTTGCATTATTCGATTCTTTAATCTCCTCTATTATTGAATCCGCAAACTTTTTGTTTACCTCGTTATACGATAAAAATTGATTGGAATTAAAAACGGGTTTAACATATACGGTGTGGCATAACGGCCATAAAACCGAGTTTGCGTAACCGTAATAATATTCGTTTAAGTCGTTTTTTGTAAGAAAAATCCTTTTTAGCGTGTAAGATTCTTCCCCTTCGGGCAGTTTTATCTTTCCATTCCCATCCGAAACAACCTTATCGGCGCTTCCGCCGCCATAGGCAATCCATGTTCCGTGAAGATTCCGCATTATAGGTTCAAGCGCTATGGTAAGGCCGCCGATAGATTTGACGGCCTTAATTTTCTTTCCGACATATTCATGGGCAATAGGTTCTCTGTTGGAAACGACGATTAAATTAATATTACCTAATTTCTCTTTTATTAAATTATTAAATCTTTCTTTTTCCATTTATTCGGGTTTTTACATAAATTTAAGTAAAAGATAAACATTGGGACGGTTTGTTTAAATATTTTATATTATTTCTGTTGTTTTTTCAATATTTTAATATTTTTCGTTATATGTTATTTTAAATTAATATGTTATACAACGGTATCGAAAGAATCGATAAAATAAAAAAAATTATCGCAGCGGCCAACCCTGATATAATTCTTTTTTGCGTTGATTTTGACGGCACATTAGTCAAAATATGCAAAAGTCCATATGATGTCGCCGTTGCCCCCGGCCTGTATGATTTTTTAACCGGAATAAACAATATAAAAAATGTTTTTTTATGCATAGTAACGGGGAGGGAATTAGCCGATATAGAGCAGAGGGTTAATATAAAAAGGAATATAATTTATTCGGGAAATCATGGATTTGAAATTAAAAGCTATTACGAAGATTTTAAATTAAATTTTCTAGTAGAAAACGCAGGTAACTACATTCCTTTATTAACGGAGGCTTTAAGCTTAGTTAAAAATATCGATATAAGCAGTTTGATAATCGAAAACAAGAAATTTTCCATAAGTATGCATTACAGGCTTTTAAACAACAGCGAGGCAAAGTTTCTCAAGCAAAGCGTCAAAAATATAATAGCCAAAAATCCTGAATTTAAAAAATATTTACATATAACGAGAGGGAAAAAGATACTGGAAATAAGGCCAAGGATTGATTGGAATAAGGGTTCCGCCTGCGGATATTTAGTTAAAGAAATCTCGAAAGCCTGCGTAGTTTCAAATAACGGGTATGGGCTTGCGCCGCGGAAAAGCATCGCATTTTCGCAGGCTTCGATTAAAAAAATTAATATTTTAAGAGTAAATATCGGCGACGATATTACGGACGAGACGATGTTTTCGCATAACTATTCCTTTAATCTGGAAGAAAATACCTTTAATGTCAGTCTTATAAACTGTGTTATAGGCAAAAAGCAATCTTTGGCAGATTTTTATCTTGCGGATTATAGCCGCACGCCCGTTTTTATAAAAAACATCATTGACATTTTTTCGGGTTGATAAACGCAAAGGGGTAAGCATCGTAAATTTTTTTTAAATTTTTTTTAAATTTGATTTATTTGGTTTTATGTTATATAATTAAAATAAATGAGGTTTTATGTTTTCACCTTAATTCCTCAATGTAATGTCCTCCTAACCTGCCGGTTAAAAACTACTTCCGGCAGGTTTTTTATGTCCCTTTTTGCTCTTTGAGGCAATTTCTTAAGAACATCCCTAAATTGCCTCGACAGGTCTTACCCTAATTTGCCGATAGAAAATTTATTTTCTGGATTCCCGCTTCCGCGGGAATGACTTTGCGGGTATTTAGCTTTTCACCCAATGGGTGTCATTCCCGCGAAAGCGGGAAAGTTTCAAAGAAACTTCACGAGTGTCGTCAGACACATATTTTCGCCCGCACGATTGTTTTTGCATGCCGAAAACGCGGGCGAAGATGGCGAAGCGGTAATCCAGTGTCTTTAAGCTTTTGAGGTCAATTTATTAATTTCTATCGGCAAATTTGGGTCTTAAAAAGTTATTGACATCCGGTTTGACTTTCATTATACTAAATGCTAAATAATCATTACAGATAATCGGCACTTATTGCGCTATAACAGGCAATAACAATGACATTATGCCTTCAATTCCCCGATAGCTCAGCTGGCAGAGCAAGTGGCTGTTAACCACTGGGTCGGCGGTTCGAATCCGTCTCGGGGAGCCAGTTTAATGCGGTAAATAAGCCTTTTATGGCAAACCTTAAAAAAACAATCGAAAGCCGGTATTAAACCGTTCCCGTATATAAAACCATATAAATAAAACCGAAGATTTTTATGGCTCTTTTAAAAACCGTAAAATTTCGTCTTCAGGAACGGGTTTTGAAAATAAATATCCTTGAACCATGTCGCACCCGAAGGATTTTAATATTTCTAACTGCTCTTCGGTTTCCACCCCTTCGCCGATAGTTTTCATGCCCAATTTAGAAGCAAGAACCACGATGGCATTAACTATTGCCAAATCCTTGTAATTTTCTATCATGCCTCTTATAAACGAAATATCTATCTTGATAAAATCCGCCGGTATATTTTTAATATAAGACAAGGAAGAATAACCCGTCCCGAAATCGTCTAATGAAATCTTAATCCCTTTTTCTTTAAAAGCATTCAATATTTTAAGAGCATAAGTGAAATTTTGTATAAACAGGCCTTCCGTTATTTCGATATTAAGCATGGACAGACCAATTCCGTATTTGTCCAACGCGGAAACAACCATGCCTATCAGGTCTCCCTTTCTAAAACTGACAGGCGATACATTCATGAAAACAGGCACAATGTTAAACCCTTTTTCTTCCCATTCCTTTAAATTTCCACAAATCTTATCTATTAGAAATTCTTCGAACTGCCTTATAAACCCCATCTTCTCGAGAAGCGGGATAAACTTAACCGGCGGTATAAAACCGGCATCCGGACTGTTCCATCTAGCCAAAGCTTCCATACCGCTTATTTTGCCGGTCTTTATGTCGAAATAAGGCTGATAATGAATTAAAAACTCTCTATTTTTAAATGCATTTATTATACTGTTTTTCATTAATAAAAACTCGGATGCCTTTGTGTTCATCGATGTTTTAAAAAATTCATATTCCCCTTCTCCCTGCTCTTTTGCGCTTGAAAGAGCAATGTCCGCCGATTTTAAAAGATCCCCCGCATTTCTTCCATCGTCGGGAAACATAGATATGCCCATGGTAAAAGAAACATTAAACGATTTCCGTTCGTTTCCGCCTTCAGCTGGACTAATTTCGTCTAAATACAAAGGATTTTTAAACTCTTCTTTTATTCTATCGATTATCTGTAAAATATCTTCCTTATTTTCTAAATCGGCAAATAATATTCCAAACTTATCATCTCCCACCCTTGCAGCTATATCCCCATCCCGCATAACTTTATTTAATCTTTTTGAAAAACTTTGTAAAAGCTTATCTCCGACACTATACCCATAAGTATTATTAATATAGGATAATTTATAAAAATCAATTACCGCAAGAGAAGCGTTCAGCCCTTTATATTCTACCCTGCCAAGATAACCATCGATAACGGAGATGAAAAAACTCCTGTTCGGAAGCTTAGTTAACGGATCGTAAAGCGAGATATATTTTGCTTTTTCCTCCAAGAATTTATTTTTATTAAGGTAGCGAAAAAATAAAATTCCGAGAAACAATATAATAATAACGCCGGCTATCATTGTATAAATAGCTATGTTAATAAACCTGCCTGAGTATAGCTTAGTATCTTTAATAATATTTGCGGTAGGTAAATGGGAAAGATAAAGGGTATGTTTTAGAAAAAGCTTGTACGATATTCTGGACGATATATATTTGGGATGTTTTACAATTATTTTAAGTATAGGCCTGCTGATATTTTTCCACTTAAAGTATGATTTGTTAAAATATACCGTAATTTGGCTGTCATATTTTAAAAATGCGCTGTTTTTTTTAATAAATCCGTCAAGTTCTTTATACTGTTTATCGGTTCTTTTCAAGCTCTGTTCTAAGCTGTTTAAAGCCTGTTTAAAATGTATTTTTTGGGACGGCGAGGGTTTTAGGGCGCCGTAATATATAACTTTATCCGTCCCTCTTTTAATATGCCTTATATCTTTATTTAGTTCCGTTATTTTTAATAAAAGATTTGAATTAAAAGCGGTAATATTTTTTACAGGAATCGGACCCGTGAAAAACAAAATAGCGACAATTAGGACGGTGATAATTAAAAATAAGCCTTCTATTAAGTATATTGCATTATTTTTAAATATCATTTTTATCGGATATCCTTTTCTAATTACGGTTTTATCACTAAAGTATTATTTTAGATGATTAATATTAATTATATCATAATTTTTCCGATTTGCAGGAAGGTAATGGGTCTTTTTAAGAAATTAAGTTCATGCTAATATTCATAAAATTTTAAAATAAACACGGCGGCGAATAATATTACGGCTGAAAGTATTATAAAATATAAAATAGAATATACCGCTATGCCTATAACCAGATAAAATAATAAAATTAATCTCTTAATGCGCTTAAGATCTTCATGGCGCAAAAGGAAGCCGAGAAATATACTCACAATAATATATATAACGGATTCGATTATTATTATATTAAAATTAATCATAACGGGTATCGGGTTAACGGAAAAGGGGACAGATTTAAAATCTGTCCCCTTTTCTATATGGACATTAAAGTTAATGTTTTAAAACCTTCTTGAAATAAGATATGGTCTTTTTAAGCCCTTCTTCTATATCAACCTTTGGATTGTATCCTAAAATCTTTCTTGCAAGCGTTAAATCCGGATTTCTTTGAATAGGGTCGTCCTTCGGCAATTCCACAAACCTTATTTTTGATTTTGAACCTGTCAGGGATATAACTAATTTCGCAAAATCTATTACGGTAAACTCATAATTATTGCCTAAATTTACCGGCCCCGTAAACCCGCTTTTATTTTCCATAAATAGCGTAATGCCGTCTATTAAATCGGATATATAACAAAAAGACCTTGTCTGTTTGCCGTTTCCGTAAACGGTCAAATCATCCCCCTGTAACGCCTGCACTATGAAGTTCGAAACAACCCTGCCGTCGTTTTCGAGCATCTTCGGCCCGTAAGTGTTAAAAACCCTTACAACTTTAATATCCGCCCCATACCGCCTGTGATAATCGAACATTATGGTTTCTGCCGCTCTCTTCCCCTCGTCATAACACGACCTTATGGAAACGGTGTTGACATTGCCGTTATAACTTTCCGGCTGAGGATGAACGCCCGGCGAGCCGTACACCTCCGATGTCGATGTGTGTAAAACCGGAATCTTAAGCCGTCTTACATTTTCCATTACATTAAATATCCCGTAAACATTGTCTTTCATCGTTTTAAGCGGGTCTTTCTGATAATGCGGAACAGAGGCGGGGCAGGCTAAATTTATTATAAAATCGGCTTCTATTAAAAAGGGTTCGCTAATATCCTGCCTTATAACTTCAAACTTTGAATTGCCCAGAAATTCGGCTATATTATTTTTAGAACCCGTATAAAAATTATCGAGGCATAATACTTCGTGTCCCATCTTCAATAATCTTTCGCATAAGTTAGAACCGATAAAACCGGCCCCGCCCGTAATAAGAACCTTCATGGTTTCTCCTTTTTTATTCACTAAACCTTAATCCTGCGTTAGAAAATTACTTTAACATTGCAATGCCAAGTAATTCCGGATTAGGCTAAATCCAGATTATATTTATTGCCGTAACCCCTTTTTGTTATCATAAAAAAATCTTTTACATAAGTATTACTGCTTCCGATTATAATCGAGGTGTTCATGCTCACGATGTCAAAATTATCCATATTTTTCAGCGTGGTTATAACAATTTCCTCATCAGGTCTCGTAACGGCCTTAACGATAGCGACAGGCCTGTCTTTGTCTAAACTTTCGAGTAAAATATCCTTTGCGATAGTAAGCTCGTTTTTTCTTTTCATGCTCTTAGGATTGTAAAGTATTATAACAAAATCCCCCTGGGACGCCGCTCTTAGCCTTTTTTCGATATCTTCCCACGGTGTTAAAAGATTCGATAAAGAAATTACGCAAAAATCGTTCATTATAGGTGCTCCGACGGCGCAGGAAGCCGCGCAAAACGCGGGTATTCCCGGAATAAAGTCAACCGGAATTTTCCCAAGCAGCGATTTTTTCTCGATAATCTCGAGCAAAAGCCCGCTCATACCGTAAATGCCTGCGTCGCCCCCGGAAACAAGCGCTACATCCCTGCCCTCCATAGATTTTTTAACGGCCGCTTCGCACCGTTTAATTTCGTCTTTCATATTGAACGGCAACCTTTCCTGCGTCTCGCTTAAAATACCGTCTATCTGTTTAAGATATGACGAGTATCCTATTACCGTTTGGGAATCTTTTATAGCTTCAAGCGCCTTTTTACTCAAGTGGTCGGTATCTCCCGGACCCGTTCCTATAACCGTTATTTTGCCAAAGCTTGCCGTTTCGCTGTTCCCTGCTTCACTTACATTATTTACATTGCCGCGGCTGCCGCCATTGTTACATTGCCTTTCTTTTTCTTGCATATTAAAAGCTCCTTATTTTTAGACGATAAAAGGGCGCATGGTTCGCAAACTGAATAAGCGCCCGTATATTTATAGCATAAAGATTTTGTATTATTTTCACGGATTTTATTTTTCTCCATAAATTCGTTAATTTCTTCCTTCGAATAAAAATCTATAAATTTTCCGTATTTTTCCCCGAATTTTAAAATTCCGCTTTCATCCTTTTTAATGTCAATAGTGGCAATATTTCTTATGCAGTTTAAAGACAAATTATGTTTATCGAATACCGACGCGACAAATTCCTCTACCTCGTTAAAGTCCGTATTTTTATTGCAGCCGATACCTACGATAAGGCTTTTCGGCCTTAAAATAGCAATATTAATGTTATGTTTATCGGAAAAATTGTTAAATTCATATAATTCTTCCAGATTAGCCCTTCTTGAAATAATAATTAAATTTAACGGAGTTAAACTTGGACTGCGGGAATTATCGTAATTCACAAAATAATTATTTATCGATTCCTTAAATTTTGACGCGGCGGTTATAAAGCCGAAATCCTGTTTCTTCGAATATTCTTCGATATGCCGCTTTAGCTCCTTTAAATAATTATTAAAACCGGAACCCCTCTTTATCCATTCGCCTTCATTTAAATAAACGATAAACTTTTCGCCGCTTAAAGAAGCCTTATTAAACTCTTTTATTTTGGTTTTAGCCTCCTCGATAAAAAACCCGAATTTTTTTGCGAACATATCCACGGAAAACCTTCCCGAAATATCCGTTGCAGTAGTTATAACAGGTATCGCCCCCAAAAAATTCGCAGCCTTTTTCGTAAATTCGTTTCCCCCTCCGATGTGCCCGGACAATAAACTTACGGCAAATTTGCCGGCTTCGTCTATTACCGTAACGCCGGGATCGTTTAATTTGTCTTTAATATACGGAGAAATAAGCCTTACGACCGCTCCCAGCGCTAAAAAAAATATGATAAAATCAAACTCATTAAATAAATTATTTAAAAAGTCATTTGATAAGTTGTCATATGTTTTTACGCAAATCGAAAAATTATCGCTATTCACAGGTTTAAGTTTAAGGTTAAAGATTTTGGATAACTCTTCGTCTGCCATAAGAATTAAATCTCTTTTCGATTTTTCGATAAAAATATTTATATTTATAATATTATTTATATTGAAATCGTCTGTTTCACCGGACTTGTCCATCTTAAAAATACCTTCGGAAACCTTTAAAGCCGATAACAGGCTGTTTTTAGAAAAAGGCATAAGCGCAATGTCCTTTATTCCGCCCGCGGACCTGTCAACCGCCTTCTTTAAGCCTGAACGAGTGTGAAAAATTCTTATCATATAATTTCGACCTGTTTTTTTTGTAATATTTTCCCCTCAAAGCATCTCCAACAATTAAAACAGCCATATTCTTTACGGAGTGCTCCTTTGCCGTTTTAACCACATCTTTCAATAAACAGTCTATTAAAAGTTCGCTTTCAAGCGAAACATCTCTGGCTATTAAGCACGGGGTTTCTTTAGGGTAATGCTCTAGAAGATCTCCCGCCACGGATTCTATTATACCGAAACTTAAATATATAGCCATAGTCGCATTGTGTTTTGCAAGACTTTTTATGTCCTGTCCTTTAGGCATTTTCCCCGTTCTTCCCTCCCCCCTGCAAAATATAACCGTCTGAGATACATCCGGCAGCGTCAAGGTTGACTTGTTTGCGGCGCTCGCCGCAAAGGCTGCCGTAACGCCGGGAATAATTTCGTAGTCTATCCCCATTTTCTCGAGATAAGTCATCTGCTCGTTAATGGATGAATAAACGGAAGAATCACCCGCATGAAGAACGGAAATAATCCGGCGGACTTCGTCCTTTAATAAACTTTCAAGCCGTTCTTTAATTTCATCAAAATTAAGGCTTTTCATATCTATGAGCATGGCTTCATTTTTAAATATATCAAGCGCTTTGGGATTTATTAAAGAACCGGCGTAAAAAACAACATCCGATTTTTTTAATATATTGTAAGCCTTTACGGTTAAAAGTTCAGGGTCTCCGGGACCTGCGCCCACAAAATATATCTTTACCGATACATCTTCTTTCACAAAAATACCCCTATAAGAATAGAAAAATAATCAAAATCAAATCCGGCTTCGGAGCCGTCCTTATTTATCTTTATTTTCAGGTTTAAATCGTTATCGCAAAAGCCGTCCAAAAGCCTTGACCTTTCGATTAAATAGAGCTTAAGTTTTCCTTCTTTAAAATTATCGATATACGAATTTTTAAAGATTTGCATAATATTCTTTAAGTATCCACCCGCTTTCATAAAAACGATAACCTGCGGTTTAGCGTTTTTTTTTGCCATAAAATTTATCTCGTCTTCCATCTCTTTTAAATCCTTTTTAATAGGAACGGTTATAAAAACCGAACTATTTTTTATTATATAAGGTTCGCCGATTAAATTAAAAGAATAATTAAAAGACGATACCCCGCCGATAATGTTTATATTTAATTCCGCGCTATTTTTTGCCGCCTCATTTTTAATGGCGTTATATAAACCCCAATATGTGCTGTAAAACATCGGGTCGCCGATGGTTATGTAAGAACAAATCCCTTCTTTTAACCTGTCGATTATCTTAACGGCGTTTTCCCTGTAAAGCTCGTCGTTTCTACCTTTCGATAGTTTCATTTCAATTTCGAGCGGAATCAGCCTTTCCGTTGCAATATCCCGTCCTCCGAACAATTCTATAAATTCTATGCCGCTTTTTACGATATTATAAGCGGCCTTATTTTTCCCGAAAGTTACATCGGGATAAAATATAAAATCGCTGCTTTTAAGAGCTTTAACGGCCTTTATCGTAATTAACTCAGGGTCTCCCGGCCCCACGCCGACCACATTTAATAAATTTAATTGATTAATGGCTGTTTACCCCCGCCGCGCTCTAACACTCCCCTAAAGGGGATGAAGCTTTTTTCTGATTTTATTTTAAAATATCCATTCATTAACTTACTTCAAGGTTTTATTTTCAAATTTAAAAACCGTATTATTATGTTTGACTATTTTAGTGATATAAATCTGGTTTAATGCATGAAAATATGAATCTGGCTTAATTGTTTTTAATCTCGCTATGTTGGCGGCAATAACTTCATATTTCATTTTAACTTTATTAACGGTATTAAAATTATTAACGAACGACATTACCTTATTAAAGGAACTTAACAGTATGCTGTTTACAACGATAACGCCTTCGTTTTTTAATATATGAAACGATTCGGTTAAAATATCTTCGAGATACCTGCTGCCCCCGCCTATGAATATGGCATCGGGCAAAAGAGCATTCGTGGTATTTTCTTTAAACATATTAAAAGCTTCGGGAAGTTCTCCGAGAATTGGAACGATATTCGGCCTTTGAAACCTTTTTATATTCTTTTTAAGGTTCTCAATTTTCGTTTCGTTGTTATCGATGGCATATACGACCCCGCCGCTAGCGATTGCGGAGGCTTCTATGCTGATACCGCCGCTGCCGCATCCTGCGTCGATAATGACGGAATCCTTTTTAAGATTCATTAAACTTATGCTTATTGCCCTGATTTCCTTTTTAGTCGGCTCCCCTGCTATATGTATATATTTTTCATCCTCGATACCAAAAATCTGATTCCGGTTCTGAAACAGGATTTTAGAATAAGCCTCGCCGTCTTTGCTTGCTTTAAACGGCTTTTTTCTTTCAATTATTACGATATTTTTTTTATTAGATAAACTCTCGAGGATTTCTTTCGTAAAACTCCTGTATATTTTTTCATTTTTAGAACACAAATCGGTTAAAACATAAAAATCGAATTCAGAGATAAACCCTTTTTCTTCCAGTTCCGTATATATTCTGTAAGGCGTGTTAATATCGTCGGTATAAATTCCTATAACCCGTTTTTGGGAATATAAAGCCTCGTACATGTTTCTTAAATCGCGCCCGTGGACGCTCGCGATGTAAGAATCGGTCATCGGTATTTTTAATTTTGAAAACCCGATTTGCATAAAACTGACGGCAGGATAAATTTCCACAAATCTTTTTTCGTTTGTTTTTAATTCCCTTAAAATACTTCCCCCGATCCCAAAAAAATTTGGATCGCCGTTGGCAAATATAAGTATATTTTTTTTGCCGAGATTTTCTCTTACATAATCCAAAATAAATTTGAATTTGCTGTCGTAAAATATCGTCGCATTATTTATATGCGTTATTTTTTCGCTGCATTCGAGATTTATACCCTTATTAATAATAACAAACTGTTCTTTAAGCCATGCCAATATGCTTAAATCGTCTTTTCTTCTTGCAAACACGGCATCAACCCTGTTAGCCTTATTCATAAATAAACCCTGAGTAGTCTGTTTAGCTGTTTCGGCATAACATGGAGAAATTCCCAATATATGAACCTTTTTTATCATTTATTATAATCCTTTCCCTTTACCTTTAAGTAGAGGCCAGCATTTTACCTTCGTACGAAATCAGTATAATATCGATATTTACTTGCCCTCTGGACATCCTGATTAAATTTTCCTTTGCCGCTTTTAAAATGTTATAAAAAATCTTATCGGGCAGCGGGTTATAAACATTGCGCAAAGATAAAATGTAGTCGTACGCCTGCCTTGAGGTATTGGAATTAATTATTTTTTCATATAAGTCCACGGCCATATCCTCCTGCATAATATCTATATGTTCCTTTAAAACCGCTTTAACTAAAGCGCCTAAATATTTTAAATCCAGATTGCCGTATTTGGCATTAGTATTTCTTGCTCCCTGTGAAATTTTCACGATTTTTCCGAATTGCCCTGCAAAAATAACTCTTTTTATACCCGACCCGGCGGCTTTTCTTATCGAATAAGACACATAGTCTCCTATTTCTATAAAACTTTCTTTCGGCATATCTTTTAAAATCTTCATAGCCGTTTTTTCGCTAAATCTTCCCGGCGTATAAACACATGCATCTATTTTATTGCCGGATAAAAAGGCAAGAGACGATTTAATCGTTCCAAGCCATGCCTTTGCGGATATCGGAATAACATAACCTGTGGTTCCCAAAATACTGATCCCGCCCTCGATACCTAATCTCGGATTTAATGTTTTTTTTGCGACGATGCCGCCGTCAGGCACATAAAGAATAGACAAAAGCACCCCGTTGCAGGGTATGCCGTTTAACTTATTTTGATTTATGCCCGCCGAATTGCCTGCCCTATCGTTTATCCTGCCGTTTATCTCTTCCTTTACCGCCCATTCTATCATTTTGAACGGAACGGGATTTATAGCCGGAAAACCCGGACTAACCGGCAAGCCCTGCCTCCTTACTATGCCTATGCCTGCCGAAGAAGAAAGTATAATGCTAAACCCCGAGTGTTTTATTATATTATAAATATATAATTTTCCATAATATTTTTTTACCTCGTCCGGCAGACGGGTTAAAATTGTCTCGCCCGCCTTCTCGTATAAATGTAAAAACATAAGGGTATTTTTGCTTCGGTTTACCTGCCCGCCTTGATTGTCTTGATTTTGATTGCCCTTAATATCATCTGCCTCATTTAAAAGCATAGCGACTGCGCTGTCCGCATCGTCTAAAAACATAAAATCGGCACATATTTTTATGCCGTTTGTTACATCGGGATCATCCCCCGAATCCTTTATTACGGAAGCCCTCGAAACCCATCTCCCCCTTATCCCCCCCACTTTGGGGGGGATAAGGGGGGGGATTTTTGAAAGTTCGGCCACAGGGAGTAAGACATTTTCCCCTCCCGGCATTTTTATTTCTATCCGAAAAAACTTTTGATGTTTAAAATAATACTTTATGGAAGCTTTTATAGCGGCGGCGCTTACGCTTCCGGTAGAAAATCCTTTTCTTAATCCATTATTGCCGGCATTACTATTGACTGTTTCCATTATTTTTAACTTAATTTAAAACGATGTTCCGATCGTAAAATTAACCCCGCCCGCCGGCCAATACGGTCTCCTGTTTAAAATAAAGCCGTAAGAAACACTGATCGGTCCTATGGGCGATAAATACATTACGCCGGCTCCGGCCGATTTATACAAAGCAAGGGGTCTTATATTCAGGGCGTTTAAAAACACATTTCCGCCGTCTTGAAAAACAAAAAAATCAAAGTTATCATAAACAGGGATGTTTAACTGGAGATTATAGTTCTCCATAATATCCCCTCCTATCGGATATTGATACGGGTTTAAGTTTATAAGCCCGATCGAATCCTGCGGAAACCCTCTAACCGTCGTTCTGCCTCCCAAAAAAAATCTTTCGTTTATCGGCACCTGTGTTGTAGGCGGCAGGGGTTTAATATAACCGAAACGCAAAGAATACAACAACACGGTGTTATAAATAAATGGAATAAATTGTTCGGTATGGAAAAACAATTTTATAAAATTAATCTGGGAATCGAATAGTGTTGAAGAGTATGAGAATCTTAAGGTTGTTAAATTTCCCGATGTAGGATTAAATATATTGTTTTTCGTGTTATAAATGATAGACGCCGCAACGGCGCTTATTCTTGTAAACCCTATATCTCTTGGAGTGATTTGCGCTCCGGGATTTAAGCCGGACAAGAAATTATAAAACATTTCATATGATAATAATCCTTTCAGATGACTGTTAAATTTCCTTATCAAAGAAAAAACTCCGCCTTCTTCATGAAGCGTATAATTTAAAGTGATTATATCGTTATCTAATCCTCCGGCGTTAAAAGCAAGTCCTCTATAATTATAAATAGCAGGATCGTAATAATCTAAAAGCAAATTTGTATAAACAGCGCTTTTTGAAAATCGCGAAGACAGGGATTTGCCTGAACCAAAAAGGTTGCTGTCATCTATTTGCACAAACCCCTTATATCTGGTATATGTTCCGTAACCGGCCCCAAAACTTAATGAAATAGGCTTTGCATCCCTTACTTTCACGATTATGTTCTTGTCCGGCTCGATATTTTGAGGATTTTCGATACTGATGCTGACATAATTAAAAATTCCGGCTCTATAAAGCCTGTTCTGGGTTTCGATTATATTTTTTTGATCATAGATTTCTCCCTTTTTAAATAAAAGCAACCCTTTAATATAAGCCGTCTTTGTAATAGTATTTCCAAATATTAATATATTTTTAATTCTTGTCAACGGACCGCTGTTAACATCGTAATACAAATCGGCATATTTTTTGTCTGCGCTATATCGGGTATCTAGCCTTGTCTTAGAAAAAACATATCCGGAATCCGCAAGTTTCGTAGAAAGCAAATTTTTACCGTTCTCCGCTTTAATAATATAAAACGGTTTATTTTGCATGCCCTCAAAGTAACCGGTTAAATCCTTTGTTTTGACTTCCGGCGGCAAACCGGCAAGACTGACTTTCTTTACATAAGTTCTTATCCCCTTTTTTATGTCAACCAATATTGCCACGCTCTTTTTATCCCTGCTAAAGGTTAAGTGTTGCGAGATACCGGCGGCAAAATACCCCTCGTCATTATAATAATTTTCTATATTGGTTATGTCGTCAGCCAGCCTTTTCCTGCGAAAATATTGCCTGCTAAAGAAAGATGCGGGAGCGGTCTTCATTAATGATAATATTACGGATTTGCTGAACGGCTCATTTCCTTTTATGGTAATGCTTTTTACGGCAACTCTGAAACCTTTATTTACCGTGTAATATAAATTTATCGTTTTATTATTCGAATCTTTTTCCTCCCTAAGGGAAACTTCCGCGTAATAATATCCTTCTTCTTTATAGAAATCCGTTAATACGGTTTTAAATGAAGTGAATGTGGATTCGTCGAATATTAGGACATTTTTTATATTAAACACAGAATCTTCGATAAAACTTGCTTTTAACGGACTTATTCCCTTAAAATGAAAGAGAATTTTATACCCAGGATGAACTTCAACGGTTATTATGGCTTTATACTTAGAAATATATGTAATTTTAGGTTCAGGTATAATAGTATTAAGATAGCCCTCTTCTTTATAGATGCCTCTTATTTTTCTTCTCAATTTTTTAATCAAAAGTTTATTTAAGGGTTTGCCCGTAATATCTTCGACGAGTTTTGCAACTTTTTCCTTCGGGTAATAAACCTTAAACTTAACGAAAATATTTGAAATGATTACAGGTTTATTTGGCGTTATATTTATATCTATGACATATTTCTTTATGTTTCTCAGAACATAGGACGAAATATCTATTTTGGCATCGGGGTAACCCGCATCAGACATTATATTTTTTATTTCGTCTATGCTTATTTCTTTATAATACTTTAAAAACTGTCCTGCCTTTTTTAAAGGGATGGATTTTAATATATTTTCTTCGGATACCCCCGTATCCTTAAGCCCGCGTATATCGATTCTTTCTATATAAACACGCCGGACAAAAATAAATTTTAAGTACATAAATTTCTGCTTGCGGTCTATCTTTGAAAAAACCATAATATTTGAAAAATAGCCCGTGGAATACAGTGCTTTCAGCGTCTTTTCAAGATAATACATCGAAAACTTTTGACCGCTTTTTATGGCAAAAAAATTCTTAATATCTCTCAAAGGAATGTCGGACGGCAGCCTGTAATCTATGGACTTTATCGTATATTTTTCGGATGAAATATTATAAATATTTGTTTCGGGTAAACCCAACGCTATTGCGCGAGGCAGGCAATTAAAGGCAAAAATATAAAGCAATATAAATAAAAATAATACCCCTAACTTTTTTAAATGCGTAAATCTAAGTATCATAATTCCTAATGAAATCCCGCTTTATCGTGAACCGTTATATAGAAACAACTTAGATTTTACCACTTTTTTAATAAAATCTGAAATGAAAAGCTATGCTGCCGCCGACTTCGCTGTATATATTGGAATTATTAGGGGCGAGTTCGTTGTTTTCCCAGACGCCTATAACTGAAATATGCGGAGTGAGTTTATAGGTAAGGGTCACGGATTGAGACGATTGCGAGGCTATTATATTGCTGTACGAAATAGACATTTTTTTTGTTATGGTTTTTGTCACCGTCACCTGCGGAGCGGCGCTATGGGTTATTGCCGAATACGACGGAGCAACCGAAAGATTTTTAAATCCAAAATAACTTGAAATGGCGCCTGTAACGCTTTGCTCTACGCCGCCGCCAATCGCCGAGGCGGCTTCGGAAGCCGCAATTTCGCCGGCAGAACCTGCATAAACGGAGCTTGCGGGAGCGCCAAGCGCCAGCATGGAAACAATATCTAATTCCGAAAGCGGAGGAGTCGATGAAAGATTGACATTAAAATTTAAAAGGGAACCGCTTGCGTTCATCCTCACAATATACTGGTTTATGTCGGTATCCGCCGAAACGGCGAAGGTCGGGTTTATTTTATAGGGATTGTTAAAATCCATATTTGCATAAGACAGCCTGAATTTTGTCCCTCTAAAATATATCTCTCCGGCTTCGGCATTAGCCGTTCCAATCAAAACAGGATCGTAAAGGGTTCCGATAAGATGGAGTCTGGCGCTAAAATCCGTATCCATAATATTATTTCTGATAAAGATACTTTTATCAGATTTAATCAAAAGGTTTAAATCCGGATTAAAAGTCCCTTTTTTAATCACGGGCTTAATTATATTGTATTTTTTATAACTTAAAAGAAATGACGAAAGATTAATTTTTTTATCATACAAAGCCTTTTTTATGTCGATATCGCCGTATATGGTTCCATGGTCCGCACTGCCGTTATATCCGACACTTCCGTCCATCTCGGCATAAAAATAGTTGGATTCCCTGTAAACCGCCGAACTAAAATTTGTTTGCAAATTATATGAAACCGGCCTAAAGTCACTTAATCTTACTAAGCCGTGCGCCGAAAAGATTCCGTTAAGAAGCCTGAACCTGCTTTTTTCAAGCACTATTAAATTATTATTAAATGTCAATCTTGCAAAAACCCTTGAAACGGTATAGTCCGGGTTTACCTGCGTTTCCATTAACCCCTTGCTTATTTCGGCAAACCCGTAAACTCGGGGATGCGCTTTAGGTCCAAAAATGACTGCCGAACCTGTTACAAAGCCGGATGAATTTATTATTTTATTTGAAAAAAGTCCTAAAATCCATAAATCGGTTTTGTCGTTTATTATAAGATTATATTTTGTTTGTGTAATATTTCCCCTGATTTGAAGATAATTATCCGCCCCTTTTAACTCAAATCCGCTTAAATCTATCACCCTGTCCACATAAGAAATCCTTATATTTTTGGTATTTCTTAAGAAAAACGGCCCGTGTTTTAAATATACATAACCAAGTTTTGCAAATAAATAGGAATTTTTTATATTGGAGAGTTTGCCGCTTCCGTAAATGCCGCCTGATAGCCTGAATAGCGTCTTGCGGTAATCGATATCTAATAAATTTATCTCTGTAATAAAACTGTAAGGATACCCCTTTTTTAATAAAATATCCGCTTTAGTTTTTAAACTATTTTTTAAGGCGGATAAATTTAACACCATCCTGCTTTTGGAAGAGGAAATTCCTACATCGATATTTTTCAGAAAGTAATCGTCCACATATATATCTCTGACGGCGGCGTTTCCCGATATATAAGGCAGGGCGAATAACCCGCCGATATGCAGATTAAGATTTGCAATTCCTCTGATATTATATTTTTTTACCGGCTCTAAATTTAAATTTGCTAAATTAACCCTGTTTGAAATTAACCGCAAATCGTAATTAAAATTCTTGCCAGCCGAAGGTTTGAATCTAATCAAGCCATAAATATTAAAAATTGCGCTATTATATGCTCCGTTAAGCCTTTTTATTTTCAAATCGGTTTTTGTCAATATTGCATACGAATTGATATTCGATATATCCTGCCCGTAAACGGCAGCCTTTTTGGCATATGCCAGAATGTCAACAACAGGATTTCTTAACTCGCCGCTTATTTTGCCGGTTGAATTTAAATAAAGGGATAAGGGAAAAGACGGTTTTTCAGAATTAATCCGAATATTTTTTGTTTCAAATTTCCCATCGATATATTCTGTTTTTAAAATTTTATTTTCATAAATACGCCCGTTAAAATCTATCGTCCCTTTGTTTGCCCTTTGCGACTTTTCCTCCAAAGCGACCTTTTTAAACAGGACATCGCCGGACGGATCTATATTAACATTCGCAACACCCTTATAGCTATCCGTATATCTGTTTATATAAAGCGATTTAAATTTGTTTCGAAAATCAAAGGATATTCTATTGAACTTGCCTGCTATAACGCCTTTAATAGTCCCGCTTCCCACCGGTTCAAAATAACGGCTTTTAACCGCTTCTATAAAATTAACCTTCGGCAACTCTTTATATCCGGCATCAAATCCTATATTTAAATAACTTTTGTTATATGAGATAACCCCGTTTACAACACCGTTCGATTGACTCGAGGAAGCATGCAAATCTTTGAGAAGAACAAGTTTATCGTTAACAACTACCGACCCTTCAACCAGAACCGGCTGCCCGTAATCTATGGAATAAATAACCCTGTTCCCTTTTCTATTCCGAAATTCAAACAACTGCTCAGGCCTTTTAACATTTATTCTTTCGATATTTGCAACATAAAAATTTTTTCCGAGATGTAAATAGGTCTTAACGCTGCCGCCCGCTATAGCCGTAAACTGAGGGGTTTTTACGGAATTATAGAACTCTACTAATTTCCCTACATCTATATCTTTTAATGTCGAATTAAACCTGCCTTCGTTTTCGTCAAGATTAATATTCCCGGCTGATTCCACGACCCCGTTAAACATTTTCAGGTTAATCTTCGTAAATTTTAAAACATGATTTCTTACCCTTCCAAACTCCCCATTGCATTTCACAAAACCGTCCTTTATATCGCCTCCCGAGAAAACAAAATTTTTTAGATGGAACTGCGCTGAAGATTGAATCTTTTTTGAAAAGTCCCCGACCAAATGCAATCTAACATCAAGCCTGCCTTTCAAATGCACTGGAACAGCCTTAAAATTTTTGGAAATATAGGATAAATGGCTAAAATTTATTACGGTTGTATCGTTTATTTTACTTACGATTTGGGAGATTTTATCGAAAAGAATGTTTATTTTTTGGCTTAAAGTAATCTTCTTAACCGCGTTTTCTTCATGCAGAATATTCTTTTTTACCCCTTTTTCTTTATTTAAATCTAAAGCGCCGTTAGATACGGAACTGAAATAATCGCTCCCTATACGAACCTTGCTGAATTTTACAAAACCGTCAAAATAATGAATTTGCAAAGCGGATGAACTATAAACCTGCGAGATATCGGGCATACCTAAAAATATATGCGGCAAATCGTAATTAAAATAAATCCCGCCGCTATTATAAAATAGCTGATTAATGACAGGCTTTTTAAAAATATTTAAATCAAAATTTTTCAGATTTAATAAAATATGCCTATCCATATCGTTTAATTTAAAATTACAATTATGAAAAGCAATATTTTGGAAAGAAAACGATATGAATGAAAAAGCGGGTTTTTTAATTAAAGATTTTATTGCCAGATTAATCCTTTTATAATTCGCAATTTTATTATTTTTAATTAGAATATTAAATTCGGGGCGGATTATATCTATTTTATCTATGGTTATTTTTCTCCGGAAAAAATTTAATGGACCGAAAAAAAGGTTAATATCTTTAATGTAGGCAACATCCTTAACGCCCACTCCCTTTATAACGACCTGGGGCGCAAAAATAGATATTTTTAATGTTTCGATTTTAACCTGTTTGTGCAGAGTTTCGGTTAAATAAAAGGAGGCATAACTTTTAATCTTTGATGCAAAATAGGGCGATGTAATAAAAAATATTATCGATGCGGAAAACAGAACGATAGATAATAAAAAAATTAATACGATAAGGCTAAATCTCTTTCTAACTAACCGGCATAGAGATTCTAATTTCATATATATAATTAATTAAGGCGGATATATTTTTAGAGTTTTAAATTAATTCAAATTTCTTCATCTATAAACTTATAGCCTGCCCCCCTTATAGTTTCGATAAATTTAATCGACTCGTCTATTTCGATATTAGACCTTAGCCTTCTTATATGAACATCGACCGTTCTCGGTTCGACAAATGAATTGTTTCCCCATACATTGTCAAGGAGTTTTTCACGCGAAAATACATCCCCTGCATATGTCATCAAAAAAATAAGGATTTTAAATTCGATCGGGCTCAGTTTTATTTCTCTGCTTTTTACTATTACGCTATGTTTGGTAACATTTACGCTGATATTCTTAAACTTAAATTCTTGAGAAGCAGGGGTTAGCGTATTTACTTTTTGAGAAAGCGTTCTTTTAAAAATAGCCCTGATGCGGGCTAAAAGTTCGTTAATCGAAAACGGCTTAATCATATAATCTTCGGCGCCTGCTTCAAAGCCCAAAACCTTATCGACTTCTTCCTGCTTTGCGGATAAAAACATGACGGGAATCAGGGATAGATATTTATTTTGCTTTATTCTTTTGCAGACCTCGTAACCATTAATGTCCGGAAGCATGAGGTCAAGAATGATGAGGTCGGGTTTAACCACTTCCGCGATTTTAATACCGTCAAACCCGTTAAAAGCAAATTCTATATTATAACCTTCTTTTGCAAGATTGTATTTTAAAAGCTCGACCAAATCGGATTCGTCATCCACGATTAAGATATTCGCTTTAATTTCCGGGATCAAATTTAATCTCCGAATTCATTATGGAGCGGGAATAGGACTTAAACCATAAAAACCCCCGCTTTTTCAAAGAATTTTAAATGTGGTAATTGTTAAGCTATTTGAGTAAATGTTACTATCTTTTTATTACTAAGTCAAGTTTTAATTAATTCCCCTTTTTTTAACTTCTTTTTTTCCATAACAGCCACAAAAAAATAGCGATAAATAAAACCGCGATTATTATAATTAAACCGTAATAGCCGAAACTTTCTATTGACGGAATGTATTTAAAAAAACGGCTGCCTAAAGCATAACTCCCGTATCCCCAGAAAAATATCCATAAAGCGGCACCGGCAGAATTATACAAAAGAAACCGCTTCCAGTTCATTCCCGCGCTTCCCGCAATTATTCCGTTTAACTGACGCGCTCCTTCGATAAAACGGGCGATTAAAACAAAGCCGCCTCCGTAGCGGTTAAAAAATACCATAGCTTTTGCATATCTTTTATGCGTTAATCCAAACTTGCCCCCGTAACGCGCAAGCAGTCTCTCCGCCCCAAAATAGCCGATAATAAAACCTATATTGTCTCCGATGACTGCGCCGCACCATGCCAGTAACAGCACTAAAGTTATATTCAGTCCGCCCTCCGAAGCTATTAACGAGACGGAAATCAAGGTAATCTCCCCTGGAGACGGGACACCGAAATCTTCAAGCATTATTAAGAGAAAAACGGCGAGATATCCATAATTATGAATAAAAACATAATGAGTTTTAATAAAATTTTGAATTATTAAATTAAGCGGCATATCTTAATGATATTTTAATAATGAGTCTTTGGCGCAAAATTATGAATACGCCCTTTATGTAGAAAGCATGCTATTTGTATTTTACGACATCAACCATGTTTCGTCCACCTTGTTTAGCCGGATATAGGGCTTCATCAGCCGATTTTAACAATTTAGTCTCTCATTACGGCAGGCTGTTTTTGCGGCGGGCGCGGTTTGGCAGGCCGCCTGCCGCCACGCGCTTATGGTCGCGCTGTTTTGGACTCCGCGGCTTTTGGCCATGTCCATCGCTCTGCCGCCTACTGCGGTTGCCTGCACCTGCGGTACGCGGCGCATTAGTTCTTTTTTGTCCGCGCTGTGAATGCGGCGGGCGGGGGGCCTCGGCGGAAAGATTGGCCGGAGGTACAAAGCTGTCAAATGCTATTTTCGGAATTCCGCGTTTAATTAATCGCTCAATGTCTTTGAGATAACGGAATTCTTCCTTATCCACTAACGAAATTGCCACGCCGCTGCTGCCTGCACGACCGGTACGCCCGATGCGGTGCACATAATCTTTCGGCGCATTCGGCAATTCAAAATTCACAACATGGGGGAGTTGATCGATGTCCAATCCGCGCGCTGCTATATCCGTCGCAACCAGCACAAACAATGAGCCGTCCTTGAATTGCGCCAATGCTTTGGTGCGTGCGGGTTGGCTCTTGTTGCTGTGTATGGCGGCAGATGGAATGCCGTCCGCAACCAGCTTTTCAGTTAATCGATTAGCGCCATGTTTGGTGCGGGTGAACACTAACACCTGCTTCCAATCGTGATGCTTGATTAGATGCGAGAGCAGGTGGCTCTTAAGGCGTTGCGGCACCAGATGGACGCTATGCTCCACCAGTTCCGACAGGGTGTTGCTGCGTGCCGCTTCGATGAATGCCGGGTTGTGCAGCAGACCGCCTGCAAGGGCTTTTATTTCGTCGGATAAGGTTGCCGAGAATAATAAGCTCTGATGTTGTTTGGGCAGCAGCGCTATGATTTTTTTGATGTCGCGAATGAAACCCATGTCAAGCATGCGATCGGCTTCGTCCAGCACCAAAATTTCAACGCCTGACAGATCCAGCGTTTTTTGCCCGACATGATCGAGCAATCTCCCCGGCGTGGCAACGAGTATTTCCACATGCCCGCGCAATGCCTTAATCTGGGGATAAATATTCACGCCGCCGAACACTGCAACGGATTTCAGCGGAAGATATTTGCCATAGGTTTGCGCCGATTCTTCTATCTGGGCGGCGAGTTCACGCGTCGGGGCAAGAATTAAGCATCGCGGACGACCGGAACGAGAATTCGCGGCGGATTTTTCGGCGAGGCGATGCAATATCGGAAGCATGAAGGCGGCAGTCTTGCCTGTGCCTGTCTGCGCGCCCGCCAGCAAATCGCCGCCCGCCAATACCAGCGGAATCGCTTGCGCTTGAACCGGGGTAGGAGTGGAGTAACCCGCGTCGGCAATAGCACGCATTAAAGGTTGTGCCAGATTTAAACCGGCGAAAGTACTTTCATTATTAGACAAAGGTATTTTGATATTTTCCTCTTTGCTTACTTCAAGTACTGTTTTTGTTTTAAATTTTGAATCGTAATTTTTTTTGTTTTTAAACATTTTTTCTTTTGCACCTCAATTGTACTTCAATAATAGTTTTCGCTGATTATTATACGCCTTAAAGCCATATCTAATTTTTAAGGGGTATATAAATTTAGCGCATATTTTTCAAAAATATTATCGCTAAATTATAAAAATCTGTCCTCAGCCTGAATAGGCAACCGAAATTTTTTGTGATCGGACGGCGAGATCCCAAAATGGACGGTGGAAAGTAGATTTATATGTATCTTATCAAAATTTCAATATTTTTTCAATTACTTTAATTCTGCATCAGAAAAATTTAATCCCAGGCTATCCCCTTTTTTGTAATTAATTTTTCCTTGCTTTCATTGTTTTCATTGTTTTCCGATAATCTATCAAAGCGGACCGCATGTCCGGCGAAGCCAACTTTTGATATATATATTAGGGATGATGAAGCGCGGAATCCGGCGTTGTTAGCTTTAGGTTATCTAAATAGTTCCTATTGGATGATTAAGGATACCGATTATAAGCACTTATTTACCGCTGTTTTGAATGGAGCGGGAAACGGGGCTTGAACCCGCGACCCCCACCTTGGCAAGGTGATGCTCTACCACTGAGCTATTCCCGCGAAAAGATAAACCTGAACAATATAATAATTTTATATTATTTAATTACATTCTTTTAAAATTGTCAATAGTCAATATTTTCCCAAAATTTTAATTGCGCCGTCCTTTATTTTAAAACCAAACAAGCTATCTTTTTCACCCAAAACATTCAGCCCGTAATTTGTCGATTATTCCGTGAACATCGCCCGCAACGCATATATTCATTCTTTAGATTATATTATATTACTTTTTAAATACGGAAGCCTTTAAATTAACATTATCTTTTATGAAAGAGATAAAATCCCCTAATCCGTTATTTTCGATATTTTCCGCTTTCGAATT
>JAKBNN010000067.1 GCA_021831025.1 bacterium | reverse complement strand
GCTCTTAAGAACAGGCAAGGAAGCGAGATGCTTAAGGGAAACAAGTGGATATCCAAAGAGCTTCAAGGGGAACTTAAAATCATTGAGAAAAAACAGGACAAGGCCGTGGAGAAAATGTTAGGGATCGTGCGTGGGGACAAGGAACTCTCCGAACGTTTTAACTGCGTCAAATCGGTAAGCGGAATAAACGACAAAAGCTCCCTTCTATTAACCGTATTTTTTCTTAAATACCCCGAAATGAATAAAAAGGAGTTAGTCGCCCTGGCTGGCCTTGACCCGGTGGAGGCGACTTCGGGAACCTCAGTCAAGAAGAAAACGAGGATATCCAAAAGGGGGCAGGCCATTCTGCGCAAGATGCTTTTCATGCCGGTGCTGCCGGTGCTTCGCAGGGATACCCCCTTTAAAATCCTGTATGACCGTATGGTCGAAAGGGGTAAAGTGAAGAAGGTGGCGGTTATCGCCGTCATGAAGAAAGTTCTTATAATAGCCCATGCATTGTTTACTAAAAACCAGGTTTTCGACAGGTCTAAATACTTAAGCGCCATAGGGGTAAAAAATTTAACGGCGGCATAAAAATTTTGCTTGATTTTTAAATAGCAACTCGTAGTTTTGGACATAGTTGATAACTTAAAATTAATTCTTATAAAAATAAATAATATAGGAGGCAATTATGAAAATTGAAGTTGAGTGGGAAAAAATCGAAGCCGAGGAAGATGGTGATAATTCAGAGTGTCTTTATGCTTACTTACATACAGAGACTAGGGAAATATTGTATATCGGAAAGGCTGATGGTTCAACCATTAGGGAGCGATGAGAAGCTGAAGATAAAGAATCTTTAAAAAAATTTTCGGAATTATGCACTTGACAAAGCAAAATCACTCTGATATGCTTATAATATAAACTATTGGAGGGTTTAAAAATGAAATTAACCCCGCCGAAATTCAAAAACCTTTCCGACATGGCCGCTATCGACGTAGGACAGCTCAAGGAAAATCAGGCAAGGAAAATTCTCGAAAACATAAGATGGAAGGACGGGATAACCTGCCCCCACTGCGAAAGCAAGGACGTAACCAAGTTAAAGTCCGATAAGAAGAAGAAAACAAGGGACGGGGTTATACAGTGCAACCACTGCCGCAAGCAGTTTACGGTTACGACAGGCACCGTAATGCACAGCTCGCATATAACCTTAAGGCAGTGGGTTCAGGCTTTTTATTCCGTCTGCACGCATAAGAAAGGCGTGTCCGCCTTACAACTTCAAAGGAACTTAGGCTTGGGTTCCTACCGCTCCGCTTGGTATCTTTCCCATCGCATAAGGCTCGCTATGCGGGAGTTCGTCGTTCCCGGATTATTAAAAGGAACCGTCGAAGTGGACGAAACATATATAGGCGGAAGACCCAGTAAGAGGCAAGCCCTAACCGAAGATAAGGAAACCCGCAAAAGCAAAAGGGGGCGTGGAACAGACAAAGCCCCTGTGATGGTTTTAGTCGAGAGAAACGGCAGGTCGGTTTCACGCCCCGTAAAGAACGTTACCGGAGAAACCCTTAAATCCGCGATAAGGGAGACGGTGGACAAAAAATCTGTTATAATGACGGACGAGTGGAAATCTTACAGGGGGATAGAGAAAGACTTCGAGGGCGGACACAAGGTCGTGAACCACGGCGAAGGGATATATGCCGTTGGGATTGTGAACACCAACACGGCGGAGAGCTACTTCGCCATACTTAAAAGGGGCGTCCACGGGACGTTCCACCATGTATCTAAAAAGCACCTTTTCCGTTACTGCGACGAGTTCTCTTTCAAGTGGAACCATCGGAGGGTGAACGACGGAGCAAGGGTCGTAAGGGCGATAGAGGGGATGGAAGGAAAGAGGATGAGATATAGGTAATGTTAAGGAAAAAATTTCCGCCCGTCAAATTAATGACTTGCTTATAGACGTAATATTTTAAATAACCTATTGAAAATACGGGTTATTTTCTTAAGCATTGTGGCATATAAATTGCTGATATATTTTTATGTTGATTTGAGCATATAAATAGATAATTAAATTAGGAAAACGACATGGATTTATTTTCCAATAATAATTTAAAAGAAGGATATATATCTGATGGGGCTACAGGAAAGCCTGTTGATGGACGAAAACCCGAGGAAGTCGTCAGACAATCTTATGAAAAGGAATTATGCGATAACTACGGTTATGACTATGCGCAAATGGATATTGAAGTATATATTCAGCGTGGGGAAAAAAATAATCGTAAAAATAAAGATGAAAAAGAAAGAGCGGATATTGTCATATACAGTAGCTCAAACATAAATAAACGCTCGCAGTATGAAGACATTATCGGAATTGTCGAAACAAAACGCCCCACCCGCAAAGATGGAGTTAAGCAATTAGCAAGTTATATGTCGGCCACCTCATGTAGATGGGGCGTGTGGACTAATGGTGCAGAAATAGAATATTTATATCGAGATGTAAATAGCGGAATTATAAAAAGGGATTTTGTTTTTCAAATACCTAAAAATAGCGAAACGTTTGAAGATATAGGACGAATTTCTAAAGATAATCTACAACCGTCTAATAATCTTAGAGTCGTCTTCAACCGTTTATTAAAAACTTTGTATGCTAATACGAATATTAGTAGAAGGGAAAAACTTGGCGCAGAAATGATTCGCCTTTTGTTTTGCAAGATATGGGATGAAAACTATAACAGGAATTCTTTGCCTAATTTCAGAATAGGCTTTGGAGAAAAACCGAAACATATTGCCAAAAGAATAAAACAGCTTTTTAATGAGGTTAAAAACGACTTAGCGCAGGATGGCGTTTTCGATAAAAATGAAGACATAAAACTCGATGATAAATCTATCGCTTATGTAGTAGGACAACTTGATAAATATAGTCTTATAAAAACCGACAAGGATGTTATCGGAGATGCTTTTGAAGTTTTTGCAGAGAGCAAATTGGTCGGAGAGAAAGGAGAATTTTTTACACCGAGAGAAGTGGTAAAAATGGCCGTTAAAATAATTAATCCAATGCCAAAACAAACTATTGTTGACCCTGCTTGCGGTTCCGGCGGGTTTCTTATTTATTCATTAGAACATGTTTGGAATGTCATGAAGGAAGAAAGGCAATGGAAAGGTTTACCCGACGACGAATTAAAAAATGAGCAACGAAAAATAGCCGAGCGGTATTTTTACGGAATAGATAAAGAAATTGACCTTGTAAAAATCACAAAAGCCTATATGGCGATAATCGGCGATGGTAAAAGTAAAATTGTTCAAGAAAATACCCTACATGAATTATCTGAGTATAATCCTCGTGCTAAGGAATTGTTTTTAGAAGATGATGCTATGAAAAAATTTGACTGTGTTTTTACTAATCCTCCTTTTGGTAGTAAAATTAAAGTTCTTGAAGATGATTCGCAACATTTTGACCTTGGCCATGTATGGGAAAAATCCAAAGATGGTTGGACTAAAACAGATAAAATAAAGGCTACCGAACCACAAGTGCTTTTTATAGAAAGATGTCTTCAGATGTTAAAAACAGGCGGGAAATTAGCAATTATCTTACCGGAAACTTATTTTCATGCCCCTATGGTGCGCTATGTTTTAGAGTATATGGTTACAGGAAATAATATTATGGCAATAATTGATTTGCCGCATAATACATTTCGTCCTTATTGTAATGCAAAAACATTATTGTTAGTTTTGCAAAAAAATAAGCCACAGCAAGATAATATAATAATGGCCGTATGTGAAGGTATAGGGCATGACCACAATGGAAAACCGCTATATCGATTTGATGAAAGGAATATAGTTTTTACTAATTCTATTTGGGATGACAGTAAAGATATTATAAGAGAATTAGGTAATCCCTATAACTCAAGTAATAATTATGTATTTGCCGTTTCTAAGAAAAACATTAAGGGTCATATCTACGTTCCTCGTTATTATTGGAATAAAAGAGTGGCTAAAATAGAAGAGGAAGCTGAAGAACAAGGGCTTTATTTAATAAGCGTCAAAAAATTAATAGACGAAGAAATCTTTAAGTCGTTTCCTGGACATGGTTCTCCAGAAGCTAAATTTAAAGGTTTAGGCAATATTCCCTATGTTAGAGTTGCCGATATTATGAATTGGTCTATATACAAAAATCCAACGGCTTTTATTCCAGATTTTGAATACAAAAGGGTAAAAAGTAAGGGATTTGACTTAAAAGAAAAAGACATCTTATTTGTCCGCCGGGGAAGTTATAGGATAGGAAGCGTGGCAATGGTTTCCAAGTTTGACACTAATGTTCTTTTAACGAAAGAGATACAAACTTTTAGAATTATTAAAGAAGAAAATGAGTATGACATTGATGCCTTTTATTTATTATATTTATTTTCACATACCCTTACCCAAAAACAAATATATAATAAAGTCCTAATAGATACTACACTTCCAAATATAGCCGACCGATGGAAAGAGTTAAGGCTTCCAATTGCCAAAGATAAAATCCAAAGAGAAAGTATTAAGGAAAGTATAAGAAATTCTTTTATAAAAAAATGGCAAGGGCAAGAAGAAATAGAACTAATTACAAAACAGTTTGGTTATCTCACGACGTAACGCGACGTAACTATAAATCATATATGGGAAAACAAAAATCTAAATCCCGCCTCAAACCCCTCTCCCTCTACCCCCTTCCGCCCGAAGGGTCTTTACGGCTATTCATTCAGGTAAAGCCGGAGAAGATAGAAGCGGAGAAAAAGAAACTGAAGGAGGACAAGGGGAGGTGGGGGGCGTATTTTACCACTTCAGAATTTACACAAAATATTTTACACTACCTGTTTAAATGGCTATTAAAATTTTATATCAAATAAATCTAAAATTAACATAAAATATAAAGAATAAATTAAGACAATTAATTGCAACTTTGTTGTAAGGAGCACTTATGAAGAAATTCGATACAAGGGTTTATAGTATTTCAGATTTTCTTGAATGGCAAAAAAGTAATATTCTTGACCTCTCCCCAGAATTTCAGAGACGGGGGGTGTGGACCCGCGTTGCTAAATCCTATTTAATTGATACAATTATTCGTGGGAAACCTATTCCAAAGTTGCTAATTACACAAAACCTATCGGATCAACGCAATATAAGAACCGTGGTTGATGGGCAACAAAGACTGAGAACAATTTTTGAATTTATTAACAACGATTTCACCATACTTAGAGCTCATAATGATATGTATGCTAGAAAAACTTTTGAAAGCTTAGATGAAGATATAAAATTAGATATCCTAAAATATGAAATAGGCGTAGATGTTCTGTTTGACGTAAATTATACGGATCTTCTTGATATTTTTGGTAGGATAAATACTTATTCGGTAACCTTAAACAGCCAAGAAAAGTTAAATGCTAAATATTTAGGAGCATTTAAAACTTATGCTTACGAATTAGGTAGAAATTATGTAGATTATTTTGTTACTGCAAATATTTTTACTAAAAAGCAAATAAGTCGCATGTTTGAAGCAGAATTAAGTTCTAACCTTTTAATTGCTCTATGTGATAGCATACAATCCGGCAAAAATATTGAGAAATTTTATAGGAAATATGAGAATATTGAAGATATTCCAGAAGAACTTAGAATAGCAAGGGATAATTTCAATATTGTTATGTCATATATTGGAGCTATTTATGATGCGGGAGATCTAAAGAACACCAATTGGTCTCGCCCACAGCTTTTTTACACATTATTTATCGTGATAGCTCATGCATTATTTGGAGTTAAAGGATTACCTAATGAAATTAGGCCAGAATTAAGCGAAAATTTAATAGGGCGATGGAGAATTGCGCTTGACGATGTAAGCGCTAATTATGACAATTATACTTCTAAGAATGCTTTAAACGTACCACAAGACTATATAGAATTTATAGATTATTCAAGGCGCAGAACTACTGATGAATTAGCACGCATAAAAAGAGTTGAATTCTTATTAAACAAACTTCCTTGAGGTGTTCGTGCCAGATATAAAAGAGTTGATAGATATCACAAGAGAATTCAAGCGAAATCATGACAAGTATAAAAAAATTATAAATAAGACCCCGCTTGCTTCTCCCTTAAAAATCGATGCCGATATTACCTCTAATATTATCGCTGAGGGGACATTTATCAAATATTTTACTTTGTGGGAAAATGTTATTGAAAAAAGCTTTATTTATTTTTGCCTAGGAGGTTTTACTTTTAATAATAAACAACCTGTATGCAGACTTACTAATTGCAATAATGAAATTGCTAGAAATATTTTATTGAACAGAGCGAGATATATCGATTGGTCAAGTCCAAACGTAATTAAAGAAAGGGCTAATTTATTTTTTCAAATAGGAGGATTATTTCATGATCCAATTACAAGCAATTCAAGTTATTTATGTGATGCTGAAAAGGTAAGAAATGTAATTGCACATGATTCTTTAGAATCTTGGAATGGATATATAAAAGTATTAACAAATAATTTTAAAACTAGACCAATCTTTAAAATGCAGCCTGGACAAATGCTTCGCATTAAATGCTATAAAAATACCCGGCTAAGTTGGGGCGAGTATTACTTCAACATATTTTATAACACTTTTATTGCAATTGTAGTTCCTAAATAAAATTTAGAATTTTTCATTTAAACCAATAACCCCTTTGAAATTAAGGGTTATTATTTTTATTTGTTTTATGATTTCAACCTTGCTATTTCAGCACTTGGGAACCGGTGCAAATATTTAACGGTTTTATTTATTTTAAACTTGATTTTGCTTTGTCAAGTGCATAATTCCGTAATTATTTAATTGAAGGACCTTGTATTATAGTTGGCAGAAAGGGTTCAGCTGGTAAAATTAACTTTATAAAACAAAATTGTTATCCGATAGATACAACATTTTATGTAAAATTTAATAAAGAAAAAATTCTAATAAAATATCTTTATTATCTCTTAAGAGAATTAGATCTAGAAAGATTTACAAGAAGAAAAGGTGTTGGTGCGCCTGGTTTGAATAGAAATGATGTTTATAATGAAAGAATTAATATCCATCCAATTTCGAAACAAGAAAAAATTGTTTCCGAAATAGAAAGTTTTGAAGCTAAATTAATAGATTTAGAAAGTTATTTATCTAATTCAAATAATGAGAAGGAAGAAATATTAAAGAAATACTTAGGCATTTCTTCTTTATTATTTTGAAACACCCATTCCATATATTTTATACAAATTTTTTATATTAGGCGTTATGCCGTTTTTCTGCAAATACAGCAAGGCGTTTCTTGTTTCGATAATATTATAGGAATATTTGGTTTTATTAATTGTATCATAAATATCGGAAAACCAAAATGGAATATAATCCATGCTTCTCGACAATTTTTTGACGGTTATTTTATTAACGCTCAGGAATCTTACCATGCTTTCTTTACTTTCGGATAGCCGCATTAATGCCGAAAAGATGACGTATTGTTCTTTTATGCCGAGTTCTGTGACGTAAGATATTCCCTGCGCGTTAGATGCCGGCAAATCCTCCGCACCTAAAATATTTTCCTCTATAGGCAAATTTTTCCGATATCCCCATTTAATAAACTTCGTAAAGTGGTTTAGCATATCGAAAAACAAAAAAGAATAATAGAAACGGCTTTCGAATTCAAACGTGCCTTTATTTAGTATATCGTAAAGTTTTTGTATTGCTTTTAACCCGTAGGAATTTTCGTTTATAAATTCCGGCTCTGCCGTCTTAAACGAAAATCCGCATTTGCGGCAGTGCGGGAAGTTCCCGTCGTAGAGCCTTTTATTCACGGCGAAAGGCGTTCCGCAGGACGGGCAGGAGTCTATTAGAAAGCATTTATGCTTTATACAGGCGGTCGAGAAAAACAGCCTCCATTTTTTACGCAAATAAGCCTCTTTGTCTTCTTTCAGGCAAACGGGGCATACCCGCTGAGCAAACTGCCTTACGTTCCTTTGCCGGCGGTAAATAGGTATTATGAATTTATTCCTGTTATTCGAATATATTTTTTCGGCAAGATAGCTTTCGTAAGATTTTAGGGTCATGCCGTAAATCCTTTCCTTAATAAAGCCTGTTTTGTCCGCCAGTTTTGCGGTTAAAATATCGTAGCAGTACAGGTCTAAATCCGTGTCCCATAACCTGTAATCGTATTCGGGCAGATATAAATTCAAGAAGGTAGCGGGGTCGGAGTGGTGCATATAAGCCGTCCTCACTAACCACGACGATAAAAGTTCGTCTTCGAGCGGCAGCGGCCGTATTCTAAATTTCGATTCGGCGATAGAGCGTTTTGCGACGCCTCTTATTTTATACGCAAATATTTTATCGGACGCAATATTATCTGCCGTCTGCATATTATACCGCCTCCAGATCGTTTATGCTTCTCCTTAAGGACGGCATAACGTAGCCGGTTTTCTTTAGATCTTCCATCGTTATTTTTTCTTTCCCGCCGCCTATTGCTATTATCGCCGATAAGTTAAGAAGTTCTATTATTTCGCCGAGAAGCCCCTCGCTTGATTCCAAGATGTATTCGGCAAGTTTATTATCGTCAGGCAGCCCTGATTCTTTTTTAAGCGGCAGAATCTTTTCGATAGATTTAAGAAGTCCTCTATACTCGCCGTTAAAATTCCAGCGCTTAAGATACATTGGCTTGAATCTCGAACTTATCTGGAAATCCGTATTCGTGGCGTTAAGGGCTTCTTTTATGCCTACAAGTACAATAGGCATTAAAAGCCTGTTGTTCAGGTTTTTAAGGGCGTTCATAAACTCCTTCTGTCTTGCCACCGAGCCGCTCAAAATATTGTGTATTTCATCCACTATAAGCATTTTAGTGCCGAGCTTCTGAAAATAATATGTTATTTCGGATTCTTTTCTCGATAAGGAATCGCTTTTCCTAAAAGGTATTAAAATTTCGTCCAATATGGCATCGTAAAACATGGCGACATCCGGCCTCGGCGGAGCCTGAACTATTATCACCGGAACGGCGTCCGTTTCTATCCCGTCGGTAGGCATATGCGATTTATAGAATTTTTTGACTATGCTCGTTTTGCCGTTGTTGCTGTCTCCCACTATAAGAAGGCAGGGCATTCTCGTTTTCTTCGGTTCTATCAGCAGTTCCTCGAGCTTGTCCAATATCTTTTTTGCCGAAGGATAGACGATAAACCTTTCTTTTTTAATATATTCTATCCTTTCTTCATCGGTTTTATCCAAATACTCCAAAGATTTTGGAATAAGCCTTAATGCTGGTTCCTCATTTTTTACTTTTAAGCCGTTTTTAGCCATATCTTTTGCCTCAAATTAAAATTTATTATTCGTCATACATATCTATCTCGTAGGCTTCTATTTCGTTATTTGCCTCATCTTTGCTGTTTTTGCCGGCATGCGTTCCTGTTTCCTCCGCTTTTTTATATTTCATATTTTCTGCATTATCCGCATTATCCGAAACGGTGCCTTTGCCGCTGCTGTTGTTAAATGAAGGCGTGAGCTTTAAACGATTTTCTATTTCGAGTTTCATCTTTTCTTTATGGTGTCCGTTTGACGAAAGTTTTCTTCTTACCGACTTTGTTTTCTCGAAAGATTCCGTTTCTATCTGCCTTAATTTTTTAAACGCCTGAAATATTTTATCCTCGTCGTAGCTTTTTAATCCCTCTTTTTTAATGTATTTTTTGGCTTCCCTTATCTCCCAAATAGATATGCTCGGGTATCCCATATTCCTGTAAGGAATTTGAAAATAAGTCTTTAAGTCAGGTTCGTAAAAATAAACCTTGCTTATGTCCCTCGGATCGAACCTTATCGTAAACAACTTGCGTTTTTTATTTACATCTTCTATCCTTATGTATTTTCGCAAGACGTCGCCGTAGTATTTTATATCTTCGAACGATATTCCGTCCTTTTGCACCGTTCTTTCGACGAACGGCAATAGCGTTATTCTTATCCTTTCGGATTCTTCTTTGTCTATCATATCCGGCAAGCCGGTCCCCGGATTTTTGTCGTCCCCCAGAATTCCTATTTCGTATTTTTTCTCGGGAGTCATTCCTATTTCTGAATGGACGGTTTTGTGATAGTAATTAACGATAAATTCGGCAATCCATTTTTCGATTTCTTTTATGGTAAAAACCGCTTTACCCTGTGAATCGTACTGCCCCCTCTCTTTGGGATTGGAAAACGTCGAACCCTGCAGGTTATGTATCCTCATATTGATAGTTTTAACGATTCTTTCGATATGTCCGCCGTAATACGGCGCTCCTTTGGGCCTGAAGTCTATTGCTATATTAAACTCTTCGCCGAACCTTTTAAGCGCCGTTCCCCTGAATTCCGCCGCGTTATCCAAATGTATCGTGGTATTTTTCGGAAGTCCGTATATATTCCACTCTCCCTCTACGCCCAAACTTTCGAGGTAGTTATTTTTAGGCATGATGCCCATATAAATAGCCTGCCCGGCGGAAAAAAAGCTCGGCGCCTGAAGCGATATATAAAAACCGAATACCATCCTGCTATAAATATCCACGGCTAAGGTTATATACGGCCTGCCTATGGGCTTTCTCATAA
>JAKBNN010000059.1 GCA_021831025.1 bacterium | reverse complement strand
GTTTTTATCGTTTTGGCTTTGGCTTTGACTTTAATATACTTTAGCGGCAACGCTTATGCTTATAAAAAGATACAGGCGCTTCCGTATTTTAAAAATAAGACTATGAAGGTTGTGATTCAAATAACGCAGGATAGTCCGGCGAGATGGAAACTTGCCCTCGGCAATGCCGCTAAAGTTGTCCAGATTATGAGCGCTCATGGCATTAACTATAAAGTCGATGTAGTCGCATACGGTCCGGGACTTAAAGTATTTATGAAAAAATATGATAAAAAGTTTTACCCCCTGCTTCAGAGTTTAAGCACTTATGGAGTTAATCTTGTTGCATGCCATATGACGATGCTTGCCATGCATGTTCACGAGAAACAGCTTTTCCCGTTTGTTAATGTGGTGTATCCGGGCGCAGTCGCCTACATTATTAAGAAGGAAATGCAGGGATATGCTTATATAAAGCCGTGAAGGAAGATATTTATAAACCGCGAACGACCAAATTAAAACGACCAAATTAAATGGCGGGATATGTAACAAAATAAACTAATTCTAAATTGTAATAATATGGGGTAAGTTATGAAAAAGGTTATTTATGCTGTTATTGCCGTAGCTACCGTCGTAATCATGGCTAACTTAGTTATTGCTCCTTTTGCATTTGCAAGCACAAGCGGGGAAGGGATGTCTGCATATTTAAAAAAGTACTATCAAAATCACATCAGTAAAATTAGGGGATGGCATAATGTAAATGGAACAAGGACATATTTTTCCAATACATCCTCTAAGCCGGCGTTTACAATGGGGGCTACGGCTGTTCCGGGAAAAGTTTATAAAGCGCTTTATGTAATAGATGTAAACAAAAAGGCAGTGATGAAGAAAACGATTAACAATATAAAAAATTTACTGACCGATCCCAGATTAAAAGGGCATGTAAAAGTCGAACTTCTCGCATTTAGCCCGGGCGTCCATATTTACTTTAAGGGAAACGGTTTTAAGAACGCCCTTTTAAAGTTAAAAAAAGACGGGGTTGAGATTGCCGAGTGTGCTAATACTTTATATGAACTTCACATCGCGCCTTCAAAGCTTTATTCTTTTGTTAAGATGGTTCCGTCGGCTCAGGGTGAAATAGTTATAAGGGAATCGGAGGGGTGGGCTTATTTAAAACCGTAAATCGGTTTATTTTGTAACGAGCGCGTTAAAAACAAAATTTTATTAAAATTAGTTGTAATGCGGAGGGAATAATGAAAAGATTTATAAAACTATGGATTTTTTTAATTATTGTTATTACCGGCGGAACCGTGCTTTTGACAGGTTGCGCAAAAAAACCGGTAAAAGAGGCTCCAGCGGCAGCCGTTACTAAGCCTTCTAAGGCGGCCGTAAAAAAGAAAATCACAATAAAAAAGCCCCTTTTAACTCCGGCATCGTACCACGGGTTTTTTAATAATAAGGTAATTAAGGTCGTTTTTCAAGTTAATTCTCCAAACCCTAAAAAATGGAAAGTCGCCCTTTTAAACATGAATGATATTATCTGGGAACTCCATTATAATCCTAAAAGGTATAAAGTGGTTTTTGTAGCCTACGGTCCCGCCGTCAAAATGTTTCTTAAAAAGGATAACAAGTTAACGCCACTTATTGAAAAATTATATAAGCATAAGGTAAGGTTTGATTCTTGTCATGTGGCAATGATAAAATTAGGTATTAAGTCTAAGGAAATACTGCCGATTGTTCATGTTACGCCCGACGGGTTCTTTGCCATTCTTCACTATGAAATGACTGGTTATTCTTATATAAAACCATAAGTTAGCGTATTACAAACATACTCATACTGTTTTCATATCCCCCCTCCCATACAGGAGGGGGGATATTTATAAATCCCTTCCTCCTTATTACTTTATTGCCGTTATTCCGGGTGTCCCAACCCGCTTCAGCGGGAAACGAAGTACAGCGAGCCGAAGGCTAGCGCAAGCTCACCTCATCCAGATTTACTTAACATTGGAATATATAAATATTTTCTAAATCGGGAATCGTGCGATATAGAGGTACTGTAAATCCGAAAAAATATTAAATATTTTAAAAATTTCGGTCGGATTTCCTTGACATACTTAATTCTGTTGTAGTAATATACATAAAAAAGCGGTTTGCCGTTTCCGCATCGGCGGGAATGACGGGAAGTGAATATAACCTACAATAAATAAAAGGGTTACTAAGAAATTACCAATGGGGTGGTAAAGATTAAATGAATAAAACAAATTTTTCTTTGCTCGCTAAATTTTTTTTGTTTATTTTATCTCTTTCGCTGGTTTTTATCGGTATTTTTCCTTTAAACGCTTATTCTTTTATTATGACCGTAACCGTTCAACCCGGCGAAACGCTCGGTCAGATTGCGGACAGCCATAACACTACGGTTGCTTCCATAATGTCTTTTAACGGTCTTCATAACTATATAATATATCCAGGAGAAAAGTTAAAAGTAGTCTCCGGCGGTTATAATCATTCCGCCTACCGCCCCGCCGTTACCTATGGCCATTACAAAGTGCAGTTCGGCGATACCCTGTCTTTGATAGCCCAAAAATACGGAACTTCCATTGCTCGGTTAAGAAAATTAAACGGCCTGTATTCCAATGTAATAAGGCAGGGAGCTGTTCTGGTAGTGCCTGAAAGTTATAGAACCGCTCAAATTAATAATAACAATAATGATAATAAATATAATTATTACAGGGTTGCGACTTTTCAAGTTTTAACCGGCAACAAAAATGTTAATAGCCATGGACATAACGCGGCTAAAAGAAACAATAATATGAGTATCGGAAGAAAGATAGTCGATACCGCGTTTAGGTATAAAGGCGTTCCGTATGCCTGGGGCGGAACGACAAGAACCGGCATGGATTGTTCCGGTTTTGTTCAGCGCGTATTTGCAAAGGATAACATACATCTTCCTAGGACTGCCCGCGAGCAATCAAGGCTGGGCAAATATATCCCTAAAAGCAGATTAAAGCCCGGAGATTTATTATTTTTCAGGACTTATGCTCCTTATATTTCGCATGTCGGGATTTACATAGGGCATGGAAAATTTATTCAGGAAAATTCCGGCGCCGGTACGGTAACGATAACCAGCCTGTCAAACGAGTATTTTGAAAGAACTTACGCATTTGCTAAATCTATTAAGTAGCAGATGTCAGGCAGCGCGCTTCTTATAACGGCAATAAATTAACTAAATTTATAAATTAAAGGACATTATTATGTTTAATTTTAACAACTGGCATGCGCCGAGTCCCATAATATTTATAGGTCCTCTTCCTGTTCATTGGTACGGAATTTTGATAGGAATCGGCTTTGTTATCGGTATAGCGATAGCATATTTTAGGGCAAAATCCTGGGGCGAGGATCCCGAAAACATAATTAACATCATGGTATTTGCCATACCGGTGTCGATTATTTTTGCGCGCTTTTATTATGTCGTATTTGCATGGGGGTATTACGCAAAAAACATTATAAGCGTTTTTTATATATGGCAGGGCGGACTTGCGATATACGGCGGAGAAATAGGCGGACTTCTAACGCTTTATCTATATACTCGAATAAAAAAATTAAATATCTGGCGTTATATAGATATGATGGCTCCAAGCCTTCTTTTAGGGCAGGCTATCGGCAGGTGGGGGAATTTTATAGACCAGCAGGCCTTCGGTTACCCCGTTAAATGGGGGCTTCCTATCGCGAAGGCAATGCGCCCCGTAAACGCCTACACCCCAAAACATTTGATATTTGGATTATGGGGATACCCTTTTCAAGCGGCCTATCCAAAAAACCTGACGATGTATTCCCACTTCGAACCATCTTTTTTTTATGAATCCGTTCCCGATTTCTTTGGATTCATATTTTTGATGTGGCTTTCGAGAAAAAAACCCAAGGTTGCCGGAAAGATACTTATAGGTTATTTAATTTGGTACGGAACGACCAGATTTTTTACGGAAGGCACAAGGATAGACAGTTTATGGCTGGGGAACAGCATAAGGGTTTCACAGGTGCTAAGCATGTTTGCCGTTATAATTTCGATAGCGGTTTTAATCTACAGGCATTATAAATATAAAGAATTATAATAAAATGAAAATGGTATAATAAAGAACCAAAGGAAATTCGCAGAATGGGAAGCTATTTAAAAAATGATTCGCAGTCAACCGTTGCCGAATTAAAAAATATGGTAAGGGAATTTTGCGAAAAGAGGGATTGGGACAGGTATCATAATGCGAAAGACCTTGCCATAGGCATAATAACCGAGGCATCGGAACTTTTAGAATTTTTTAGATTTAAAGATGATGCGGAAATACGGGCTTTAATGAATGACGACGAAAAACTTAAGGAAATCAGCCACGAATTAGCCGATATATTTTATTTTATATTGAGATTTTCTCAAAAATATGGCATCGATATTACAGAGTCGTTTGAAGCTAAAATGAAGGTAAACGAGGTAAAATACCCTATAGATAAGGCATGGGGTTCAAATAAGAAATATAACGAATTTTAATACACTTGCCGATATAATTCCCCTTTCTTCAGATAGGGGATACATAGGCAATCCAATTTGACTTCTTTCTTTGTCTGCGCTATTATACATATAACGGTTTTCAAAATTACCGCAGGAACTGTGGAAAGGGTTCCGTAAAAACCCATAGCCTCGGAAACTGAGGCGGCGTAAAAGTAAATTCCCCCCAAAAGGGTTGCCGCGGACTAAAGGAAGCCGGCCGATTTATCGGCGGGTAGTTCACAGAAAGCGTAATATCAGAGTTCAGCCCCCAAATATTTCTTTATTTTAAATGATATAATTATTACATATATGGGCGCATATAGGTAAACGCATGGAGAGGCTGAATTTTATGAGTTTTTTTAATAACGGCGATTTTTTACCGCCGCTTGCCGACAGGCTTAGACCTAAAGTCCTATCCGAATTTATCGGTCAGCCCCATCTTCTCGACAAGGATAAGCCGTTAAGGAATATGCTGGGTTCCAAGTTTATCCGCTCGATGATACTATGGGGTCCGCCGGGAAGCGGAAAAACTACTCTTGCAGGTATTATCGCAAACACTTTTAATTACGAGTTTTACAGTATTTCGGCGGTTTCTTCCGGCGTTAAGGAGTTAAGGGAATTTATAGACAAAGCCGATATTAGTTTTAAGCACTATAAAAAGCCCGTAATTCTTTTTATCGATGAAATCCACCGTTTTAACAAGTCTCAACAGGATTTACTTTTACATTCTATCGAAGAAGGAAGCCTTATATTAATTGGCGCAACTACGGAAAATCCGTCATTCGAAATAAACTCGCCGATTCTTTCGAGGGTATTGGTATTTACCCTGAATCCGTTATCCGAGGATGATTTAAGCAAAATAATAGATAGGGCATTAAATACGGACGAAGTTCTGAAGAAAAAGAAGATTTTTATGAATAAAGAGGATATAAATACCCTGATCAAATATTCCGGAAGCGACGCCCGCATAATGTTAAACGCTCTTGAAATTGCGGTCAACCTTGCGAAGCCTTCTGAAAAGGGCGAGATAATATTGACCGAAAAGATTATAGAAGAGGCATACCTCAGAAAGTCAAAATACGATAAAACGGGTGAGGAGCATTATAATACGATTTCGGCTTTCATTAAAAGCATAAGGGGGAGCGACCCGGATGGAGCGGTATTCTGGCTTGCAAAGATGCTGGATTCGGGAGAAGATATTAAATTTATCGCAAGAAGAATGATAATTTTGGCTTCCGAAGATGTCGGGAATGCCGAACCCGAAGGCTTAAATCTTGCCGTCAGTTGTTTTAATGCCGTTAATGTTATCGGTATGCCGGAGGCCCGCATTATTTTATCGCAGACCGCCGTTTATCTTGCAAGCTGTCCCAAGTCAAACGCAAGCTACCTTGCTATCGAGGAGGCTTTAAAAGATGTAAAAGACTTTCCCGGCGTTACCGTGCCGCTTCATTTAAGAAACGCGCCGACAAAACTAATGAAGGATTTGGATTACCACAAAGGATATAAATATGCTCATAATTTTGAAAACCATTTCGTAAAGCAGCCGTATCTTCCGCCCGAGCTGTCTTCCCGAATTTATTACCGCCCCGAAGATATAGGAAGAGAGAAGGAGCTTAAGAACCGCCTTAAATTCTTATGGGAAAAGGATAAAAATTATAAGGATTAAGTATTTTTTTAGATTTTCAAGTTTCAAGTATTCACATTTTAACCCTTACCATTACGCCATGCACTTTTTCGGCAGGAAGCTTATAAAATCTTACAAAAGAGGGGGATAGTTTCTTAATTAGGGCAAAAATCCTCCAGAGCGGGTTAGCGCTGACGATATCTTCAAAACCATAAAATATAACGGTTTCGTCGATATTGTACTGCTTTAATATCTCTTCCACATCGACCACTTCGGAATATCCCGCGCTTACGGCAAGCTGGCTGAGTCCCGTGGCTATATCCCCTTTAAGCACATCGGTTATTCCGTAAGGTTTTTCGGTTCTTTCTATGGAGACAAATATGTTTTTTTCATACATTATATTATTATCAAACATTGTTTTGACGATATACGGAGAGACCTTGTCGGAAAGGCTGGCAAAAAACAGGGATGTTCCTTTTAATTTGGTGAAATTATTATAACGGTATTCATATTCCTTTAAAAACACTTTTAAATCCGTCATCTTATATACGCTATGCAGTTTTTTCTGCCCTTTTGTATATAGCATTATTGTAATAAACGGAATTGTTGCTATTATTAATGCAAAATAACCCCCTTCGGCAGTTTTATATAATAAATTTGAAGCCAAAAACATAATATCGGCGAATGTCGTTATAAGCGATATAAGCAGCATAAAGTATCTTTTTTTGTGATAAAAATGCATATTTATTAAAATGCCCGTAAAGGTCATGGTTCCGCTGACGGCAAGACCGTAAGCCATAGCAAGGTTGTTGGATGTTCTAAACATTATTATTGCCGTTAAAACGCTTATAAATAAAAACCAGTTTGCAAAGCTTATATATATTTGGGATTGTATTTCGCTGGACTTGTAATCTATTTTTAACAGGGGTATGATTCTGTTGTTTATAAGCTGGTAAACAATGGAGAATATGCCGCTTATAACCGCCTGAGACGCTATAATCGTTGCTAAGATGCTTAAAATTAAAATAGGGAAGTAAAATAAATGGGACTGAGAATAAAGCATCTCGAAAAATGTATTCTTATCGGCTCTGTGCCCCAGTAAAAAAGCACCCTGCCCGGTATAATTTAAAATAAGCATAATGAACACGAAATACCATGCTTTAGTAATGGGTTCCCTTCCGATATGGCCCATATCGGCGTACAGGGCTTCGCCTCCGGTTGCCGAGAGTATTACATCGGACAGCACGAATAAGGAAATAATGCCGTGGGAAATTAATCGGTTTGCGGAGATGTTTCCGTTAAATATAAAACTTAAAGCGTTATAAGGATTTATAACCCTTAATAAAATTTCGGGCATGTACATTAACGACGCTAAACCCGAAGCGCCGATTACGACAAACCATAAGAGCATTACGGGGCTGAATATCTTTGCTATTTTTTCGGTTCCCTTATGCTGATACCAAAACAGGCCGACGGTAATTATTACGGCTATAAAAATAACGGTATCGGTTGTTACATTTTTAAAAACCGGTATTAAATTTATGCCTTCTACCGCGCTCAGAATACTTATGGCGGGAGTGATGACGGAATCGCCTATTAAAAGCGATAGCGCAATATATGATATTACGGATATAAATGCTATTTCTCTTGCCGATTTTGCGTATTTTTCGATAATATTTTTAAGTATTATCGTTCCGCCTTCATTCCTTTCGCTTATACCCATGGCAAACCAGACATACTGGATTGTAACCAAAAAGATTAATGTCCATATTATAAGCGATATAACCCCGCATACATTTTCGCTTGTGACTTTAAGATAGGCAAAAATAACGGCGAGCGTATATATAGGGCTTGTCCCTATATCTCCAAACACGATGCCGAGGGCTTTTAGAGATTTATTTTCGGTTAAAACCTTTTTGGCTTTATCTAAGCTCAGGTTATTCAAAAATTTAAAATTAAAATGAAGTAATAGTTATGTTATCTTTTTAAAAAATTACAGAATATCATTATACATCAAAATTATTACAAAAATGTAACAAAAATGTAACAAAAATTAACAGAAATTTAACAAAATTGTCATAAAAAATCGGTGCCCGCGGTGCTATACTATCATCATAATTTAGATTTATTCGTTTAATTAATTTAATATAGCGGCTTTTAATCTTTTTTAACTTTTTTATAACATAGGAGGAGATATGAACAGAAGAGACTTTATAAAGTTGGCGGGGATTAGTTTTTTAGGCGGATTAGTTCTTAATGATTTTAAACTTAAAAATGCCGATGCTTTGGGTATGGATAGCGGGGATGGACAATCTAAAAATAAATTTAAAAAGCCCGAGCATATTGTCTTAATAATGCAGGAAAATCGAAGTTTCGACCACTATTTCGGCATGATGGATAAAACGATAAACGGACAGCCAGAAAGGGTGTTAGAGCTTGGAATAACCGACGGCATGGGCGGAAGTATTAAGCCCTACGATTTAGGATACAATTATATAACCCCTGACCGGGTTGACCCCAACCATTCATGGGAAGGACTCCATACGATATATAATAACGGCAGGATGGACGGGTATTTCTTAAACGGGATAAATCAGCCGGTTGACGATTATAAGGTCATAATGGGCTATTACGATACCAAAAAGGCTTTATACCCTTATTACTTATACGCTTCCAACTTCACGCTGTGTCAAAACTATTTTCATTCGATTATGGCTCCGACCCAGCCAAACAGGCTTTATCAGATTGCAGGGCAATCGAACGGACATATAACCGACGCCCCTCCAAAAAAGCCTTACGAGTTTTCCACAATATTCAACAGGCTTGAAAAAGCAAAAATATCGTGGAAAATATATGTCGAAGGCTGGCCGAATCCAAAAAAATATGTTCATCACTGGGTGCCTGTTATATGGTTCGAAAGTTTTATGAAAGATAAAAGGTTATGGAACAAGATCAGGCCGGCCGATGAGTATTTCGGGGATATAAAAAATGGGACGCTTCCTAAGTTCAGCTGGCTTGTTCCCGATTTTAAAAATTCCGAGCATCCGCCCGCGGATGTCAAAACAGGTATGCTTTATACCGTAAAACGGATTGAAGCCTTAAGGAAAAGCCCGTTATTTTCAAAATCGGCAATATTTTTAAACTGGGACGAATGCGGCGGCTTTTATGACCATGTCGTACCCCCCGTTGTAGATTACTACGGGCTTGGAATGAGGGTAGGATGTATAATTATTTCCCCATTCGTTAAAAAGGGATATATCTCGAATGTCATGCATGAGCATGCCTCGATACTTAAATATGCCGAAAATCTTTGGGGGCTTGATCCGCTGACGGATAGGGACAGGTATGCAAACGGGTTCGAGGATGCCTTTCTTTCGTAGGTTAAATTTTTTTATAAAGATATGAAAAGATGTAAAAAGTTAAGAATAAAAATAAAATGGAGGATATTATTATGGATTTATATGTGGAGGAAAGCGGCATTGAATTACTAAAAAAAACGGAACTTATCTTAAAAGCGATTTTAGATGAAAAGAAAATAGACGAAAGTTATAAAAAAAGGATTAAGAAAAAAATTGCGATAGACCTCCAGATTGCCGTAAAGCATCTGGAGCTTTATACCGCCAAATGTGAACTTATAATTAAAGACAGTGAAGAAATTCAAGTAAATATTGATCTTGCGGAAAGTATTATTAAACTGTTGGAGGCTTCTTTGGGTACGGATAATTCGGAAAGATTCGAAGAATATTACAATACCGCATCAAACTTATTGTCCGATTTAAAAGATTTGGAAGAGGAACAAGAAGAAGAAAAGAGGCAAGAATCCGAAGAAGAAATTGGGGAAGAAGCCGAAGAAGAAGAAATTGAAGATAAAGAATGGTTTGAAGAGGGGGGAACAGGGGATGAAAAAGAAACCGGTAGGAAAAACGGCGGGGCAGAACTTTAAAAAACTGCCGTTAATAGTTAGTTTAATTTTTATAACAGGTATAGCCGTTTCCGGTTGCGCCGCCATAACAAAACCTACCCCGCCTCCGCTTTCTATCCCTCAGATTATATCTATGTGTAAAAATCATGTCCCCCAAAAAGAAATAATTAACAGGTTAAGGGCAAGCGGGGAGGTATTTTACCTTAATGCAGGCGAAATAATAAAACTGCATAAGCAGGGGGTTTGCCCAAAGGTATTAAACTATATGCTTAAAACAGGGATAAGAGCAAAAGAAGAACGGGCTGCAATCAGGGGCGCAAGTCGCAGATGGTGGTGGTATAACCGGCAGTGGTATTTTGGTCCGCCGTTTGGTCCATGGATAGGTCCCGGTCCATATTGGCGGTATTAACCGAATTTGACCTCTAAATTAAGAGTAATGAAAGATGAAATAAAAAAGAGGAAGGGTCAGAAGCTGGTTTAATACGAAAAGTTTTACCGACCATTTATGAAGCGAATTAAACATAATCCTGTTTTTATCTTCAAACAAGATTTTTAAAGAAGTCAATAATTAAATTAAATATTACATCCGTAATGCTATTGTAACAAAGTTGCAACAAATATTAACGATAACTTAACGCAATTGTAATAATGTTGTAACATTCGCCTACTAAACTATATCCAATTTCTAAAGGCAAATTTAATTAAAAAATTAAATGTAAATGTAAAAGTATAATCTTAATTTTTTTTAGGAGGATAAGTAATGAAACTAATTATTAAAAAGAAAAGTTATTTCTTAATCGTTTTAGCATCTACTTTTATCTTGATTTTTATGATCGGCTTAAGCAAATCTTGTTATGCAAAAAAACCGGTTTATCTTGGGGAAGCGGCAATTAAGGCAAAGATGAAGAAAAAGAAGGAAGAGCAAAAGAAAAAACTGTTCAAATCGGCTTATACCGTATCCCATATTACAAAAAAGGAGATAACGGCAACGCAAAATCCAATGATGGGCATAGTAAATGTTTTAAACCAAAAACCGAGCATTTATGTAACCACATCGGGGCCAAACGGCGTAAGAACCCATATTTACATGAGGGCATTTAACGGCGGACAAATCACCGAGGAATTTGACGGTATTCCTCTAAATAGTTTATTTGACGGTTCCGCTCAAAATTATGCTTCGGTAAGAAATAACGTTCCGTTTACCTTAGGAGATGTTTCATCTATTAATATTTACAGAGGAATAAACAATCCAAGCGTTAACTCTTTTAATTCGCTTGGAGGAACGATAAATTTCAATCCTTTAATGCCTTCAAGAAAGTTCGGTGTTTCGCTCTTTGGGGGTTACGGTTCTTATGCAACGAGGGAATATGGCGCTTCGATTAATTCGGGCAAACTTCCTTACGGGATTAGAATGTATTTAAAGGTAAGCAAAAACGATTCAAACGGGTGGATGCAGAATACTTCTGATAAAAACGATTCATACTACATGTCGATTATTAAACCTTATAATATGGGGCGCTCCAACATATCGTTTATATATATGAGAAACGATAATGCCGGATTTACCCCTCATTCAGTTCCGTTGCCGTTAGAACAACAATACGGTTATACTTTTAATTGGCCGCCTGATGTAACTAATTCATATAATCTCGATGAAAGCTGGTATGCTATACTTGGGTGGAATGATTATGTAAATAGGCATTTAAGGTTTCAAAATAAAGCGTTTTATCATTATAATCATTACTACAGGGTAAGTTATACAAATCCGCAATGTATAACAAAGATTTACAATAATCCGGCAAATCCAGACTATAATTCTGCAACAAATGGAGAGTGCAGCGCAATCGCCCAAAATATTAACGGCGTGACGGTTCAACCATTTTATTTGCCGAATCAGCCTGAAAGCTGGGTTTATCCTAGTTCAACCAATAGTTATAATCCTGAAGCCCTATTTCCTGATGGGGGCGGCGATAGTTTGTACGGAACAGACAATCACTTATATTTGGAATATATGAATGAATATGGGGATATGCCCAGTTTTACGATTAAGGCGCCGCGCAATAAAATTACGCTTGGAGGACAATTTTTAATCGGAACAATCCGTTCCGCGGAGTATTGGTATGGAAATTCTAATGTTCCACAAGGAAATTTATATAACGACGCATGGAACGAACACGATACAAGGGCGAACGATACTGTTTATATTCAGGATAAAATAGCCGTTATTCCAAAAAGATTTTTTGTAGAACCGGGTTTTAAATATAATACCGTTAACACGACAGCCGCCGATAATCCGGGTTATTATTATCAGATTGGCGGAACGGAATCAAATGTTTATAACTATTTTGAACCGTCGTTAGGATTAAGTTATAACCTGCTTAAAAATTGGGTAATTTACGGTGCGTGGGGAAAAATTCAGAAAGTTCCAAATATTGGGGCATATTACGGTTTAATCGGAGCCGCTACTTTGAACGGCGCCCCATATACGCCTCCCTTTACAACGGTTAAACCCGAATATATTACCGATTACGAACTGGGTACCAGATATAAATACAATAATTTAAAACTGTCTGTTAACGGTTATAAAGAAGACTTTTTAAACACATTCAGCACCGCTTATAATCAATCGTTGGGGGTATCTTTAGAGTACAACGCAGGAAATTCAATGTATGAAGGTATCGAGCTTGAGGCTGGCTACAAAATAAATCGTATTTCAGGTGTTTTTGCTAACTGGTCGTATAATACTGCAATATATACAACCAATTATTCCGGAAATTACGGGACGATTCTTTCTGGAGAACATATCGCAAATGTTCCGAGGCATCTTGCAAATTTAGGAGGTTATCTAAATCTTTTTAAAACTTATTTAAAGATTTGGGGAACTTATGCCGGTCAGCAGTATCTAAATAATAGCTATGGAAACCCGACGGATGAGTACCACATCGGCGGTTACTGGGTTTTTAACGGATATTTAAGTCATTATTTTAATTTCAAAAATATCGGGGTTTTGAAAAATGCCCAATTTAAAGGCGTAAAGATTTCGTTAAGCATAAATAATATCTTTAACAGGAATTATAACGCATGGGCTTCCATAGGTTATAATTCTATACCGGGCAATCCCAATTACACTTATGAGACTGTAATGCCCGGACTTCCAAGGTTTGTTATGGTTAACGCAACGGTGAAATTTTAACTTTAATAAATAATCTTAGTTTTCGGCTTTATCTTTACCTCCTCTCTCTAACTAAAGTAAAGCAAGTATATATGGGGCGGCTTAGCGCCGTCCCATATATTCACTTTTAAAATAATAATAAAGGCAGAAAGGAGCGGGTTAATTAAAATTTAAAATTATAAGAACAATGAAATCATAAAAATCGGAAATTAAGTTCAAACGGGGGTTTAAATGCAATTTAAAAAACATTTATTTATTTATGTCTTTAGTTTGTTTATTCTTATAGCGGGCATTTCTTTTAGCGCTAAAGCGTCTTACGCGCTTTTAAAATGGCAGGCGGATTATAACAAGGCGATAGGCCTATTTAAGAATAAAAAGTATAATTCCGCTTTAAAAATATCCAAAGAGGCTTTAAGGGAAAGTAAGAACCCCGAAACATATGAACTTGCCGCCAATGTTCTTCAGTTTTTAAAAAAGTATAAGTTAAGTACGCATTACTATAAAAGATCTCTGGCAGAGGTTTTAAAACTTAATAAAAATAATAAAAATACCGGTAAGTTTATAGATTCCGTAAAAAATAGCATTGCCTTAAATTATCTTTTAAGGGGGAATGGCTTGTTAAAGTCCGGCAAAATTAATCCTGCCGTTATGTTATACAAAAAGGGGCTTAAGTATGCGAATGACAGGTATCTATCCGACATTTTAATGCTTAATGCGGCAATGGGATATGAAAATTCCAAGCCGAATCACTTTAAAAAGGCATTATATTACGCAGGCAATGTCATTAAAAATAACCCTAAAAATGCGTATGCTTATTTTATAAAAGGAAGAGCCGAATATAGCCTGAAAGAACTTAATTTATCTTTGCAAGACTTTAAGACCGCTTACAAGCTTAACCCGAAAAGCAAACTTTTTCACAATGCGGTTAATATAGTTAAAAAAGATATATATTACAAAAAACATAAAGAAATAAGCCGTATTAAACAAAGTTCCAAAAATCTTTTTAAATAATTTTATGAAAAACTGGGTTTTAAATATTATGAACATAGGAAGATTATATTTCTTATTTATCTTATTAACAGATTTTTTTATTATTTTTATTTTTATAAGTCCTTCCTTTGCAGCCAATACAGCGAATAATAATACGGCTATTGCTATTAAGAAAAGCGGTTTATTTAACGATAAGAATATATTAAGCCCTGTCAGGGTTTATTTAAAAAACTTAAGAATTATGGAACACACTCTTCCAACCGGCAGAAAAATAACCCCGGTCGGACTTATAAACGGTACGCCTAATTTTGCAACGAATGTTGCCGTCTGGCATAATCTTGTCGCCGTACTGGCAAACGGGGCTACGTTTTACCAGACCGTAACGGTTTATGATAAGCATACGCTTAAGAAAATAGCACAGTACAGGGCTTATAAACTTCGCCGGCTTAAAAAGTTTAAACACCCCAACTTTGTTATATATAATCCCAAGCAGGCTAAAAGCTCAAGCATAAATAAAACAATGGCGCAGTTTTCGTATGCCAAGAATAAAAATCAGGACATCTTTCAGGGGCTTGCCTTCGCATCAAATGGGATCCTTTATGCCGCGGGCGGCGGAGTTAATGATGTCATTGCCCTTAAGCTTATAAAAAATAAGATAGTTGTTGTTAAGAAATACCGTCTGCAGTATCAGCCGTTTCCCAAAACCCAGTATCCGTATCAGTATCAAGGACATCAATTTAAAAAGCCGTATCTTTTTTATCCCGATGGGGTGGCAGTTTCCCCTGACGGCAGATTTATTTATGCGACCGGTCTTTTATCCAACTCCGTCGCTAAAATAAATACTATAAACGGTAAAACTTCTTATGCTAACGCTGGTCCTTACCCCTTTGCGGCGGTTTTAGCGGATAACGGTAAAAGACTTGTTGTCAGCGACTGGGGTGCGGACGGACTAACCGTCATAAATCCTATAACTATGGAGAAAATTGGATTTGTTCATACGGGTATTGTTTTAAATAAAGGAAGTTTTGTTGCGGGGGTTCATCCAACTGCGATGTTTGCCGTTAAAAACTCTCCTTATATTTTAGTGACGGATTCTAACGACGATTTCGTTTTTAAGATAAACACAAAAGCGTTAAAGGTTTCTAAAATAATTAACGACGCCCCTTATAGAAATGCCTCTCCGGGTTCTTATCCCGATGGAATAACCGTTATAAACAATAAAATATATGTTGCAAATGCAGGCAATAACAATGTTGCGGTATATAACCTAAAAACCGGAAAAAGAATTGGACTTATTCCTACTGCATGGTATCCCACCGGCATTGCCTCATCTAAAAATTCCTTATATATTGTTAATGCCAAGGGTTTAGGAAGCGGGCCCAATTTTTATTATCAGTGGATCGGGGACTTTATGGACGGCGCGGTGCAGAAGGTAAACCTTGATTATGCTTTTAAACATATTAAATATTTAACATACAGGTCTTTAAAGAATAACGGTTTTTTATTGTCCCAAAGGTTAACATTGGAGGCTCAAAATAGTAAGATAGCCAAATTTTTAAGGACGCATATAAAACATGTCGTATTTATTTTAAGGGAAAACAAAACATTCGACGAGGACTTTGGGGATTACGGGCGGGCTGGCAAGTGGGCAGATCCTCATCTTGATTTATATAATAAAAAAGAGCTTCCGAACGCTTATAAGCTGGCTGATAATTATGCGCTATTCGTAAACTTTATGGCTGACGGCGAGGTAACCGCTCAGGGGCATGAATGGACGACGGGAGCATCAGATTCGGATTTTGTCCAAAGGACATGGCCGGAATACTATTCCGGCAGGGGGCTTGTCGGAAACCCGGGCTGGACGCAAGATTTAAGAAGAGACCATTTTAACGGCCATTATAAGTATATGCCTATTTACGATAGCCTAAAGGCACTAAAACGCTGGTCAAATCCATGGATAGCGTACCCGCAAAATTTATATATATTTAACGATATGCTTGCGCATAACATTTCTTTTGAAGACTTCGGGGAATTTGTATCCCGCAACAGGATCGGCTATATCTCAAATGCTATGAAAAAGCACATCGATTTAAAATCATACGGCTGGGACAGGTATATTTTAGACACTGCAAGGGTTAAGGTTTTTTTAAACTTCGCAAAAAAAAGAATTAAAGAGGGTAAGTTTCCGCAGTTTGTCTATATGTGGCTGCCGGACGATCACACCGCAGGACAAAAACCCTGCTATTATACCCCCGATTACTATGTCGCAAACAACGATTACGCAACCGGCGAGATTATAAATTATTTAAGCCGTTCGCCTATCTGGAAAAATACTCTCGTATTTATCACCGAAGATGACGCCCAATCCGGCGCCGACCATATAAATGCGCACAGAACATTTGCCCTTATGATAGGTCCTTATGTAAAAAAAGGGGCGTTGATTGCCCGCCGCTATTCTCAGGTAAACATCCTTAAAACAATTGAGGCGGTATTTAATCTGCCCCCTATGTCCCAGTGGGACGCAAACGCGTCCGTTATCAGAAACGGATTTACCGATAAGCCGGAAATGAAGCCTTATAATGTTATTCCCATGAAAGTAAAACCGGCTTTAAATCCGGGAATATGCAGAAACAGGGTTGACAAGATAAGGCGCAAGATAGGAAAAAAGGGAGAGTGGGAATTGCCTTTAAAATCAAAGTTAAAAACTTCAAACGGTGTAAAAAAGGCGGGGCGCCGAATCGTAACGGTAAACGGCTTAAAATTAAAGCCTTTTTCAGATGTAAATAAAAGTGCGGATATTCCCGCGAGCGATCAATACACCCCCGTTTCGCTCTTTAAAGTACCCGGACCGGAACAGTTTAAACAGGAATGGATTGCCTCAAAGGGCGTGAAATCATATAAAAAAGTGATGCGATATATTAAAGGCATGGCAAAAAAGCGGCATAGTCCTGTGGGTGGTATATTAGCAGGGGTTAACCCGGATTAATTTTTAAATTAAATTTTAATTTTAATAGGGGGGTGTTAACATGATTGGTTTACCAAGGAATTAACTGTTTTTTTTTGATTATAAGGCGATATAGCGCCTTATAATCAATTTGTATTGTCAATAATGTTTGTGGAAAAGCTGATGGCATGTGAATCATAAAATAAAAAAACTCCTTTATTTTGACTCTGTTTTTAGTGGCGCCAGAATGCTAACCGGAAGCACGGCAATACTTTATCTTATGTCAAGAGGACTTTCAATTGCGGACATTGCATTTCTTAAATTATTGCAGCACCTTGTCATATTGCTAATGGATATACCTTCGAGTTATATAGCAGATCGTTATAGCAAAAGATTTATTATCTTTGTCAGTGTTTTATGCGGGTCTATTTGGATGGTCTTTACGGCATATTCCCCTTCTATATGGTGGCTATTTGTTGCAGAAATGTTTAATGGCTTTTCACTGGCGCTATATAGCGGTTCATTTGAATCACTGGCTATTAATACTGCCATTTCGGAAGGATTGAAAGACCCCTTTATAATAATTAATTGGGTGACAAAATATAGCTTTTTTTTTATGGCTTTGGCAGCTTTTTTTGGGGGACTGTTTGTTAAAACACAATCGAGTGTTTTTTGGTGGATCGGGGGTATTTTATTGTTCACTCTTGCAGTATTAGCATTCTATATATTACCCGGCGACATCTTGCAATGCACCCATAATGAAAATTACAAGAAATCAACCGGTTTAAGCATTAAGAAAGATTTTCATTACATAACTTCATTATTTAACAATATAAATCTTATGTTAATAATTGCTATTGGAATAGTTGTCTCCCTTTCCTATCAGGTTTTAATACAATACTGGCAGGTTTTAACTTATATTCCATTAGAAAAAAATTTAGTAGGAAAACAAGGATTTGTATATTCCATAATATTTGTTATTATCTTGTTGGTGCAACACTTTGCGGGTAAGATTAGCTATGAATATCACATTAAACATTTGATACTTGCGTTATTGTTAGTTTCTATCTTACTGTTAATTGGTAATATTTGGAATACACCGTTAATTATAGTTATTCCCATTGTAGCATTCTTTTTTTTCTACCGTCTTTCCATGGTATATTTATCGAAACAAACCCATAGGGAAATTGACAATAAACTTAGAGCTACTGTTATTTCTATTTCTAATACGGCTCTCAGGATATTGTTAGTTGTTTTTTTCTTATTAATCGGAGTTGCAATACATTATATTGGGTTAAATGTCGTTCCGATTTTTATACTTCTATTCTTATTGTTATGTTTTTTGTTGTCCGTCGGCATAAGTAGTAAAATTAAATTATTACAAAACCGTAACAAATAGCAATAAACCGTAACAAAATTTCACAAAAATTTAACCTCGTCGTAATAATCCTGTAACATCCCTTTGTTAAAATAATTCCGTATGTTTAATTAATACCCGTTTTTAAAACAAACGGATTATCAAAAAACCAAAACCTTACAGGAGGATTTATGAAAAAAGGAGGATTTTATCCTTTAATCGTTTTACCTATTTTTATCCAAATTGTTTTTTCGCTTTTTGCTTCACCTTCGGCATTTGCTTCCGGCAATGGCGCTTCGAAACCGATCTTTTATCTTGGCGAAATTTCATCTACTTACCTGAAAAAAATTCTTACCGAAGAAGAAAAAGAATTAAAAAAGACGGATTTAAAATTTACCAAAGAGCAGATTTTCAAATCGACCCAAAGCAAATTGGTTGTGAACAAAGACGAGCTTAAGGCAACGTCCCCCGCCTCCGGCGCAACGCAAGCCTTGTCCGTGATACCCGGAGTTAGAAGCGAAACATACGGCCCAACTGGGGCAAGCAGAGGAAGTTTCAGTATAAACGGGATACAGCAGGGGTGGGGCGGATTAATAGGAGAAACCGATGACGGAAGCATTGCGGTAACATTTGACGGCGTTCCGATGGGTAATCCCGGGTCAGGTTTATGGTCCACCGCTTTAATGCCGGAGATGTCGTTGATTTCAGGAATTAATGTTATTTATGGACCCGGAAATCCTGCAAACAGATGGTATAACGCCCTCGGTGGAACATTGGGTTTTATCCCCTTACAGCCTTCGCTTAAGCCTGAAGGTTCTTTAAGTTTTACTTACGGCAGTTTTAATACTAAAAATGTAAATTTTAATATAAAAACAGGGATGATTGGCGGTTATTCCGCCGTTCTTGGCGGAGGTATTACAAGTTCAAACAGTTATAGAACCGGTTTTGGGTTTTATAACCCGACCGGAGATTATGCCTATTACGGAAAAGTAGTTAAAGTATTTTCCAACGGAAATATTGGATTAGGCGCATACATTGCGCATTCGCAGGGTTATAGGCCAACTTTTATACCGGAAAGTCCGATATACCCCGGTAACGGAAATCAAGGAGTAACGGTTAACGGCTATTATTCGGACGGAAGCAGCGTGCAGGGACCGTATTTCTCGCAGCAAACAACCGGCTATTACAGCTCATTAGCCTTTGATGTATGGAATAAACTTGCCAGAAATCATATGTATTTAATCTATTCGCCGGTTAATCTCAAGGTTTCAAAATCCGTTTCGTTTCATAATTTAATATGGTATAGAGAGGGGGAAAGGCTCCATTACCACCAAAATGATTTTTCGGAAGGCGCCGGAAATTTATATGAATATAATAATCCCGAAGACGAAGTTTACGGGGATAAGACATATTTTGATATAAACGCTCCTCATAACCTGATTAAATTCGGCGGCTGGTTTCTAAAAAGTCATTATATATCGAGAAACGCGTTTTATAATCCTTTCGGAACATATTGCACTGCCCAGCCGAGCGGTACAAGCGAAGTTACAACTATCACAAATCCTTGCGCTTATAGATATAGTGATTTTTATCAAACCTTTGGATCCGCATTTGTTCAGGATACGCTTCATTTTTTTAAAAGGTTAAGGATAACCCCGGGTTTGAACTTCGTTACCTTTAAAACAAACTTTTATAATAATGCTTCGCAATATTATCCTCAAGGAGTTTTATTAAATCCTTACGGCAATGATGATACAATACCGGGACACAACGGACCTCAAGCGCCGAATGCTTCGACATATTTTGAAAAACTTGAACCTTCCTTAGGCGTTAATTATAAATTAACTAAAAACGTAGCTGTTTATGGAAACTACTCCGATGCTTATCAAAATCCCCATTTGGGCGGAGGCGGGGGTCCGTTTCAGCAGATAGGCGCTAATGCCTTAGAACCTGAAAAAAATCAATATTACACGGCAGGTTTTAAGGTTTTGGTTCATCACGATAATTTATTAAATAATTTTGTTCTAAATGTTAATTATTATCATGAGCATTTCTCGAATATGCTGCTGTCTTATACTTTAACCGATGGGACATCAATTTACGCCTCCGGGAGTTCTAATTATGACGGCGTGAATTTGCATGCGGAAGATAATCCCGTAGGCAATTTGCATCTTTTCACAAATATAAGCTATGAAAAAGCAGTGTATTCGACATACATTACAGGCGGAGTTAATTATAACGGCGCTAATGTTCCGTATGTGCCGGAAGAGACATTTAATTTAGGCACGTATTATAATCTTTTAATTGGCAATATCGCCTATTCTCCTAAGATATGGGATATATACACGGGTAAACAGTATATTATGGATGATGTTACGGGGGCGCCGTCAAATCAAACAATTCCAAGCTTTAATGTTTTAAATGCTTCGGTAAGTGCCAAAATCCCGTTTGGCGGCAGGCATGCAGGCTTGCCGAAAGCGGCAATTATTAAACTTACGGTTTTGAACCTGCTAAACCATAAATACAACGAATATGAGTATATCACTGCCGGGGGCTATTTCGGAGGAAACAGCGCTGGGTCAATTTTGGCATACCCCGGAATGCCGATAGCGGCTTATGTAACGATGACGCTAAAGTTTTAGGCTTTTATTTTTATGTCCGCCCTCCAAGTCCTTTTGGGTTTGGAGGGTTTTGTTAAATCGTAATAAAACTGTAACAAAATCGTAATAAAATTTAACGAAGATGTAACCCAACCGTAATAATCCTGTAACATTCATTTGCTAAAATAATTAGCGGCAAGTAAAAATCCAGTTAAATTTCGTGTTTTTCTTTTTTTAATCATCTTAATTTAACCATTAATAGCCTTAATTCGATTGTTCAATCACGGAGATTTATTATTTTAAGATAAATTTATAAAAATACAAATTCGGTATCATTATCATTTTTTTATTAATACTAAAGAATAATTGGCATCACACCTTAAAATAATAACAATAACAAAAAAGGAGGAAAGAAATGAAATTGAAAGTTCCTGATGGTAAGTTAAGAAAGATTGGATTGGGGATCGGGTTGAACAGGGCTGAATTTAAACTAATCCTGTTTATTGCCCTGTTGTCGGTATTTGCCGCATTTTATACCCCGTCTAAGGCAAATGCCAAAGTAATCGTATTAAAAGCCGAGAAAAAAGCTAAGAAAGTGAAAAGGACGCCTTTTACCGTGTCAAAGATTAAAAAGAGGGCTATCGAGGCAATAAAATCGCCTATGAACTCCTTCGAGACGATATTAAATCAAGCGCCTTCCATACACGCCAGCACGAGCGGCCCTAATAATATCCGTGCGCGCGTCGAATTAAGGGGCTTTGGCACAGGCGAGGTTTCACAGACCTTTGACGGCGTGCCGATTAACAACATGTTTGACGGCGATTCTTCCAATTATATGGATGTTAGGAACAATGTTCCGTTTACGCTCGGCGATATTTCCGGGGTCGGGATTTATTACGGCGTAAATAATCCAAGTATTGATTCCTTTGACTCCCTTGGCGGCACGATAAACTATGAACCATTGATGCCGACCGGCAAATTTTACGCCAAGATATTCGGAGGCTACGGTTCTTTTGCCACAAGGACTTACGGTTTTGCTTTGAATACCGGCAAGCTCTGGGAAGGGATAAGAATGTATTTGAAGGTATCAAGAGACGACGCAAACAACTGGTATGACGGTTCGGCTTACCCCAACAGGCTCCATTCATATTATATGTCTCTTATTAAGCCGTATAATAATAACAGATCGCATATTTCGTTCATATTTATGAGAAATGACGATTACGCAAACGACCCGCACCTCGTTCCCGTACCGCTGCTTAACCAGTTCGGTTATAGCTGGGGATGGCCTACTTCCGTAGAAAATGCGCAGGCTTACAATCAGGAGTATTATGCCATACTCGGTTGGAAGGCTTATATAAACAGGGCGCTTACTTTTAACAATAAGAGTTTTTACTTTAATGAAAATATGGCAAAAAATCTTTATATAAACCCGGCATGCCATACAAGTGCCGCAAGCGCTGGAATCAGCACGGCGTCATGCGATATACCTTCCAGCATCTATATTAACGGCGTGCAGCCTTATTCTTTAGGTTTCGGAAGCGGAAACTGGTCGTTAACGCCTGTTCCCACCGCCACTTATAATCCAGCAAACGGATTTGCTTACGGAACGGATAACCATTATAAAGCCGTAAATGTAAGCCAGTTTGGCGATATTCCTATGGTTACCGTAAGACTTCCAAGAAATGTCCTTACGGTCGGCGGGCAATTCCTTTTCGGAACATATCACAAAATAGAGTCGTTTTACGGAGAAAGCTATGGGCCTGTCGCGCCTTTTTACAATATTGCCGATAATGAACACGGTACGGAGAATATGGATGCGGTCTATGCTCAGGACAAATTAGATATTATCCCCGATAGATTATTTATCGAGCCAGGCATTAAATATCAAGTAGTTGATATGACCGTTGCGACAAACGAAACATGGCCAAGCTTGTATCCATACGGCGGAACGGTATCGGATGCATTTACAGAAATAGAACCTACGGTTGGTTTAAGCTATAATCTTCTTCCAAACTGGAATTTTTATGCAACTTACGGAAGAACGATGAAGGCTCCAAATTATACTGCTTACGAATCCGTGTTAACTTCTTACAACGGAACTAACTTTACTACCAGCTTAAGCGGGATAAAGCCCGAATATGTGACGGATTATGAGCTTGGAACGAGGTATAGGTTAGATAATCTTGAACTTTCGGCAAATGTGTATAAAGAAGATTTTTCCAATACATTCGGTACATATTTAAATACCGCAACGGAAGTTACCTATGAAACAAACGGCGGAAGGTCAAGGTATGAGGGTTTGCAGCTTGAGGGGCAATACGATTTCAACCGTCATCTAAATGTTTTTGCAAACTATTCGTTAAATACCGGAAAGTTTATTTCTACCTATTCCGGTCCGGCAGGAAATGTTTTACCGGGCGAAAATGTTCCGTTTATACCGAGGCATCTTGCAAATATCGGCGTGGACGAAAATTATTATAATATAGATGCAAGGTTGTGGGGGACATACACCGGCGAGCAGTTCGTGGAAGACATAAACGGAAACCCTACAAGCGCGTTCCACCTTGGAGGTTACTGGCTGTTTAATTTAAATTTAAGCCACTATTTTAACTTTAAAAAAATCGGCATATTAAAAGAAGCCGATTTTAAAGGCATGAAACTTAGCCTATCCATTGACAATATTTTAAACAGACAGTATCTTACCGGCGCAATCCCGGGATTTGTCAGTACATACCCAAATTCAAACGCTATTTATGCCGAATATATGCCCGGCATGCCCAGATTTTATTATGTGACGACATCATTCAAGTTTTAAGCTTAAGATATAAATTATTTGATGCTTAAAATGGGTCTAAACGAATTAATACGAATTAATCTTTGTCCGCAAAAGCCGCTAAATGCGGCCTTTGCGGAAATTTTTGCGCCGCCGCCCGTTGTAACAAAAACTTAATATGACTGTAATAATATTGTAACATTCGTTTGATACAATAAAAATATGGAAAACATTATAAAAGAATTTCCCGATAAAAATACAAGATTAAAATATTCGTTTATAATCGCTTTAATACTGGAAATAATATTTTTGCTCCTTTTTGCCGAAATTTCCATTATCGCCAAGCATTTTATAAAGCCTGCGGTAAAGGCAAAGCCGATGCTTATCTCTGTTGTCAATTTTCCGCACAAGAAAAAGGTTATAGTTCCACCTAAAAAACGGGTAGTTCCCGTTAAAAAGATAAAAAAGGTAATATATAAGAAGCCTGTAATAAAAAGAGTTATTAAGAAAGTTTTGATTAAAAAATCCATAAAACCAGCCCCCCTTAAGGTTCATCATGTTTCCGTTCCTATACCTGCTCCGGTAGCGCCCGTAGCTCCGATTGTTAAACATGCTGTCGTCGTTCACCATGCGCATAAAAAAATACCGGCAAGCATACTAGATAAATATTTCGGCGAAATCAAGGCAAAGGTTGTAAGGAATTTAGTTTATCCGTATTATGCAAGAAAAGAAGGGATGGAGGGATATGTAAATGTATTATTTAAGATTTTAAGAAATGGAGACTTAGTATTCGAAAAGATTGAAAAAGGTTCTCAATATGGGACTTTAAACGCATCTGCCATTAAAACCATAAAGATATCTGCGCCGTTTATGCCGTTTCCTAAGGGCATATCAAGAAATTCGTTAACTTTTCTAATAAAAATACATTTTAAATTAAAACGAAGATAGAGGAAAAAACGCGAACCAGTTTTTGAATTAATTAAACTTTAAAAGGAGGACATAATAATGAATATATTTCACAGTTTAGGAGTATTATTTGACGGCGGTCCGCTTATGTATGTTATGCTTGTATTGCTTCTTGTCGCCATCACCGTTATTATCGAAAGATTTTATTTTTTGCACAGCGTTATTAAAACAGGCTCGTCTTTTACCGAAGAGATTAAAAGTATTTTAAAAAGCGATAACGGGCTTAAAAAGGCAAAAGAATATTGCAACGAACATCCCGGAATATATTCTTCCCTTCTCTTGGTCGATTTTAACAATCTATGTTTAACTAAAGAGGAAAGGGATGAGGTCTTGACGGAAGAGGCTATGAAGCATACAAGAGAGATGGAAAGATATATGTGGGTTTTAGATACATTAATCACAATGGCCCCCCTCTTAGGGCTTCTTGGAACTATAATCGGGATTATGATTTCGTTTAATGTAATAAGTAAAACAGGGGTATCGCATCCGACGGCCATTACCGGCGGGGTTGCTTTAGCCCTTTTAAATACGGCGGCAGGCCTTATTATTGCAATACTTTGTTTAGGATTTTTTAATTACTTCCAGAATAAAATTATTTCGATTAAAAAGCAAATGGAATTTGTGGTATTACAATTTGAAAATTTTATCAAAAGAAATGAGTTGAAAGATAACAATAGTTTTAGCTCAAACGAAAAAAAGAAGGTGCAACTAGTTTAAAAAGATAATTAAAATAGTTATATATAATTAATTTATATACTTGAAGAGGGGGCAGGGGTAAGACCCGATAAAATATGAAGCTTTTTAAAGAACAGGAAACCAAAAGAGCAAGAATCGAATTAATACCGATGATTGATACGATGTTTTTTCTTCTTGTATTTTTTATATTCGTAACTCTTTCGATGGTTCATCAAAAGGGGTTAAATGTTAAACTTCCGAATTCATCTCAGGGTTCTGCCGTAAAATTACACAATTTTGTGGTTACGCTCAAGAAAGACGGCTCGGTTTTTCTTAATAAAGAGCGGACGACCCTTCAAGGTCTTCCGGCAATACTAAAGCAAAAGGTTGCGAATAAAAAAGATCTCATAATTATTAACGGAGATAAAAAAATTTATTTAAAAAGGGTCGTTAAAACAATAGATATTATAAAAAAGGACGGATTTTTAAGGGTTTCTATCGCCGTAAATCCCGTGAAATAATTTAGCGCTTTATGTTATAATCTAACCGTCGGCTTCGGTAAGATTAAATAACGAAATAAATAAAAAAATAGGGCGTTTAAGTGAATAACGGCAATCTTTGTTTTGGCGTAAATACCGATTCATTTTTTGGAATAGGGTTCGGACTTGTAGGGAATAATGATCCCCGCGCTTTAGAATTAAAATTTAACCGATATTTTGAACTTTTAAATGAGTACCGCATACAAGCTGTCGAGATAAACACCGAAATAGAGCAGTTATCCCCCGGATTTTTAGGAAAAATAATCGCCCCCATCATAAAATCTTCGGATGTTAAAGCGAATATTAAATCGGTTTCGGTACACCTTCCTTATTTACAGCTTAATCCGTCAAGCCTCCTTGAAGAATACAGAAAACTTTCCGTAGATTATATAATCAGGGTTATAAATGCCTGCAGGGAATTAGAGGCATTGAACATAAGCGTCGGAAGATTTGTTCTTCATTTAACCTCCGAGTTTGAGGATTCTATAATGTTTTTTCCTATCGGGGAAGAAGATAAAAAGGCGCTTATCGTCAGCGCTATAAATCAGGCAAGGAAGAGTATGGCCGATATATTGGAAAAAACAGGGCTTAATCCCGGCATGTTTGCGTTGGAAAATCTTGAAGTTTTTCCGTTCGATTATCTATATCCCATAGTCAAAGAATATAATATCTCAATCTGTTTCGATATAGGACATTGGGGATTAAACGGGTTTATGCCTTTAGAATTTATAGAAAAGTTTAAGCTCGAAAACATAAGCGAAATTCATATCCAGGACATGGTTTTGGAAAGACAGGGCTTAAGAATAACCGTCAGAAAAGAACACCGTGCGTTGGGGGACGGTATTTTGAGGGTTGATGATTTTTTTAATTACCTTAAGGATAAAAAATTCGGCGGTTCCTTAATTATTGAAAACAGGTCGGAAAAGGATTTGATAAAATCGTTGGAGTATATTAAATCTAAAAACCTCATTCATATAAAATAAAATTGGGCAATAAAAACAACACATTTTTTACAATGCCCCTCCTGCTTTCTTCCGCGGGCATGTTTTTAGACGGGTATTCCTTAACCGTCATAGCATTTGCGATAATACTTATTAATCCCTATTTTCATTTAAACGCCCTCGGTTCCGGTTTGATAGTCGCTTCGATTATTTTTGGCAGCGCGGCGGGAGCGCTGGTCGTCGGGTATTTCGGAGACATCTTTGGAAGGAAGTCTGTTTACGTTTTGAACATGGTAATTTTTGTCGTGTTTAGTCTTGTCTCCGCCGTTTCTTTTAATTTTTTAATGCTGTTTTTATCCCGCTTTATTATAGGCATTGCGGTAGGGGCGGATTACCCCATATCTAATTCTTATATTACCGAGATAGCGCCGCAGGGGTTAAGGGGTAAGTATCTTGCATTTTCAGGCCTTTCCTTCGGACTGGGTTCGATATTTTCTTCTCTGGTTTCGGCCGCGCTTTTTCCGTTTGGCCCGGAAATGTGGAGGTTTATGCTTGGGATTGTTGTGATACCTGCTATTATAGTTATGTTTTTAAGGATTTCTATGCCTGAATCTGCAAGATGGCTCAATGTCAAAAATTTAGGAAATAAAATTTATATAAAAGGGATGTTTTCGAAGGTTCATATTAAAAATACGCTATTATATTCGGTTATATGGTTTTTGTATGATATCGGGGCTTATGGCATAGGGCTTTTAATACCTTTGATTTTTAAAAAAACAGGTCTTATTTCAAATGAGGATAACGCGCTCGTTACATCGTTAATCCTTTTTGCGGGCATTGTCAGTTCTATAGCGGGGCTGTTAAATATAGATAAAATCGGAAGAAAGGGTTTGCAGCTCACCGGCTTTATAGGGATGGCAATCGCGCTTTCTTCCCTGCCGTCCGTTTATAAAAGTTTAACCGGCATCATTTTAGTTATTTTTATCGCAGAAATTTTTAATTCCTTTGCGTCCCTTACCGTGGGGATTTTTCCGGCTGAGCTTTCGCATACATCTTTCAGGTCGTCGGCGTATGGCGTTTCGGCAATGATGGGGAAATTCGGGGCTATATGCGGGGTTTTGATTATGGTGTTTTTTGTGAAAGAAAATAAGGATTTTGGATATTATTTGATTGGAATTTTAATGCTGGCCGCCTTTTTATTAACTTTTTTTCTGCCGGAGACTAAGGATATGGAACTCGATGTTAATCTATAATAATATGTCCGAATAATATACCCCCTCCTCGTACCCCCCTAAAACCCTTTATTTAATTGGTAGGCACGGGCGGTCTCGAACCGCCGACCCCTACCGTGTCAAGGTAATTACTGTAATTAATAAGTTGTTAATATTATTAACTAATTATCTTTATAAAAAAAGCATTGCCCAAATTTGCCGATAGAAAATTCTAACACTGGATTCCTGCTTTCGCAGGAATGACGCCAGTTGGGTGAAACGTTAAAACCTCATATTGTCATTCCTGCGAAAGCAGGAATCCAGTGTCTTTAAGCTTTTGAGGTCAATTTATTAATTTCTATCAGCAAATTTGGGATTGGGAGACAATTGACATTCGCTATTAAAATTTCCTTGACATAAATTTTATAAATTGTATAATTATATATACTAACCGTTTAGTATGTAATTTAGGCATGTAAGTTTGAACCGCTTATAAATGAACTGTTATTGTTATTAAATATTAACTAATCTTTAAACAGGAGACAATCAATTATGGAACTGTTCGAAGCCTTGCTTACGCGTACGTCTAAAAGAGATTTTGAAAACAAGCCCGTGCCGAAAGAAACAATCGAAAAAATTTTATCCGCTTCTTTAAAAGCGCCTTCATGGGCTAATTCACAGCCGTGGGAAATAGCCGTTTCAACCGGTAAAACAAGCGAATTTATTAAAAAAAGCGTTTATAAACTCGCATCGGAGGATGACCCCGGAAATCCCGATTTTCCGTTTCCACTGTCCCCTGCATTGTGGCTGGACAAACAAAACGCCAATATGTTTGAAACCGGAAAATTAATATATGAATCTATGGGTATTTTACGGGACGATGCCGCAAAGAGAAAAGATTTTGCTTTATATAATCAGGATTTTTTTGGTTCTCAAACGGCAATATATATTTATATGGATGAAAAATTAGGACACTGGTCAACGCTCGATTGCGGAATGTTGATTCAAAATATTCTTCTGGCCGCGCACGATTTAGGTCTTGGAGCCTGTCCGCAGGCTTATTTGGTCAGGTATCCCGATATATTAAGAGAGGCTTTTAAGCTGCCCGACAGCAAAAAATTCCTTCTGGGCATCTCTATCGGCTTTTACAAAAAAGACAGCGCTGCCAATAACATACAAACATCCAGAGTTGAATTGAAAGATGCGGTTAAATATTACGATTGATGAATTTTTCTTAAAATTAAAATATTTTTTAATAATGAATAATGGGGGTGTATTATGGATAATAACCGTAAAATCGATATTACGGGCATGTGTTGCTCCGTTCCGATAATAAAGATATCCAAAGAGCTTAAGGATATGCAAAGCGGGGATATTTTGTTAGCCCTTTCGGATAAAGTTTCTATGGAAAACGATATTCCCGCTTTTTGCAGGCAATCCGGAAATGAACTCCTTGCCTTGGAAACCTCCGAGCAAGACCAAAAATTGCCTGAAGGCACGCTTGCATTTTACATTAAAAAGGGATAACTTATTAGAGGAATGAAAAAAAATGAGGTTAAAAGAAAAGAGATAATAGGCGCATCCTTTGAGCTTATGCTTACGAAAGGTTATGAAGGCACATCCATTCAGGATATTACCGATAGGATAAATGCCACTAAAGGTTTAGTCTATCACTATTTTGACTCTAAAAAAGATGTTGCCGCCGCAGTCATAGAAGAAGCAATAAAACCCGCCTATAACGAATTCTGGGGACATACATGGGATAAGCTGTACGGCGGCGGGGAAAATCCCTTAGAAAATATCATCGCCGTCATAGATAAGCTTTATGAAAAAAAGGGCGGGGAATTTTCAAAAACCGGCTGTCCTCTCGGAAACCTGATACTTGAATTATCTACAAAAGATATATATCTTTCACGGCTGACCGATGAAGTTCTTCTTTTATGGCATACCCACCTTGAAAAGGCATTGCTTAAAGCAAAGGAAAAGGGGATTATCGGCAAAGACGCCGACATAATTAACATCGGTAATTTTATAATAGCCGGGGTTGAAGGCTGCGTTATGCTTTCCAAGTCAAAACATAATAAAGAAGTATTAAAAGGGTGTTTTGATATCTTAAAAAGCTATATAAGGTCGTTACAGCTGGAAAGGCCGATTACGCCATAATATAGGCAAAGTTAGCTATTTACCCAAAATTTATAAATAGGCAGGATTATAGATGCGCTATATTTATATTGTCAACTTTTTCCAGACTATAATAATGTAAATTATTTGATTGAGCATATAAAAAATATTATGATATAATATCGGATACTGGATCGATAACAATCGTCAAAGCAAAGAGGGAGGAGAAATAACAATGGCGTTGCATTATACCGTTATTATTTTACCTGCAGCCATGTTCACATTTTTATCCGTATGTAAATAACAAAGGAGAATAAAATAATGACGTTAAATGAACAAATAAAATCCGATTTTTTAACCGCCAGAAAAAATAACGATAATACAAAAAAGAATATACTTACGATGATTCTTAGCGATGCGCTAAAACTTACAAAAGAGAAGAATCATAGCGATACCGTAAACGACGACGATATTATTAAAATAATAAAATCATGGATCAAAAAAACGGAACAGTCTATCGAAATACTAACGGCTAATAACAAAGATATATCGGAGCTTTCTAAAGAAAAAGAGATACTTTTATCGTATATTCCAAAAACATGGTCGTATGAAGAAACCAGATCGCATATCGAAAGGATTTCTAAAGAAAAAAACACTAAGGAAATCGGCGTTATAATGAGAGAGCTTAAAACTAATTATAACGGTTTATACAACAACAAAACCGCGTCCGAAATTATCAAAAGCTTATAAACTTAATAATTTATCGCATATGATATATATATATTATATTAGTATATTAATATAATATATATAGTTAGAGGCGATAACAGGCGGCAGATTCATATCACCCTTTTTGGGCTATATACAGTATAATAATTTTTTTATTAAAATGGTAACATAACGATAGCTATTATTCTAAACGTCCAAAAATATGATAACTTAATTATACGGGAAGCGTTATCCCGCTATTTCTTAACGAGGGAGGAGAAAACTATTTTATGAAAAAATTATCCAGCTTATTTTTTTTATTTTTAGCGGTTTTTATTTTAATTCCAGTCTTATCAGGATGTAAGGGCGGCAGTGCGCCGTCTTCAAAATCGCAGCCGGCTTCTTCTTCGGTTTCCAAACCGTCGGCAGTTAACGAGTTAGCGCCGGGCCTGTGGAAAATGACCGTCCGCAGCACGATCAATATACCGTCCGTTATGGGCAGACCCCCTATAAACCATTCAGCCGTAACCACTATGACCGAATGCATTAAGCCGAACGCTCAAAATTCAAAGCCTTACGCGGCAAAGCCGGCCAATTTTAAATGCAGCAACGTTAAAGAGCATGTTGATATGGAGGGCGCAATCCACTGGGTTATGAAATGCAGAGGGCCGAAGACCGTTATGTTAACGAAAGGCGTTTCCAAAATAACGCAGGACAGCTTTAAAAGCCATGGTGTCACCGTCGAAACATCAAGCGCCCCGGGCGGCATTTCCATGAAAGCTACGGTAGATACGACCGGCAAACGCGTAAGCGGTAAATGTCCTTCTAAATCTTGAAGCGCATATGATCCTGAAGGCTTACCGTTATTAGCATTATCTAATAAACAAAAGCGGTACGCAGGGCGATATAAAAGATTGCATATGCAATAAAGCGTGTATGGCACGGAATTAATCGGCGCGGCTAAAGGCCCGCAATATTTTGCGCAACCAGCTCCATAGCCTGTATAATTGTTAATATTTAGATTGTTTAATTTAAACGATAAGGTTTTTTATTGCATCTTACATAATAAAAATGCAGGTTAAAAGGAAGAATTATTATGATAAATTCTATTAAAAAAACATGGTTGGATAAGTTAAAACTACCGGTTTTCGTATCGGCGTTTTTTACGCTGTCTTTATTAGGCGGGATACCGGCCGGATTAATTTCTAAGAGCGTTAGCGCCACCGGGTTATCAGGTTCGGAGCGTCCCTCGGTAATTTATACCAGCCCGGAAAACCGTTCCGGAGGCGTCTTTCTTAATTCTAAAGTCTCGGCAACCTTTAACGAGGCGATGGACCGCAGTACTTTTAACCATTTTTCCGCTTACATGAAAGGGCCGTATGGAACCGCAGTTTCCGGGACTATCGGTTTTAACGCCGCAGGTGTTTCAATATCTTGAGTGGACGGTCAATCCGGCGCCCTAACGGCGTTAACAATGGGGTAGAAAAGATAAAAAACGGAACGAAACCCGTTATTAACTTTTTTTAAAATTTATTTAAATAGCAAGAAACAATATTTTTATGCTTTATAAAATATATAGAGGTGTAATTATGAAAAAAATACTTATACCGTTTTATCTGCTTTCTTTGTTTGCCGTCTGTTTCGCCGTTTTGATGGCCCTTGTTTCCCTGTCCGCGCAGGCCGCGGGCATCCCGTCCCTGAGCAGCAGTGCCCAGGCGTTCGGACAGCAGTACCAAGGCTGGATCATCGGAGCCTACACTTTTGATCAGTTCAAGGCTCACGGCGCCAACTCTAATCTCATCAACACAGCGTTCAACAACAACCGGACGTATGTATTCGGCAATCCTGCCGGCTCTATCGGCGTGCCGCTCATCATTTTCCCAAGCTACCAGCAGATCGAAGCAGCTTTCGCGAACCACACGCTCCCCGGCAAGTACAAGGCGGTCATGTACGACAACGAACACTGGTCGATGACGCCGCTTACTGAGCAGCAGCATCCAGACATGTACGAGCATATGACAGCGAACCTCGTCCATGCCCACGGCATGATATTCATCAGCGCCCCAGCGCCCGACATCGTTCGAGCGATCGGAGTTGTCATCCATAACAACACACAGGATACTTACCTGGAGCGGAACCTTGCCGGTGGCGCAGCCAAATACGCGGATGTCGTGGACATCCAGGCGCAGTACCTTGAGCCAAACTTGAGCGAGTTTGTCTCCTTCGCCACGACCGCGGCCCGACAGGCTCGTCAAGCTAATCCACATGTGAAGGTCTATATCGGCATCGCAACCGGCCCTGACGGCCAGAGCGTCTCGGCTCAGCAATTGTACAATGCTTACAAGGCCGTGCTCCCGATAGCCGACGGCTACTGGTTGAACGTTTCCGGCCAGAATCAGTACTGCCCGAATTGTGCAGCACCCCGCCCAGACCTCGCGGTTACACTGTTGCACGATATCTACGGCAGCAAGTAACAAGCCCCTCCGAAATTCTGCCCGTCAAACCTAATTGCAAATTCATAGAACATTCCACCGGGAACAATACTATCGTTTATTCTATGATATGCAGGAATCCAAAGGGCGTAATGAAGTCGAACGGCGTTACCAGAATATTTTCACCAGTCAAGTTTATGAGCAAAATTAAAACAGTGTTTACGAGCGCAGCCGGACATTCCAGCATTTCAAATTTTACTATAAACGGCTACAGGATAGGCAACGTCTGCAAATGACCTTGCCCGCGCAATATATTAACGGCATAGCCGCATAGTCCTTAAAAAGTATGCTATTATAGAGATAAAGCCTTAGCTATTACGTACCGGCTATATCCCCCTGGCAAATGTCCTTATTTCGTTTATTCTGTCCACGCCGAGTTTGCTTAAAATATTAGCGGTATGGGTTTTAAGGGTATTTCTGGTAATGTGCAGCATTTTCTCTATTTCGGCCGGTTTATAACCTTCCTTGAGGAGGTTGCATATTTCAAATTCTTTTTCCGAGAGGTTATACAGCATCCTTTTTTTAAGCTGCATAAAATAATCAGGTACTACTTCTTCGCAGGTTATTGCTACGAGGCTTGAATCGCTGCATATTCCTTCCATGCAGTACCCTTTCATCAGTATATCTATTCCGGACGGCGACGTATAGACTTTTTCGGGTAGAATATTGTCCGCATACCCGTTTAAAAACATAGTTCTGACAACCGTGTTAATATAGCATAGGAGTTTACCGATTCTGCCATGTTCCATGGATTCTATACCGAGTCCGTCCAGCAGGCCCGCCTGGAAGAACATATTTTTAGCCGCGTCGCTTAGATTCATTATTTCGCCCTTTTTATTTATTAATATCAATCCCATCCCTTTCGCCTGCGATTTAAAGAAGGATATTCCGGAATTTATTCCGGCGTTGAAGCTTTCGTCTATGCTTAGTTTAATCCGGCCTTCGGCCGAGATTTTCTTTACCCTATCGGCCACTCCTCTTATTCTTACCTATACGGGGAAATTAAAAAACGGGATAGGGGGAGTGGCGATGCAGTCGTATAACTTCATACAGTGCTTCCAGCCCTTAGTCTTAAGTCTTAATTAACGATGTCCATTGTCCGCACGGCAGAAGAGCAGGCCTTATAAAAAATACTGGTAGGCACGGGCGGTCTCGAACCGCCGACCCCTACCGTGTCAAGGTAGTGCTCTAACCCCTGAGCTACGCGCCTGTATGAATAGAAACCCGTTCAGCTTTTTATAAAAAGCAATCCGAAAAATAAAAGATAATATATATTACAACCGAAATACCTGATTTGTCAATAGGCATTATTTATCAGGCTTTGAAATATTTTAACATATTCTATCGGTAGATTATAGATTTTTGTCAATTTGTCATAAATAATTTGTCAATTTGTCATAAATCTAATTTTCACTATGAAATTAAAAAATCAAATCCTTGATTTTAAAGGAATTGTCTAACTTAAAAATAATTATGATTTCGGTATATATTTTGCACTTCATATAATTATAAATATAGAAAAGGGAATTTTTATCTTTTTAAAAAATTTTATCAAAAAAACTAAATTTACATTAAGCATTAAAATAAATTATTAAAATAAAATATAAAAACGTAGGAGGACTATTTATGACAGATAACCAAAAATTGGCAATAATAATTGCCTCTGAGGAATATGAAAAATCTCATGTAGCATCAATGATCGCATCCGTTGCGGCAGTTTCCGGCGTCAATGTTTCCGTTTTTGTGACTATGAACGCGGTTTACAATTATTTAAAGGAAAATGTGGAGAAAAAGAATTTTACCGGGGGTAAAATTTATCGCCAGATTAAGGAAAAGAAAGCAGCAATGTTTTACGAACTGTTTGACCAGGCCAAAATGCTCGGAGGCCTTAAGATTTATGTGTGTTCCATGGTAATGGATATTTTAGGAATCGAAAAAGACGATTTAATCGATATTGTCGATGATAATTTAGGTCTTGCCGCGTTTCTGGGAATCATGGAAGGGGCGGAAACCATTACATTTTGATTTTAATTCATAATGCACATGCATATTAATTAGAAATAAAACTGTTTTTTTTAATTTAATTTTTAAATACATTTTTCACTTAATTATTTTTATTTTGGAGGTATTTACTATGGCAGATGTAAATTTAAAAGATGTTAAACCGACTATTACCGTGGATGCAAGAGGGACATATTGCCCGGGGCCGCTTATGGAATTAATAAAGGAAATGAGGCAGCAGCCTGTCGGCTCTATAATAGAACTAATTTCAGGGGACGCGGGTAGCGCTAAAGATGTTCCGGAGTGGTTAAATAAGGTTCATCAGGAATTTATGGGCGTTATCGAAGAAACCGGTTATTGGCGAATTTTTTCAAAAAAGATTAAAGAAATGTAAAAAAGGGATGCAAAGAGGAGCAAGTTAAAAATACCTTTAAATTAATTTAACTTTTAATGTAATTAATGTAATTAAGGAGGTTGTTATGTCAAAAAGAGTGGTTATCGTTGGAGGAGGGGTCGGCGGAACAATTATTGCTAATTTACTTGCAAAAAAAATGAGGCAGGAGCTTAAAAAAGGCGAGTTGGTAATCGATGTGGTATCGGATAAGCCGGAGCATTTTTATCAACCGGGTCTTTTATACATGCTTTTTGGTTTAAAGCACCATGATGAACTTGTCAGAGACGAAAGGAATTTACTCGACCCGATGGTTGAACTTCATCTTCACCCCGCAGTTAAAATCGATAAGGATAAAAATGAGGTTCATCTTAAAAACGGCGTGGTTATAAAATATGACATTGTTGTTCTTGCTACAGGGTCAAGGCCTGCCCCTGAAATGATACCAGGGTTAAGAGAGGGCGGACACTGGTTTTACGAGGTAGATGCCTGTTTAAAACTTCGCCATGAATTAATGACTTTTAAGGGCGGCAAGATTGTTCTCGCCATAGGTTTGCCGCATAAATGTCCTGTCGCTCCGTTAGAAGTTACATATATGCTGGACGATTGGTTTAAACAAAGAGGGATAAGAGATAAGGTTGAATATACTTATACTTACCCGATAGGGAGACTTCACGGACTCGAACCCGTAGCCCATTTCGCGGCCAAAACATTTCCAAAACACGGCATCTTAACCGAAACTTTGTTTAATATGAAAGAGGTTGATGCCAACAAAAGAACCATCACAAGTTTAGAGGGCGTAACTTTAAAATATGATTTATTGCTCACGATTCCGCCGCACAAAGGGGCGCAGGTAATAGAAGATTCCGGACTTGGGCAAAACGGGTTTATACCGACCGACAAATTTACGCTTAAGATGGAAGGGACGACAAATGTCTATGTTGTCGGGGATACGACAAACCTTCCGATAAGCAAAGCAGGTTCTACTGCCCACTTTGAATCGGATATTATCGTCGAAAATATTGCTTCTGAGTTAAGAGAAGGTCTAACGCCGTTCAGGTATGACGGGAAGGTTTTCTGTTTTATAGAGACAAGTTTAAGCAAAGCGACTTACATTATGTTTGATTATAATACTCCGCCAAATCCCGTTGCCCCGTCGGCGCTTATTCACTGGTTTAAATTAACATATAATAAGGTTTACTGGTTAACCCCGATGGGTGTCCTTTAATTTAACGATTAAAATAGGAGGCAATTATGGCTGAAAATGCAAACAAAGTTCAGCGTGGCTCAGAAACCCTTGTCGGCGCCGCCATAACTAATAAACTCACGGAAAAACCGCAAGCCTTAGAACATTTATTAAATATTATAGGTAGATTAGATACGCTTGACGAATTTAGCGCAATACTTCAAGCTCAGAAGGAAAGCGCAACGGATGCAATGGTTCAAAGGGTGGCAGGTAATATCACGACAGGTCTTTCCATGCTGGATAGCTTTTCCGGAGACGAACAGCTTGCCATGATTAAAGCGGTAGGCGAAAAATCCGAAAACCTGAAAAAGAGCATCGAAAAGATTGACGAGCTCGAGAGGTCCGGTACGCTCCAAATACTTAAAGAAATGGGCGATTTTGCCACAGGGTTTGCTAAGGGAACGACCGATGCGATGATTGAGCGGATGGCCGGCACGGCAGAAAAACTGGCGGAACTAACCGATGTGCTTAGCGATGAAAATATGGCAGGGCTCGTTAAAAAAACACAACAAATATCAAAGTCTTTAGAGTCCTCGCTCGAAAAGATTGACGAGCTCGAGAGGTCCGGTACGCTCCAAATACTTAAAGAAATGGGCGATTTTGCCGCAGGGTTTACTAAAGGAACGACCGATGCGATGATTGAGCGGATGGCCGGCACGGCAGAAAAACTGGCGGAACTAACCGACCTGACATTACAATACAACATAAAGCCGCTTCTTGACGCGGGCCAGGGATTTATTGATAGCAACACATTGAATGACCTTGTCGAACTTGCAAACGGCGTAGCTTCGGCAAGAAGAATGATGACAGATGGGCTTATCGACAGGGCTGTCGGAACTGGTTTGGATATGGTGGAAGCCATTTTAACCCAGCTGGATATAAAAGAACTCGTAAAAGCTCTCGATTACTCAATGCATGAGACTTTGACCGAAGCAGACGATGAAAAATATCATAAAGGCGGTATTTTTTCATTGATTTCTTTAACAAAAGACAAAGATGTTATTTTTGGACTTAAATTCATGATGCTTTTGGCTAAAAATTTGACGAAAAATTTAAGAGAAAACCGGCAAAGCATATTTATAAGTTCATCTTTTGGCAAAGAAGATTAAAAGCAGGGAGGAGCGGAAAATAAAAAGCCGATAAATTTGCAGTGCGAATTTTTGCTACGGTTTGCCCGGTATTATTATATAATAAGATAATGCCGGGATTTTTTTTATCTTTTTGCAGGTTTTATTTAACTTTTCTTATTTTCTGGTTCTTTAATAATTCGCATTTAATACCGCATTTAATAATCTATTGACATTTTTGTTATACGCTATTAAACTAAATTAAAGACGAAAATTTGTTTATAATTTATGTTTATATTACCTTTTATTAAGGTTTTAAGGGCGCGTAACTCAGGGGTAGAGTGCCACCTTCACACGGTGGAAGCCATAGGTTCGAGACCTATCGCGCCTACCATATTAATTTAAAGGTTTACATGATTCTACCTTTGGTCTTTCCATTATAATATAATGTAATATCTAAATGGAAAATCCACCCAAAATTTTTATAACCGGCGGCATATCTTCCGGTAAATCAAAATAAGATCGG
>JAKBNN010000082.1 GCA_021831025.1 bacterium | reverse complement strand
ATCATGAGTAAAAGTCCGTTTGTAATGGTTTTAAGCGCAATTTTTGCCGGATGGCTGATTACGCTTATGACATGGCTTTTAATTGCCTCAAGCGGCACCCTTGCGAGAATTTTTATAATATGGATTGTCGGTTTTTTAATTTTTTTAAATTCATTCAGCCACATCGTCGTTGCTTCATCCGAAATTTTAATCGCTATTAATACCGGTTCCCATATATCATACCTTTCATGGCTTTATCCTTATGTTCCTTTAACTATCATAGGCAATATGATAGGCGGACTATTTTTTGTTACCATTCTTCAATATTTACAAATCTTGCATGCAACTTCGTCTTCCGAAGATATCATGCACTCGTCCGGCGAACTTGACATGTTTAGCAGGGCCGCTTCTAAAAAGGCGGATGAGGTAGAAAATATCGAGGATACTTTATAATTATTTATCATAAAGTAAGAAAGCAAGGCGCGGGAAAGAGCGCCGGCGCCTTTATCGCCGCAGGCTTAAGTTCGATAGATTTAGTAAATAAATTTAAATAAATCGATAAATATGATTCCCAAAATTGTAGGTAGAAAATGTAGAATATACTTCAAAACCTTAAAAGCTCTGGATTACCGCTTCGCTCTCGTGTCTGACGACACTCGTGAAGTTTCTTTGGAACTTTCCCGCTTTCGCGGGAATGACACTCGCGGCAATTTTGGGTGATTTTAGCCGCTTAATTTTTTGAATTATTGTGATATAATCAAATCATAGGCGGATTTTCGTTTTTACATTTTACCGGTAAATTAACATTTATGTCCCAACCCGCTTCAGCGGGAATGACACTCGTTGGGTGAAAAGACAAAATATAGCAAAGTCATTCCCGCGAAAGCGGGAATCCAGTTTTCTTTAAATTAAAATCAAATCGATAAATACAGGGAGTAATTTATGGAATATGATGAAAATGGAGTAAGCATCGTTCCTTTCGAGCTTAAAAAAGAGATTTTCGAGGAGGCGAGAAGGGATTTTAGATACGAAGAATATGTCAGAGGATGTTTAAACTGCGGCGTATGCGCGGGCGGCTGCCCCCCTCACAGGTTTTTCGATTTTTCTCCCCGCATAGTTCTTCAAAAAATGAAGTCAAAAGACCCTGAGCTTATCTGGACAATGATGGATGAATATGTTTGGGCATGCTTTCAATGTTTTACTTGCGCTATGATTTGTCCGTTTCTCAACAGTCCGGGCGGGGTTATCGCAATATTAAGAGAAATTGCCGTTAGAAGGGGTTTTGAATCCGCAAAAAAGGTTTTAAAACCATACTCGAGGGTTCTCTTAAAACTCACTGCTTACGGCAACCAACTTTCCCCCGACATGATTCAGCCGGATTTCTTTCCCGATTGGGGTCCGCATATAGGCTACGCTTCCACTGACCTTGCCGTTAAAAGAAAAGCCATTCCGATGCCGACATTGCAGGTAACAAATTTAGCTTGGGATGTGGCGCCTGAAGCAATGAAAGAATTATACGATATTTTTGACGAAGCAGGGGTTTTTAAGATTATAGAATCCGTTGACCCTTCTTTATACGAGATTATACAGGATATAGTGGACGATGTGAGGAGTTCTTAGTTCAAAAAGATGACTGGATTCCCGCTTTCGCGGGAATGACAAAGAAGGACTGGATGAGGTGAGCTTGCGCTGGCCTTCGGCTCGCTGTACTTCGTTTCCCGCCATCCTTTGCTCGCAAGAGTGGCATGCATTGATAAGCGCAGGCAAAGAATATGCGGGAATGACAAATAAAAATGACTGGATTCCCGCCTGCGCGGGAATGACAAAAAGGAGACATAAATATGGCTATAGAAATAGGTAACAGATTAGGTCTTGCCAATGTAAAATCCGACTATATTCACGCTGCGGGAAGAAAGCTTGAGGATATTCATGACGAACTTTTGGAACTTGAGGCAAAGGGAGAGGTTAAGGTTATACATGTGAAAGATGAAAATAAGCCTATCGAAGCCGAAACCTTATTCGGCTGGAAGAAAAAAATTCCCACCAATAAATTGTGGCACCATAAGTCGTGCGGGCAGTGCGGAAACATCCCCGGCTATCCCGTATCTCTTTTATGGTTTATGAATAAATTTGGCATCGAATATATCGACGAAAGAAATCAGACATCGTGCACCGCATGGAATTATCACGGTTCAGGCACATCCAATCCTGTGGGGCTTGCCGCCGTTGCCGTAAGGAACTGGCACAGGGCTTATGAACTCGGGCTGTTTCCGTTGTTTCATTGCGCCACTACATTCGGAGATTATAAAGAAATGCGGAACCTGCTTGTCGAACATAAGGAGTTAAGAGACGAGGTTAGAAGAATAATGCACAAAATTGGCAGGGAACTTGTTATTCCCGAATATATCGTGCATTATAGCGAATGGGTTCATGTTATGCGTTTTGAAATAGCCAAATTAAAAAAATATGACCTGAGCAATGTTATAGCGACGATTCATCCTGCCTGCCACACTTATAAAATGATACCGGAAGATTGCATTTACGATAAAGAAATTTATGCGGGGAAAAGGACTGCGGTTTCTACGGGCATCGCACTTGCGCTTGGGGCGCAGGTTGCGGATTATTCGACATGGTACGACTGCTGCGGATTCGGGTTCAGACATATCCTGACGGAAAGGGAAGCGTCGAGGTCGTTCGTGATGGATAGAAAAATCAGGCCGATGGTCAGGGAAGCTCAATCGGACGTCTGTATTACGCAAGACACGGGATGTACCACGACGCTGGATAAAAATCAGTGGATCGGAAAGGCTATGGGCTATACCGAACAGGTTCCGGTTATGGCGGATGTCATGTTTGCCGCTTTAGCCTGCGGCGCCGATGTTTATAAGATTGTTCAGCTTCAATGGCATACAACGGACTGGAGGCCCCTGTGCGAAAAGATAGGAATAGACTGGAAAAAATCGGAAGATGAATACGACGCCTATCTGGAAGAGCTTAAGGCAGGCGGAAAGACCGTTAATTTGTATGAGTATCCGGCGGGGAAGTAAAGCTAATAATATATAATAAATTAATAATTCATGCGGAGGATTTTATATGGCTGAGAATATTTTGGTAATCGGCGGGGGGCCGGCAGGTTTAAATGCGGCGACTATGCTTTCCGAATTAGGCGTAAAGGTAACTCTGGCGGAAAGGGATTCATTTCTTGGCGGCAACCCCAAGAAATTTAAATATAAATTTTTGTTTCCGGATATGCAGCCTGCGGACGATGTGATAGGCAAACTAATTAAAAAAGCCGAAACAAACAGCAATATTAAGGTATATTTATCTTCGGAGGTTTCGGATTTTAAGGAAAACGGTAAAAAGTTCGATGCCACTATAAAATCGCCCGATGGGAATGAAACAAAAACCTTTGATTCGGTTATTGTCGCTACAGGCTTTGAGCATTTCGATCCTGCAAGGGATGCTAAGTATTCCTACCAGTTGTTCGACGATGTAATTGACATTAAGGATTTGGAAAGAATGATGGGAGAGGGAAATTTCGTCAGGCCTTCCAACGGACAGCCGCCAAAAAATGTTGCTTTTATATTATGCGTAGGTTCGAGAGACAGGCATGTCGGCAATCAGTACTGCTCGAGGGTGTGTTGCACCGTTTCGGTCAAACAGGCTATCGAACTTAGAGAACATTTCCCCGATTGTGAAGTATATATATTTTATATGGACATAAGAACTTACGGGTTTTTTGAAGATTTATACTGGAAGGCTATGGAAGAGTACGATGTCCAGATAGTTAAAGGCAGGGTTGCCGAAATTACTTCGGGGGAGAATAATACCGTTATTTGTAAGGGCGAGGATACGCTTTTAAGGGGACCGTTCGAGATTCCTTTCGATATGGTTGTGCTGGCTTCGGGTATGGAAGGCGGACCTCAGTCATCCGAAATGGCTAAAAAGCTGGGACTTGAGCTTGACGAGCACGGCTTTTTAAAGCCGCAAAATGTTACACTGGCACCTTTTAAATCAAATAAAGAAGGCGTATTTTTGGCGGGCGCATGCACGGGGCCGAAGGCTATTTCCGATTCCATTACCGAGGGCGGGGCGGCGGCAATGGATGCCTATATTTATGCGGTTAAAAATCATTAATTCTTATGACATATATTTTAAAAAACAATAAAATCGACAAAAGATATGAGGAAAAGTTCTTTGAAATTATAAGGGAGAATTTACCTGACGATAAAATCGGGTTAATAGGCTCTCTTTTAAGACAAAAAACAGAAATAATAAAAAGATTTTTACGGGATGTTCGCGAGGAAAAACAGGAAGGAGAAGATTTCGATAAAATATTGTCCATTATTTTTACTATAAGGAGGCATAGAAAAAAAATTATCCAAACCGTAAACCTTGATAGTCTAAATAATGCATTTGTTATATTAGGCGATTCTAAAAAATCGGCGGAAATAAGAACGGGCAGATTTTTAGAGGTATTTTCTTACGACGATGTTATGGTTAAAAGAGATATTGCCTTAGAAATTTTACATTTTTATGAACCTGCAAAGAATGTTTTGTGGGTATCTTGGGTTTACAGGCAGGATAACGGAACGGGATGCCTGCCTTATATGGCCGATTTTTTAAAAAGAACATGGGACGGAAATCCTTATATTATGCCATTTAGCATTAAAGAAATGAATGAGGAAATAGATTATCTTTATGAATTATCGAATCGGAACGATTTCGCAATCGAACCCCCTTACGGCGTCGATATTCTTTTAAGCTATATGTATGCCGATTATGTTTATAAAATGGTGTATGCCGAATCTAAGTCTTTATCCATAGGCGTACCGGACGGTTTTACATTGATGAAAAAGTTATTGGGGATCGAAAATATAGAGTTGCGGGAAGAGGAAGCAGTCGGGTAATATCTAAACTGGATTTTCGCCTATGCCGGTTGAGGCAATAATTTTAAGGGATTATTAAGCGATTATTAAAATTTGGAGGGCTTTATGGCTTTAGAAAATCAAGAAAAAAGACCTGTTGCCGAAAAAGGGGAGCATATTATAGCAAGGCATTTAATTGAAGACGACCGCATAGAAGAAGAAAAAAATTTAGTTATCGATGGGGTCGATGTTTCGGGCAGATGGAATACTTTTATTCTTTCGAGAGTAGATTCCGACTTCGACAGGAGTTTTTTTCGGGAGATTAAAGACACCGTTGTCGGTTCCAGAATTAACAGATGCTGGCAGTGCGGAATGTGCACGGCAAGCTGTACCGTGACGCCTTTATACAGAAGGTTTAATCCGAGAGCATTTATCTATATGATGCAGCTCGGCAATTTAAAAGAATTGAAAAAATATGTGGATGTTGCATGGCGGTGCGTCGGGTGCTATAAATGTTCCCAAAGATGTCCCAAACAAGTAAATCCCGCCGAAATGATGGAAGCCCTTGCGCTTCTAATAAAAAAATATTTTCCCGAAGAAGTGGAAAGTAAACTAAAAGTTGACGAAAATGTTAAAAAGATATACGAAGACATGATTCTGGGGCATGGAAGATTAGATCTGGCAAAGCTTCATATCTCGTCGATGCAAAAGATGGGGAGAACGAAGGAACTTATCGGAAAGATAGAAATAGACGCTATTTTTAAAATGGTGAAGGACGGACGGGCTTTTTCCGTATTAAGGCTTAGCAGGCCGCATAACTGGAGAAAATCAAAAGAGGCAATGGAAAATTATTTAAAAAATATTAAAACGATAGAGCAAACGACAATATAGCGTATAAATTAATTTTTATTGCAGGACTAACTAAAGGTTAAGGACTAACGATATAAAGTAAAATGGGGGTTTAAATGGATAAATTAAAGGAAAATCAGGCGGCATATTATCCCGGGTGTGCTTTATTAACGATAGATAGAGCTTATAATAATAGTTCTAAATTAGTATCAAAAAAGATGGGTATCGAACTTGTCGAACTGCAAGATTATAATTGCTGCGGCATAGGAGAGATGAAATCCGTCGGGGCGGTTTCGATGTATTTGCCGCTTAGAAATATGATGCTCGCAAAATCAAGGCTCGGCTCAAAAGATCTGGTTATGGCGTGTTCGGTTTGCTATCATGAGTTTAGCAGGTCCATTACAAGGGTAAGGGAAAATAAAAACGAACTTGCCGAAGTTAACGCTATATTTAAAGAAGCGGGCGAAATTGAAGGCGAGTTTATCCCGGACGGCGAAGCAAGGCATATTTTGGAGTTTTTATATAACGAAAAAGGGGTGGACGAGGTAAAGAAAAACACGGTTAAGCCGTTAAAAGGTTTAAAAGCGGCGCCATATTACGGATGCCTTTACTCAAGGCCGTCGATGTACACTTTTACCGATAAAAAACCTAATTTAGACAATTCCGAAAGACCCCGGTTTATGCACGATTTTTTGGAAGCCATGGGGGCGGAGGTCGTTTTTTACGGCAACGAGGTGCAGTGCTGCGGCGGAAGAAATGTCGTTCAGGATGAGGAAACCTCTTTTAAGTTATGTTCACAGACGCTTTCAAAGGCAAAAAAAGCGGGGGCGGATTTTCTTGTTCTTATATGCCCAAAATGCGCGGGCGCGCTGGATGTGAATCAGCCTAAGATAGTCGAAAAATTTGGAAAGGATTCCGAACTTCCGGTTGTATATTTAACCCAACTTATGGCGCTGGCATTTGGTTTTTCCAAAAAAGAAGCCGAGTTTAGCGATATGATTTCAGACCCGCTCAGGGTACTTAAGGAAAAAGGTTTTTAATAAAAAGGGGTCTGATTTAAAATCAGACCCCTTTTTAATTTTCTCTAAAACTCTTTCGATGAGAATTTTTCAAACAGGTATTTATCTTTATATAAGAAGTCTTTTAACAAATAAATCTTTACGGTTCTTATTGTTTCATGATTATCCGTTATTGCTGCCTCTTTTAACAACGTGCAGCTTTTAAAATTTTGGCATAACTTGTTTTCTATATTTTTGCCGTATTTTGTGTCTATTATGTAAAGGAAATTTCGCCCTTTTTTATCGTTAAAATTGTTCCAAAATGCATATTGGTTATCTCTTATAAAATAATTAAACGAATATGTCTGCGGTTTTCCTTTTACATAATACGCAAGTTCGCTTGCTACCTGAAACCTTCTTGCCGCTATTAATAAATTGTCTTTTTTATGAGCCGCGAGTTCTTTATCGACATAATACCCCAATTTTTTCCATCCCAATACATCTCTCATAGGATTTTTGCTTATTTTAATGCTAATCAACGGATAGTACGGTTCCAAAAATATAATTAACGAAAAAATAAGTCCGGTTATAAAAGAAAGGGCATAAAAATAAGTTGCTATTTTTTTAAGTTTTTGCGATTTTAAATTTAAGTTCAAGCGCAGTATCAGGATAAAAGATAATAAAAAAGCGGAAAAATATAAAAATACGGGCCAATTAGGCTGAACCGTTGTTTTTGCGCATTGATATATAAAATATAAAAATGGGGCTAAGGATGATATAGACAGCACTAAATATATGTCGTTATTTTCTTTTAATCCAAGATAAAAACCTATAAAAATAGATGTTATCATAATTATGAATATAAACGGGGAAACTATTCCCATCTGGGAGATAAGAAATAAAAACAGATTAGATAAAAATACGCTAAAACCCGCAAAATGACCCGATAGCGTCATAAGGTGTCTTAAAGATACAAAATTATTCAGATAATTCCATATTATTACGGGCGAAAATAAGGCTAACGAGATTAATAAAGCTAAGTAAGGTTCTTTTTTTAAAAAATATTTCCGGTAATTTTTGCTTGAGGCGAGGAATAAAAACACTATGGGATATATAAAAACCGCCGTATATTTGCTGAGCAGCGCAAGCCCCGTCGAAATTCCTATGAGATACCAATAAAAATCCTTTTTGGTTAGAATAAGGTATATTAAAAGCAATATCGTTAACGAGAAAAATAACATTTGCAGGTTTCCATAAACAATTAATATCGAACCGACATTAAATATGGGGATAGCGTTTAACATGACCGCCCACAGCAGAGAAAACAGATTATCGTTAGTAATCTTTTTTAAAGCCGCATATACATATATCGATAAAATCAAAGAAATCACGGGCGCCGCAAGCCTTACGAAGAACTGTGAATCAAGTTTGCCGAAAAGCGTCGTCAAGGCTATAGCATAAGCAACCATAGGCGACATATCGTAGTAAGAAAGCGATAAATGCCTTGACCATTGCCAATAATAGGTTTCTTCGGGAATCAGGTCTATTTTTGTTATTAATACGAGCCTGATTATAAAAAGGATTATCAGGACGGCAAAAAGAGAGTATGGAATTATTTTGTTTTTGTTCATAATTTTTAGAAAACATTATACGATTTTTGAAGCCAAAATTGAAATAAAAAAATCGATAAAAAAATAAATTTAAAATTTTTAATAAAAATTAATAAAAAAAGACTTGACAATCAAAGCGGTTTTGATTTATCTTTATATTTAAGTATAATTTACATTAAAATAGTTATAAAAATTAATTGATAATTAATTGAAATATTAAAAAATGACGATATAATATTAAGTAAGTAAACGGACGGGGAGCGGGGACTTAAAATTACAGGGGTAATAAACTTATATGGCATTTAAACTTAGCTTTGGTTTAAAAAACGGCGTAGGAATTGATATAGGTTCGGATTCGATTAAGATATTAAGGCTTTCGAAGTCTGGTCATAAATACAGTGTTTTGGATTTCGATGTAATAGGTTTACCGGCCGCTGCCGTCAGCGGCGGGGTAATAAACGATAAGGCTTCCGTCGCCTCTTATTTAAAAAGTTCGTTTTCGAGACTTGGGATTAAAGAAAAAAATGTCGTTATAGCGGTACCGTGCAAGCATGTTATTATAAAGACGATAGAAATGCCTAAAATGAAAGAGAACGAGCTTGATTCGTCGATATATTACGAAGCGCAACAGTATATTACTTACGATATAAACGAGGTTTTTTACGACTATGTCGTTTTGGGAGAATCTCAAACGGAACCGAACAACAATATGATAATGATAGTCGCAGGCAAAAAAGACATAATTAATAATCAAACCGAACTCATTCAGGAGTGCGGCTTGAATCCGTTCAGGGTGGATGTGGATTGCATAGCCGTCGAAAATATGTTTAATTTTAACTATCCCGAAGAATTTGACGAGCTTGTTTCTCTTGTGAGGGTCGGCGCATCGGAAACAAATGTTCATGTGATTAAAAAAGGTTTTAATTTGTTTAGAAGAGATATCCCTATCGGAGGAGTGAATATTACCGAGGAGATAGCCAAGAAATTTCAGATAGATTTTAATGACGCAGAAAATATAAAAACCGGCGGTATCGGCAATCGGAATATTAATTTTCAATCGAATTACGCCGTTTATCTCAATATGATAATATCCAGAGTGACCTCGGAAATTCAAAGGACGGTAGATTATTTTGCGGCGAATAACGACAGACAATATCCTAAAAGGATTTATTTAACGGGCGGCTCAAGTAAATTACCCGGTCTTTCCGGCGATATAGAGGGCAAACTAAATATTCCGGTAGAGGTTATAAATCCGTTCAGGGGTATTCTTTTTAAAGATGAATCAGCCGATAACCGAAGCCATCTGTTCGGCGTTGCCGTCGGGCTGGCATTAAGAGGGCTTGAATAACGATGATGAAAATTAATTTAAATAAAAAGCCGAAAAAATTAAAAATTAAGCTCGAAAAGAAAAGCATAAAGAGCATAAGCAGCTTTGTGATAATACCGATTATAGCGGGCGTCGTTGTCGCTGCGGCAATGAATTTAGCCATTACGGCAAAGATTAACACGGTCAATAATAATATTAAGGTATATAACGGCAAAACCTCCGCTCTGCTTCCCAAGGTTCAAAAGGTTAACGCCATTAAAGCATCGCTTGCCGATATTCTTCAAAAGATTAATATTATAAAAACATTAAAAAAAGAGCAAAGCGGGCCAATAGGCTATATATATTATATATCGGCATCGCTTCCCAGATTTGCGTGGATCGACTCTTTAAAATCGGTTAACGGCAATATAAGCGTGAACGGCATTGCCCTCGACGGACAGGTTGTTTCGCTCTTCATGGATAATTTAAACAAAACCGATTATTTTAATAATGTGACGCTGCTGCAGACATCCGAGGTCAAAAAACAAGAACTGAAACTCCAAAATTTTAATTTAACATTTAACGCAAATTATAAACCGGACATTAAAAGTGCCGTAAGCAATAAATAATCTATGGATACTAAATTAGTGCGTAATATTAAATTTAATGGACACTTAGGCATAGGCTTAATTGTGAGCGTTGCGATATTTTTGATAATTATCGGTGGTTATTATTTTTTATCTTACTCAAAGTTAGAAACGCGCTTAAGCCAAAAAAAAAGGGTTTTAAATACGGTTAAAGCAAAATATGATGCCGATTTAGCTTTGGTTAGAAGCTATCCCGTTTTGGTGAAGCGATACGAAGCTTTAAACAAAGAGTTTGCAAGCCTCGTCTTAGAACTTCCGTCGAAAAAGGATATTCCGGGGCTTCTTATGAAAATTGCGAATTATGAAAAAATCCTCGGTCTTAATTTAAAAATGTTTAAACCCGGCAAGGTTGTTGCCAGGGGTTTTTATGAAGCAGTCCCCTTTTCGATGAATATAAGCGGAAAATTTTACAATGTTTATAAATTTTTTTATAAGCTTGCTACTATGGAAAGAATAGTCGATGTCCATGATGTTTCCATATCGAACGGCACAAAAGGACAAAAGGTTTCCGTCAGTTTTAGGGGAACTACATTTTCTTTTATAGGAACTCCTCCAAAAAAACTTGTTAAAAAAGCGGGAGGCGTCGTTAAAAAATGAAAAGAGCCGTTTTAATATTAATATCGCTTGCCGTCATTTTAGCTTTGCCTTCTTTGTCGGCAGGCTTTACAAAACCGCAGGCTAAAAAACATCAAAACTCATTAGTATATCCTTATTTTTTAAAAAGGAATCCGTTTCAAACATTTTTATATAATACAAAAAAACCGTCCGTTTCATTTAAGGTCGGGGAAATACCGCTGCTTCAATACAGCCTGTCGTCTTTAAAAATAGTCGGGATAATGGAAAGAAGGGGGAAATATTTTGCGATGATTCAGACACCAGGTAACAGGTCTTACATAGTTACGGTCGGTTCGATTATAGGGGTTGGCAGGGCAAGGATCGCATCCATTAACGACAATACGATAAACTTAGTCGAAAATACATATAACGCTTTAGGGCAAATGCGCGCCGTCAATGTTGTTATGAAAATGAGATAAAAGAGGGCAATTAAGATGAAAAAATTAAAGTTTCAAAGCAAACTCGGTAAAATTGGCTTTAAATTAATATTTATAGCATCGCTGTTTTTGGTTTTTGTTATATTTTCTCAGGCTGACTCTTTTGCAAGTTCGGGCGGCAATAATCCTAATAATCATCAAACGGTTAAAAAGTTTTTTGTCGACCCCTCGAACATGAGGGTTAGTTTTGATTTTCAAAACGCAAGCATTGTAGATGTAATTAGAATGATAGCAAAGGTTTCGAATATGAATGTTTTAATCGGTTCCGATGTCAAAGGAACCGTAACCATGAAAATGCGCAATGTTCCGCTTAAAGATATATTGTCGGTTATAATGGAAGCGTACGGGCTTGGAATGGTTAAAAAGGATGGGATTTATTATATAAACGCGTCCGGGACGATAGCATCGGTCGTTTCCGCGGAAAAAAATGCCAGAGCGATTTCGGAGCATAAGATTACAAGGCTCGTTCCGGTTAATTATGTTTCGGCTACAGGGCTTATATCCAAAGTAAAATCGGTTTTAAGTTCGCAGGGCAAGGTTATTTACGATAAATCTCTCCATTCTTTGCTTATTACGGATATTCCGAATCATGTGGCGAAAGCCGTAAGATTAGTGAAAATGCTCGATAAAAGAACCCCTGAGGTTATGATTATTGCCAAAATGGTGGAGGTTAGTAGAAGTTATTCTAACGACTTGGGGATTAGCTGGAACGGAAGCTATTACGGCCCGCCGCCGTTTTCTTCAAACGCCGCGGTATCGCCGAATTATTTCACCGGCGAAACTACCGCAGCGCCTTCCGGCCCGGGGACGTTCACCGTTGGAATAGTAAACTCTTATGCCAATATATACGCGACGCTTCAAGCGCTCGAAAGCTTGTCTAAAGCAAAAACCATTGCTTCGCCTAAAGTAGTAGTTCTTAATAATCAGGCTGCAACCATGAACAAGATCATATCTTCGAGCTTTATGATTCCTGCGACCACACCCGGAGGTATAGGAACTATGCAAACTATTACCGTGCCTATTTCCCTGAATGTTACCCCTCATATAATGGCTAACGGTATGGTTAAGTTAATGATAAATGCTAGTAACAGTAGTGTAATTCCGCCGCCGAAAGACGTTACCGGTGCCGTTATTTCCCAAAATACCGAAAATATTACATCTAACGTGATAATTAAAAACGGACAGACGGTCGTTATAGGCGGAGTTTACGGGATGAGCAAAACTGTCTCTAATGGCGGAATTCCGGGACTTATGAGCATCCCTCTTCTGGGCTGGCTCTTTAAATCTCGAAGCATAAGCTATTCCAAAGATGAATTATTGATATTTATTACTCCAAGAATTATAAAGAGCTGATTATTTCTTAAAAAGAATGTTGTAAAAAAGTAAAAAAAGGGGTCTGATTTCAAATCAGACCCCTTTTTTCTATTTCTGGATTCCTGCTTCCTTCGGAATGACACCCGTTGGGTGAAACGTTAAAACCTCATATTGTCATTCCCGCGTAAGCGGGAATCTATATAATAAATTTTCTATCGGCAAATTTGGGGGATAATATTGCGGTTGCTAAAAATGATGTTTTTTTGCTAAAATATAGCAATGCTGAAAGACGTTCAAAATTCAAAGGATAAAAGAGGAATAGCCATAGACAAAGTCGGCATAAAAAACCTCAGTTATCCGATTGCCGTTCTCGATAAAAAAAAATCCCTTCAGCATACCATAGCCCATATAAATATGTATGTTGATCTTCCCCATTACTTTAAAGGCACCCATATGAGCCGCTTTCTCGAGGTTTTAAACGAGTACAGGGGGGAGATAAGCATCGTCAAATTTCCGGATATTTTAAGAAAAATCAAGCATGTTTTAAATGCGAATTCCGCTTCGGTTGAAATGGAATTCCCTTATTTTATCGAAAAAGCGGCGCCGGTCAGCAGAAAAAAAAGCTTAATGGAGTATGTTTGTTATTATAACGGCGCGATAAAAAATAAAGTGCGGAATGATAAATTAGAAAAGGTGTCAGATTTAAAATCTGACATCTTTTCTGCGGGTATTGAGGAAAGTGAAGAAAGCATTATTAAAATCGGCGTTAAGGTGCCTATTAATACCCTGTGTCCATGTTCTAAGGAAATATCGAAATACGGGGCGCATAACCAGAGGGGCGTCGTTTCGGTTTCCGTCGAATTTAGCAAATTGATATGGTTTGAAGATATAATAGAAGATGTGGAATCATGCGCAAGTTCTCCGATATATTCGCTTTTAAAAAGGTCGGACGAAAGGTATCTGACGGAACATGCTTATGAAAATCCGAGGTTTGTCGAGGATGTGGTCAGGTGCGTGGCGGGAATACTGAAGAAAAATAAAAATATTAAATGGTTCAGAGTCGAGGCGGAAAACTTTGAAAGTATTCATAATCATAACGCTTACGCGATGATAGAGGGATGACATATTTGGAGGCAAACAGAAATGCTTAGATTTTTGACGGCGGGCGAGTCTCACGGAAAGGGGCTTGTTACGATAATCGATAACTTTCCGGCGGGTGTAAAAATAGACGGGGATTTTATCGATGAAAAGTTAGCCTTACGGCAATCGGGCTACGGCAGGGGCGCAAGGCAGAAAATAGAAACCGATAAAATCGAATTTTTATCCGGCGTCAGGGGCGGTTTAACGACCGGCTCGCCCGTATCTTTTTTCATCAAAAACAAAGATTACGAAAACTGGCGGGATAGAATGGATGTATTTAAGCCTGTTCCCGAAGAAACCAAAATCCATATTCCGAGACCCGGGCATGCCGATTTTGCAGGTTCGATAAAATTCGGATTAGACGATATACGCGATGTCCTTGAACGTTCGAGTGCAAGGGAAACGGCGTCGAGGGTTGCGGCGGGGGCGATTTACCAGATACTTTTAAAAAATTTCTCTATCGAGTTTACTTCGGCGGTGCTTAGTATTGGCGGTGTCGGTTCTAAAAAGGGGTCTGATTTCAATTTTGACACCTTTTTCTTCGACGCTATCGACCTTTTCGACGACGAAATTGTTAAAAATATTAACAATTCTGAACTTAGGATGCCTTATCCCGATTTGGAAAGCAGGGCAAAAGCATTAATCGATAAGATGAAAACAGAGGGGGATACCGTGGGCGGTTTGATTGTCGCGCAGGTAAAAAATCTTCCGATAGGTCTGGGGAGTTTTACCCAATGGGATGAAAAATTAGACGGTCATATTGCAATGTCTTTAATGAGTATTCAGGCGATTAAAAGCGTGGAAATAGGTTCGGGCGTTAAGTCGGCTTTTGTAAAGGGTTCGGAATATCATGATTCTATTTATTACGGAAAAAAAGGGCCTGATTTCGCCAAAGGCAAAGGCGAGGCCGGGGGTTTTTATAGAAAGACCGACAATGCCGGCGGCATAGAGGGCGGAATGTCTAACGGCGGGATTATCAGCGTCAGATGCGCAATGAAGCCTATTCCTACGCTTATGAAGCCGTATCTTGACACGGTCGATTTAAAAACGGGCGAAGCCAAAAAGGCGTTTCTTGAAAGGTCTGATATTTGCGCCGTTCCGGCGGCATCGATAGTCGTCGAATCGGCGCTTGCCTTTTCTATCTGCTATTTCTTCCTAAAAAAGTTCGGCGGAGACAGCTTAGACGAGATTAAAAGAAATTACGAAGGGTATATTAAAGGAATAAAATAAATCTGACATATTTCAAAATGAAAACCAATATTGTGCTTATCGGATTTATGGGGGCTGGAAAAACGGAAGTCGGGAGGATTTTGGCTGAAAAAAGGGGGTATAACTTTATTGACCTAGATTATATTACGGAAAGCCGCGAGGGCATGACGATTAATGAAATATTTAAGCAAAAAGGCGAGGCTTATTTCAGGGACGCCGAAAATAAAATTTTAAAGGATTTCAAAAAAAACAAAAATAATATTTTAAGTTTCTTAAAAGAAGAAAAAAAGGGGTCTGATTTGAAATCAGACCCCTTTTTTTTAAAATCCGGTAATTTAATTATAAACGGGGAAGATAAGTACAGGGTAATCTCCACGGGAGGGGGAATGCCGGTTTATAAAAACAATATGGAAATGCTAAAAACATTAGGCTATGTTATATACCTTAAAGCAGGCAGCAAAACGATATATCAAAGAATCGGGGCGGAAAAGAACCGTCCGGTTTTAGGAATAAACGGTTTTAGCGAAAAGGATATTAAAAATAAACTTGACGAAAGGGAAAGATTTTATAAAAAAGCCGATATTATAATTTATACGGACGGCTTATCGCCTCAAAGCGTTGCCGAAGAAATAGATATATTTGCTTCAGATTTGTAAATAAAATCCATTAGTTAACAAAGAAAAGCAGGCAGGTTTTGTTTAGCTGCGGGCAAAATAAGGCATTATAAACGATGAAAATAAGGGTAGATTTAAGCGGTTCAGCCAAGGACAACAGTTATGACATTTTAATAGGTTCGGGGATTGTCAACGCGGAAGCCGCCGGCGAAGTTATAGATGTTATTAAACAGGCAGGGTTAAAAGGTCGGGCATGTGTTATAACTACGGAAACGGTGAACGGTTTATACGGAAGGCTTTTTAAAAATTTCCTAAAAAATGCCCGTATCGAACCGGTTGTTTTAGTGTTGCCCGACGGCGAAAGCACAAAAAGCATTAAGTATCTTTCCTATATTTACGATGAACTTATTAAAAACAGGTTCGAAAGAGGGGAATTTATAATCGCTTTCGGCGGCGGCGTTATCGGGGACATTGCCGGTTATGCCGCGGCAACATATTTGCGAGGGATAAATTTTATTCAAATTCCCACCACTCTGCTCGCGGATGTCGATTCAAGCGTGGGCGGAAAAACCGGCATAGACCATCCGGGCGGCAAAAACCTTATCGGGGCATTTTACCAGCCGAAATGCGTAATTATAGATGTTAATTTCCTTGATACCCTTCCCGAGCGCGAGCTTAAAAACGGCTTTGCCGAGGTTATCAAATACGGCGCCGTTTTAGACGGGGAATTTTTTATATACCTTGAGAATAATTACGAAAAAATCCTTTCCCGGGACAAAGACGGTTTGACGCACATTATCCGCAGGTCATGCGCTATCAAAGCGGATGTCGTCAACAAAGACGAAAAGGAGGCGGGACTAAGGTCGGTGCTAAATTTTGGACACAGTCTCGGACATGCCGTTGAAACGCTTTATAACTATAAAACCGTTAAACACGGCGAGGCAATCGCGATAGGAATGATATTTGCCTCTATGGTTTCCGAGGATTTGGGTTTTTGCACGGGCGAAACCTTAAACAGGATTAAAACGCTTATTAAAAACTCGGGTCTCCCCGCTAAAATTCCGGGCTTTACTCCGGTAGAGTATATTAACGCAATGAAACTCGATAAAAAGGTGGAGAGCAGGTTAATCAAATTTGTTCTCGTAAAAGAGATCGGCGGGTTTGTTTTTAAAGAACTGGATTTTGATTATATCCATGAATTTTTAAAGAAAATTTTGTAAAAAATAAAAAACCCTTAAAAACCGGAAACGGAAAAATGAAAAAAACGGATGATGAAAAAGCAGGTAAAAACGGTGAAAATGGAACAGGCCGGAAAAAGGATGAACTTGAAGGTTTTACTGAGGAATATATTTCGTTTTTAAAGATAGAAAGGGGGTTAAGCCCCAATACCGTTTCATCGTATTATCTCGATTTAATGAAATTTCATAAATATGTAATGAGTAAGAAAGTTGATTTTAAGACATTACCCTCCTTATTTTTTCAGGATTTTTTAGGTTATTTGGCGCAGGCGGGGCTAAACGGAAAGACAAGGGCAAGGTTTTATTCCTCGATAAAAGGATTTTATAAGTTTTTATTTAAGCGCCGTATAATAAGCGAATTTCCGTTTAAGGATATAGAATATCCTTTTGTTGCCAAAAAACTGCCCGAGTTTCTTACGAAAGATGAAATCAGCCGGCTTTTAAATGTCGATTTTAAAAATGGTAAAAACGGCGGCAATAAAGCAAAAGAGGGTTCAAATTTTGAAAATATAAGGAGTAAAGTTATTTTAGAGCTTTTATACTCAAGCGGTTTAAGGATTTCCGAGCTGGCGGGAGTAAAACTTGAAAACTTCAATTTTGACTTGAATTTTATAAGGGTGCGGGGCAAAGGCTCGAAAGAAAGAATCGTTCCGTTCGGCATCCCGGTCAAAGAGGCTTTAAAGACCTATCTGCCGTTAAGGCGGCGATATGAAAAATCCGGCAAAAGTTATATGTTTATTACAAAAAACGGGCTTCCGTTTACGAGGCAGGGATTATGGAAAATAATTAAAAAGGCGGCGCTCCTCACAGGCATAGATAAAAACATTACGCCCCATATGTTAAGGCATACATTTGCCACGCACCTTTTAGAGGGCGGGGCAGATTTAAGGTCTATTCAGCAGATGCTGGGCCATTCAAGCATATCCACGACCGAAATATATACCCATACGGACATATCGCATTTAAAAGCGCAGCATTCCAAGTTTCATCCGAGGAATAAATGAAAAACAGGGAATGACCGAGGTTAAACTTGACGCCGAAAGACTTAAAAGAAAAAATTGCATTAGAGTATAAATCCTTAAAGGACGACCTGCTTAATTTTTCCTCTTTTCACACGACAAAAAGAATATCCCTTTTCTTCGATTCCCTCATTATAGAGGCATTTCCCGATATTAAAATGCAAAACGACTTTTGTCTTATAGCAGGGGGCAGTTATTCCAACCTCGAACTATGCCCTTACTCCGATGTCGATATTATGGTAATTACGCGGGACGGGCTTGCTCGGGAGGATGTTTCGAAAAGACTTAAGGATTTTTTTTACCTCTTTTGGGACGCATCCGTCGATTTGGCTCAAAGCGTTAGAACCGTTAAAGAAGCGATAGGTTTAATGAAAACCGATTTTAATACATATACATCGTTTATAAATGCCAGATATATAGCGGGCAATAAGGAATTATACGACGGGTTTAAAAACGAGTTTAAGAAGATAGACGCTTGTTCCGTCTTTTTAGTCGAACTTATGAAAAGCTTAAGGAGGAGAAGGTTAATTAATGTGATGGCCGATAATGATATATTCCTTCTTGAACCGGATGTTAAAGAAGGAATAGGAGGGCTAAGGGATTACTCGTTTTGCGAGTGGGTTTATTATATTGCAAAAAAACCCTTTGCTCCGCTTAATTTTCTGCATAATAATCCGAATATAATAATAAGCTATAAAAATGAAATTTTATTTAACGGCAGAGGGAGTCGGGATAACGCTCAGGGCGGCGATAACAACGACAGGTATAATAATGCGCGCGCTGCTCGCGGCGGGGGGAACGGGGAAGAGATAATAAGCGAAACATTTAAGCTTATGCAGTTAGACAGTTCTTTAAATGCCGGGGATATTATAAATCTTTATAACGGAAAAGAATTTATATTGAAGGTCAGGGTTATGATGCATTTAATAGCTCAAAAAAAGTTAGACAGGCTTACCTTCGATATTCAAGAAAAGCTTTCCCATGCTTTTTATTATAAAGACGGCAAGTTTTTAAATAAGATTGAATATTTTATGCATGATTACTACATAAATGCCAAGAATATACATATTATTTCAAGACTTATAATAAATTTTTTGATAAAGCCGGAGGTTTTAGTTCAAAAGTCAAGACAGCTTTACAATCTAAATGTTGAAAAAAGCGTCAATCTCGGCAATAACCTGTATTTTGAAAACGGTTTAATTTGCGTAAGGGATAGAAAGATATTTTTAACGGATATTAAAAATATCTTCAGGCTGTTAGATGCTTATCAGATAACCGGCGAAAGGCTTGGTATCGAATCTATAAACCTGCTGAAAATAGCCTGTTCTGCTCATAAAAAGTTAATAAAAAATGATGACTATGCAAAAAGTTTTTTTATTAATCTTTTAAAAAAGAAAAAAAGGGTTTATCAAACTCTTTTGCTTATGCATGAAACGAAAATTTTAAGCGCGTTAATACCGGAATTCGAAAAAATAGATTCGCTTTCGACAAACGATGTTTATCATGTTTATACCGTTGATGCCCACTCCCTCAACGGAATTCATTATCTTGAAGATATGGTGAATTTAAGAATCAATAAAGATTTAAGGGAAACATTCGAACATCTAAAAGACGACGACTTGCTTATTTTGAATTTCTCTCTCCTTCTTCACGACATCGGAAAGGGGTATTCCGCCCATCATGAGCAGGTAGGCTCTAAGATTGCCGTAAAGGCGGCAAAAAGGATGGGTTTTGACGAAAAATCGCAAAATTGCGTAAATTTCTTAATATTAAATCACTTTCTGCTTCCGCTGACATCCGAAAGAAGAGACATACACGACCCCGCAACAATTAAATCTATTTCATACACCGTTAAAGACATTAGGCATTTACAATTTTTATTTATAGTCAGCCTTTGCGATTCGATGGCCGTTTCCAAAACAAGGTTTAATTCATGGAGAAAGATGCTTTTGGTGGAACTTTACGACAGGACTTTAATGTTTTTGAAGAACTCGGAGGAATACTTCAGGAACGATTTATATTATATGGACAGGGTATATGAATATGTATCGCAATTCGCCGGAAAGAAGGGCTATAACTTCCTTAAAAGCATAACCGCGGGCAATCTAAAGAGTTTCATTAATGACTATATCGGTAAATTTTATTCGGCTACCAGATATTTAATGAGGGAAAGCCCGGAAAATATACTTCTTCATTTAAAACTATTTTCTAAAATCACCGATAAGCATAGATTTAATTTTATGGCAAAAGCGCATATAGAAGAGGATTATTATGAAATAGTTATTTGCGGAGAGGATAAAAAAACAATTTTTTCGGATATAACCGGCGTGCTTTCTTATTTCGATTTTAACATAATGAGCGCGGATATTAATACAAGAAGGGATGGAAAATTTATAGATACTTTTTTTGTAAACCATATTTATAAGAAGGTTGACGGAAAAATAGATTGGCATAAGTTAAGGAATACCTTTTTTAATGTTTTTAACGGCAATGTATTGTTGTATGATATGTTTAAAAAAAAGAGGCAAAATGAAGGGTTGTTTAAAAAGAGCGCTCCGCATGTTTCTAACTCGGTCGAGATTTATAATAATCTGAGCGATGAATTTACCGTAATAGAAATTCAGGCATTGGACAGAAAGGGTTTATTATACGACATCGGAAGGATTTTTAACAGGTTCGACATAAATATTTTTGTTTCAAAGATAACGACCCAGGGTAATAAGGCATTCGATACTTTTTATGTAAAAGACAACGGGGAAGGCAAGATCAAAAGTCTATTAAAGATTCGGAATATTAAAAAGGCAGTTATAGAGGAGTTATAAAATTTTTATCCGCCAAATTTTTTTATTTATTTTACTTGACTTATGCAACTGTTATATGTTAAAAATTATACATTATGGCAACGGAATTAAAAACAAAGACATTTGCAGAGCTTTACGAGTCTCAAGGGCATTACAAAGATGCTCTTAATATTTACATAGACCTATTAAAGGAAAATCCTCTCGACAATAGCCTTGCGGATAGCATTAGAAGGCTGCAATCTCTGATCAATGAGGAAAATGCCGGTAAAAAAAAGGCGGCCGATGCTCAAATATCGGCCATAAATAATTTCCTGCAAAAGGCTTACGCTTATAAGGTAAGCTGAAAAAATCGGCATCTTTTCATTTCGCATTATCATGCTTAATATTCAGGATTTAATTTTTCCCATAAATAATAAAAAAGCATCCGGTTTTTTAATTAAAAATAACAGTAATATTTTTTATATAACTTTTTATTCCGGAGGAGGTTATCTTTATGTGTCCGAAAGCGGAAAAATAACCCTGTATGTGGACGGCAGGTATGCTCAGCGGGCAAAAAAAGAGGCGCGCAAAGCCGAAGATGGAGGCAGAAGTAAAGATTTTAATATAAATATAATCGGCGTTAAAGAGATATATAAAGATATCGCAGCCGATATAACGAAAAAATTCATTGACATAGGTAATGACAATAGATATAAACCTGCGGTACTTTTTGAATCCCCTTATTTTACATACGAAGAATTCCTGAGTTTTAAAAAGGCGTTTAAACATTCGGTCAAATTAATTCCTTCGCATAATGCTTTATTAAAAATTCGTTCTTTAAAGGATAAAAACGAGCTAAGTTACATAAAAAAGGCTGTTTCTATAGCCGAAGATTCAGTTTTAAATTCGTTGAGAGAGGCGTTAGATTCGGGATTAGAATTTAGCGAACAGGGTATTGCCGCGGAATATAAAAAGCGCTTGATAAATAATAATTCCAAAGAGTCTTTTGAGACGATTGTGCTGTCTGATAAAAACTCAAGTATGCCCCACGGGGCGCCTTCAGGTAAACCGGTGGACAGAAACGGCATTTTGTTATTCGATTTTGGAGCGGAATGTAACGGATATAAAAGCGATGAAACGGTAACGCTTCATTTCGGCAAACCGGACAAAAAATTTTCCGATGTTTACGACGCGGTTTATTCTGCACAACAGTCGGCGATTTCAAAAATAAAACCCGGGGTCAAATTTAAAGACTTAGACAAAACCGCAAGAGATTATATAGAAAAAAGAGGATACGGCAAATATTTTACCCACTCTCTCGGACACGGGGTTGGGCTCGATATACACGAATATCCTTACGTTTATAATAAAAATGCCGATACGGTTAAAGAGGGGATGGTTTTTACCGTTGAACCGGGAGTTTATCTGGAAGGGGAATTTGGCGTGAGAATCGAAGATATGTGCTATGTGGAAAGGGACGGGGCGCAAGTTATTACGAATATAAAGAAGAAAAGTTTTTATGTTAAAGATATATTACAATAAATTAAATAAAACTATTTAGTTATATATTAATAAAATTAAAGGTTGATTTTTATTTTATTTTATTTTAAATTGTTTAAATTATATTATTATTTATATAAATTCCATATTTTTCATATATATTTAAATTTACTTAATTAGTTTCTTAGAGGTATTTATTTGTGTATTCCACAACAGATTTTAAAAAAGGATTGAGAATAGAGATGGACAAAGAGCCTTTCGAGATTGTCGATTTTCAACATGTAAAGCCGGGAAAGGGCGGGGCTTTCGTGAGGACAAAACTTAAAAACCTGATTAACGGAAAGGTAATAGACAGGACATTTAGATCCGGCGAAAAGGTGGAAATGCCAAATATGGAAGAAAAAAATATGCAGTATCTTTACTATGAAGGCGGAGGTTATATCTTTATGGATAACGCAACATACGACCAGATACATATAAGCAAAGAAGCTGTCGCCGACAGCGCCGGCTTTTTGCTCGAGAATATTCAGGTCAATGTTCTTTATTATAACGACAAGCCTATCAATATCGAGGTGCCTAATTTTATTGAAGTTAAAATAATAAAAACGGAGCCCGGACTGAGGGGCGATACGGTTTCAGGGGCTACAAAGCCTGCTACGCTTGAGACCGGTCTTGTAATAAATGTGCCCCTATTTTTAAACGAAGGTGATATAATTAAGGTTGATACAAGGACAAAATCATATATAGAAAGGGTTAGTTTAAAATAATAAATAATAAAAATAAATAATAAAGGTAACAAAAGCCTTATAAGCCGATGAATATAAATGATATAAAGGATTTAATAAAATTTATTAAATCTAATAAAATTAAAGAATTTTACTATAAGAAAGGCGACGAAGAGGTTTCGGTCAAGTTAAGCCATGAAGAAACGGCAGCGCAGGATTTGAAGCACAGGGTTCGTGAAAAAAAGGAATATTTGGCGCAAATTGAGGATATCGAGCATGCCGAGTTAGCCAAACTTTCCGCTCAAAGGTCTCAAGCCGTAAAATCCGAATTAACGGAACAGGAATCAAAAAAGGAAACCTTAAAGGAAATAGTATCGCCGTTCGTGGGTTCTTTTTACAGGTCTCCGTCCCCGGATAAACCGCCGTTTGTCGAGGTAGATTCCGTTGTAGAAAAAAACAGCCCTGTTTGTATCATAGAAGCCATGAAGATAATGAACGAGATTGAGGTAGATATAAAATGCCGCATTGTTTCCATCCTTGTTGAAACCGGGCAATTGGTGGAATATGGGCAGCCCTTATTTCTTGTGGAGCCCCTATAAAAATATATGTTTAGAAAGATCTTAATAGCCAATAGAGGCGAGATAGCAGTCAGAATTATAAGGGCATGCAAAGAATTGGGTATTAAAACCGTTGCCGTCTATTCAACTGCCGATAGGGACAGTCTTCATGTGAGGTATGCCGATGAAAGCATATGTATCGGTCCGCCGCCAACCGCAAAAAGTTATTTAAATATATCTTCCATTATATCCGCCGCAGAGATAACAGACAGCGAAGCCATCCATCCCGGATACGGTTTTTTGTCCGAAAATGCCAATTTTGCAGAAATTTGTGAAAATTGCGGCATAAAATTCATAGGACCCTCATCGGCGAATATGAGCCTGCTGGGGAATAAAAGAAATGCGAGAAAACTTGTTAAAAGTTTAGGTATTTCAGTATTACCGGGAAGCGATGATATCGGAGATAATGAGGAAGATATAAAAAAATCCGCCGGAAAAATAGGTTATCCCTTAATACTTAAAGCCTCTATGGGCGGAGGCGGAAGGGGAATAAAAATGGTTTTGACGCCGGCCCATTTATCTCAGGCTTATCATCAGGCAAGGCAGGAGGCGCAGTCTTTTTTTGGAGATAAGGATGTTTATTTAGAGAAATATTGCGAAAATCCAAGGCATGTCGAGTTTCAGATTCTTGCCGATAGGTACGGTAATGCCGTGTACCTCGGGGAAAGGGATTGTTCCATCCAGAGAAGGCATCAAAAGATTATCGAAGAAGCCCCCTCTATTGCCGTAAAATCCGCCGTGAGAAAAAAAATAGGCGAATCCATATTAAAGGTTGTTAAGGAAGTAAATTATGTCAATGCGGCTACATTTGAGTTTCTTTTGGATGCCGGCGGCGAATTTTACTTTATGGAAGTAAATACAAGGGTTCAGGTTGAACACCCGGTTACCGAATTTGTCACAAATACGGATATCATTAAAGAGCAGATCCGAATTGCGAACGGAGACAAACTTAAAATAAAACAGGAAGATGTGAAAATCAAGGGCTACAGTATCGAGTTAAGAGTAAATGCCGAAAATCCGGTAAATTTTCAACCCTCCCCCGGCTTGATTACATTTTACAATAAGCCCGGCGGATTAAATGTCAGGGTTGACGATTTTGCCTATTGCGGATACACCGTCCAGCCGTTTTATGATTCTTTAATTGCCAAATTAATAGTGCATGATTCGACCAGACTGGGCGCAATCAATAAGGCTAAAAACGCATTAAACGAATTTCAGATTGAAGGTATCGAAACAAACATTCCCTTTCTTAAAAGGATATTAAACGATAGCGATTATATTTCAGGCAGGGTTGACATAGGGTATGTTCAGAGGTTTATCGAAAGGTAAGGCAAAGCCGAACCGTTAAATTTTTATTTGAATTTTTTTGAAAAATGTTTATATTATAATTATCGTATTTATATGTAAAAATAATAAAACAAAGAAAGGGGGATTTATGGAGTTTCCGAAAAATTTAAAATATAATACGGAACATATTTGGGTTAAAGTTAATAAGGATAATGCGCTTATGGGGGTTACCGATTATGCGCAGGATCAGCTTGGAGATATAATTTATGTTGACCTGCCCGAACCCGGTTACGAGCTTGAGCAAAATGAGTCTTTCGGGACTATCGAATCGGCAAAGTCGGTTTCGGAACTGTACGCCCCCGTGAGCGGACATGTGGTTCGGGTCAACGAATCATTAAAGGATGAGCCGGAGCTTGTAAACGAAGAGCCTTATGATTCAGGATGGCTGCTCGAGATAAAACTTACGAATGAAAATGATTTAAACGACCTGATGGATAATCAGGATTACGAAGAATATTTGGAAAGTAACAGATAATAATAAAAAAAAGACAATGAACGGCTATTCCGATGGTTATTTTAACCTGATAATTTCAGGCGGATGTCCCGGCGGCGTTAACATGGCCGCCGATTTATTTTTATTGAATAAATATAGAACAGAGGGTGATTTTTCAAGCCGCCCTACATTAAGACTGTATTATTTTTCCCCGCCCGCCCTTTCTTTGGGATTTTTTCAAAAAGATAAAGATACAGGCGAGAGCATTATTCTAAAAGCAAAAAATAAACATTACGATATTGTTAGAAGACCGACCGGTGGAAGAGCGGTATTGCATAAAAACGAGATAACTTATTGCGTAGTGTCGTCATATAAAAGCGGCATTTTTGCAGGGAAACTTTTGGAAACTTATAAGAAGGCCGGCGAGTTTTTGTACCTTTTTTTTACTGCCGGTTTGGGTTTAAATCCCGATAATAACGAGTTTAATCGTCAAAACGGCGATACATCCGATAAGCCGGTTAAAAAAAACGATTTTAACTGTTTTTTAAAAACCCATTCATACGAGATAACATTTGGGGGTAAAAAGATTTGCGGCAATTCGCAGAGGCGCGGTGAAACGGCATTTTTACAGCACGGTTCGATTTATATCGACTATAATCCGCTTGAGCATATCGAATTATTCGAGGACGGCAATTTTAACGCCGGATATTTTAATAATATTACGGGCATAAAACAGGAATTGAACAAGATTGGCAAAAAATTTGACTTAAGTTTCCGCAACCTTTCCGAAGTTCTTGCAAAATCCTTTCAAGATGCATATAATCTTAAGCCTTTAGTTATGTCCCCTCAGGAATTTGAGGAGGCAGGGGGCAGGGTGCGCAAGGCGCAGGCTTAAAATTTGGCCGTCCTCCAAAATTATTAACACGTCCCCCCCAAAATTATTTACAGCTTTTTATTTTTATGATATATTAATAACAGTTATATGCAACATTGCAAGTTGCGATTTAATTTTTTATTCCTATAAGCGGGCATAGCTCAGTTGGTAGAGTACAAGCTTCCCAAGCTTGGTGTCGCGAGTTCGAACCTCGTTGCCCGCTCCATTCAAAACAGCAGTATTTAAGCCTTTCCAGCCAGTTATCCCCCAAAAATTATCTTGACATATTTGCCAAATTTTAGTAAATTTTAATGAAAATTGCCAAATTTTAGGCACAATTTTAGGCACAGTCAAGGGGGGTATGAAATGCTTTATCTTTATAAAAGAGGTAATATCTGGTGGACTAAATTTATGTTTGACGGCAAGTTGCGCCGATATTCCTGTAAAACACAGGATAAAACCGTCGCTCAGGAAGTTGCCGCCGCTCTTAACGCCGATGTTGTTCGAAATAGATTCGACATTCCAGTAAAATATAAGAAAGAATATGTGTTTAACGATGTTTGGCGGGAATATATCAACTCCGATATGTCAAGTCGGGGACAAAAAGAAAATAAATTCTATTCCGCAAAGCATTTCTTGCCTGTATTGGGTAATAAAAATACAAAAGATATAAATATATTAGATATAGAAAATTACCGGCTAAAGCGGAAATTAGAAATATTATCTATGCCGAAAAATATCGGCAAACGGGAATCGGATATAAGCTTTAGATTAGTAAATAGAGAAACTACGATATTACATCATTTTTTCAATTATTGTATTAAATGCGGCTATATCGATAAGAACCCCTGCGCCGGCATTAAAAAACTTAACGAGCTTTCCCGCCTTAAGACCTTATCAGATGAAGATATTCAAAAACTCATTTCCGGCGCCACGAACAAACTTACTCGTGATTTAATAACTTTTCTTATTTATACCGGCTGCCGCAAGGGCGAAGCCTTAAATCTCAAATGGGACGACGTGGATTTAAAGAACGACGTAATAGCGGTTAAGGGGACTAAAACCAAGTATGACAGGTATATTCCTATAAGCAAGCCCCTAAAATCAATTTTAGGCGGCATAGAGAAAAATCAGGACTGTTTATATGTCTTTAATATAAACGGAGCTAAATTGGGCAATTTCCGCAAGTCTTTTACGACCGCCTGCCGGAATGCCGGATTAAAAGACTTAAGGATACACGACTTGCGGCACGTGTTCGCAAGCAAAATGGTAATGAACGGGACAAGCCTTTATATTACGGGGGAGCTTCTGGGACATCGGACGACGCAGATGACGAAGCGGTATTCTCACTTAGTGCCGGATACGCTAAAAAAAGCCGTTGACGACGTGTGGGGAAAGAAATAAGATAACGTTGACATACTCCCCATGCCTAAAGGCAGGGGATTCTGCTATCTATGGCATTTGCCGGCATAACCGGTCTTACGATGCCTCCTGTAAGAGTAGATGCCCCACTCTATGTATATTATCCGCCACATTATGGTCCCTCTTATGAACCTTGCCACAGTTCGGGCATATCCATACCCTTTTCTTTAAACTTAATTCCCGATAGACATATCCGCATCGTTGAGTGCGATAGTTTTTAAATCCCCGGAAGTGATGGTGTACAAATCGGCAAATTATGTTCCGACTCCCAAAACTGCAATTTTTTTGTACACTTCTTCTGTAGAGTGGTGTACGAATTGGCAACATATATTCCTGCTCCCACAGTTGCGACCGTATCATACATTGCGTGGATGGGGGAAACCGCGGTAACCTTTAGTGGCGTCGCCGGCACAGACAAAGTACCCGCGCTAATATACATTGGGTTAGTTGCATTAAACACCGTTTCGTCCGTAAAAATTGCACCGAGGTTCGTGGACGCTTCCGAATCCTTGCTCAGATACATCGGGATCGCTATCGCCGCCAATATGCCGATAACAATCAAAAGCTTTATCAATGTAAAGCCTTTTTTGTTTTTTAACCTGTTAATGTTCATTGTGTTGCCCCCTTAAAAGTTAATAATTATGTTAAATTTGGTTTACGATTCCATTTTTCGTTAATTATCGTTTATTTATAATGAAAGCATATTTTATGCCAGATTTAAAAATTAGCATAGAATCTTGCTCAACTTATTATATTTAAAGGCATTTGCTTCATATTTTCACTAAAATCATATTCTTTATTAAAATATAATAGCAGACAAAAATTGTCAACTTAAATTTAACAACTGTTAATAACTCTTAAAATGTCTATCTATAAATAACTTTTAATTTGTCTATTCCTTAACTAAAAATAATAATAAAAAGGATATTATGACAAATTAAAAGTTGACGACATTGTTTTAAAATTCTTCTTTTTTCACTCAAAAAGGTTAAAATAAAAAAGTTTATTTATTAATTTTATTATATAATATAAATAATGCATTGACATAATAGACTATTGCATATACATAAAAGCAAAAAATAAAAAAGGTAAAAAAATAAATTGGAGAGCAGAAATATAAAATAATGGTTAATTTTAATATGACTGACTTTACAAAATATAATATATCGAATGACGAAGTCTGGGAAAAGATTTCTAAGGTCCTATCTGAAAATGCTAATTTTTATAAAAAAGTCCGCATTAAATGTGTTGCCTTTAAGAATAATGAAAACGGTGATTATCAAAATATTTTATGCGTTATAAATGCTATTACTGCGGAATCATATGTAACTAATCAAATTAAAAATTACGGACAAATATTTTTATTCGAATATTGGTATGACATTAAACATTTTAACGAACATTTTAACTCAGGAACATGGATTAATATACTACTCCCCAAAGTCAAGACTAAAATTTCAATATCTTAAGGTGTATTATCGTTATTTAATTTACTATTTTAATTATTAATATATTTTTCTATCTTTTAGCTGCTAATAAAATATTATAACCGGCGGCAGCTACAGGGTAAAAGATTTATCGTTAAATAAAACATTGCAATAACGGCATGGCCGCTATTGCAATTATCGCAAATGGGGTGTATATCAAAAAAGTTATAATTATCCGCGGCGGATAATTATTTATTTTTATTTTAATTAGTTTTTTAAATTAATTCAAGGGCGGGTGAAAATAAACGCAACTTGACGGGTGAATTTAGTTGCAATTTAACAAGGGATGAGAACCCCCGGTAAGGGCGATAGCCCGCAAGGGGAAGTTCGCAAGGTTTTAGACTTTCCGAAGGAAAGGCAATCCTTCTCTCTCCGCCAAAAATCACATTTCGAAAAATCAAGGTTGGAAGCCTCGCTACCCCGCAAAAAAAGTTTTCTTCACAATTTTGATTTGCCCACGCCGATTTTTTTCTTCTAAAAGGAAAAGAAAACTTTTGTGCGGGGTTCTGCTCTTGACGAGCAGGATGGCGGGGCTGTCCGCTTTTTGTATTCACTCGGGCGTGACGGAATCCCCCCCCAACCCCCCTTCCGCCACACCCTTGCGGGGACGATTCTTTTTTTCGGCGGAATTTGAGGCTGTGCCAATTTCATTGGAGCACCACCCAAAATTTACAGATTTACCTTATTTTGAATGATAACAAATTTATCAATATGTGTCATTAATTCCGAAAGTGCCGACGGATTTTCTTTGTCCGCATGTAAAAGATTTGAATAATTGCAGTATTTATAAATATTTGTCATTACTTCCAAATCTATGTCGTCCAGTTTTTGAATTTTACTTTTGCTTTTTAATAAATTTGCTATTATTTCTTTTTCAAAATTGCTTTCTTTATTCCACATCAATAATTCGTGCTTGATAAATTTTTCAACGGCAAGACGCAAAAGTTGTCCGTATTTCAAGGCAATTTCTTCTGGTTTTAAATTTCCATTTTGGGCGTTCTGTTTTATTTCATCAGAGCACTTTTGCACCTCTGTCGTTAAATCAAAACCAGGATCAAAGAAAATAAAGCTTCCACCAAAAGCGTCATGATTTTTTAAAACGCCAAATTTGTGCGGATTAGGATTTTCGCATTTAGTCACATATTTATAAAATAAAGGATGATGAGTAAAAATAATTACTTGCGAAAATTCCCGTGTTTTTTCGTGAATCAAGTCAGCAAGTATTTTCAAATTTGGCGAATCCAAGCTGGTTATTGGATCATCAAAAATCAAAACTATATTTGATTTGTTTGGCAAACTTTCATTGATAGAGAAGAAAAAAGCCAAAGAAATTAACTGTCGCTCGCCCTCTGAAAGCCCGTCCTTAAAATCTCTCTCATGCCCTTTTTGATCTTTAATTTTAAATGAAAAAGAATAGTCCTTCGTGTTTTGTGCTGGTTTGATATGTTCAAGCGTAAAACTTAAATTAAACTTTCCTAAAATACCAATCATTTTTATAATAACGCTTTCAGGAATGCTGTTAGCGAGATGATTTTTTAAATCTTCTTGGGCTTTTTTCAATGCTTTAACCAAAGCTTTTTGTTTTAGGACAGCCGTGTTTTGATTTTTGATTGACTGAATTTTGTCATTTATTAAAAACTGAGTTGTTTCTTGAAGGTCCGCTTGATTTTTAGTTTTTTGCTGAATTTCGTTAGTAATTTTACTTTGATCGGAATATTTACCTTTGAAAGCAGAAATAGCCTTATTTTTATCGTCAATCAGTTTATTAAAATCATCAATTTTACTTGTTATTCCTTTTACTCCATCCGTTATTTTGCCATAAGCTTCTGAAAGTTTTATTTCTTTTCGCTCAATATTTTTCAACGCTTCTAAATTCAAAATAAGCTCGTCTATTTGAGTGATAGAAATTTTACTAAATTTTTCAGTATATTCCGTTTTTTCTTCGAGTTTATAAATATCCTGAATTTCAAAATCAGTTTTTATTTTTTCTAAAGAATTAAAAACTCCGAGTACTTTTGTCGGTAAAAGATTTATTGAGGATTTTAAGGTCTCCAATTCACTTTTTAAATTCTGTATGTCAGCTAAAAATTTTCTTTTCTCGTTTTCATATGTTTGATCAAAAGCTACTCTGTAATATTCAATAAATTTTGAAGCGTTAGCGAGAGGTTGCATGCATAGCGGACAATCGGATTTTTGATAGTCTTTCGGTATTTGTTCTTTAGCCGTTTCAATAAATCTTTTGTGTTTTTCAAAATGCGCTTTTATTTTTTCATCCGCCTGATCTTGCGCTTTTTCCTTTAGCTGTCTTAAAACTAATTCGGAGTAGATTGCTTTTGTGGATATTGAAGAGGAAAAAGAAAGCTGATTGATTATAGGCAACTGACTTATTTCCGAATATTTTTTGTTTATCTTTTGCAATGCTGATAAATCCAGCTCGATTTTTTTGCTTTCTTCCTGTTTTTTTGAAATTTCATCCTTTATTTCTTGTTCGCTTTTATCTTTATAAATAGCGGAAAGCTCTTTGTCTTTATCGGTAAAATTTTTGATCAAAATTTCGGCGTTAATTTTGTCAAAATTATCAGATTCTTCTTTCTTATCTTTTACAACTATTTTTAGTTGATTTGCCTTATCGTCTAAATCAATAATCATTTTCCCTGAATTTTGTGAATGTCTGCCTTGTTGATTTGACCGTTTGCCGTGTGTGTGAACATTGGCACTAATAAAATCGACATCAAAAAACAAAAATGAATTTTTATTTAACTGGTCTGGCATCCAACTTCCATTTTCAAACTTATAAACTTGATTACTTCCGTTTTTTATTTCTATTTCTGCAAGATCAGGTAGGGTGTTTGGGAAATCTTGAATTTGGGAAAGACTTTTTAGGATATCGCAAATTGACGACTTCCCAGAGCCATTTTCTCCAAAGATCACACTGTAATTAGAGAGTACCTGCTCGTTATTAGAACGATCTTTGCAAAATTTGACCCAAGAAAAATCCGAAAAGGATTTGTAATTTTTTATAGTTTGTATTTTACGGATTTCCATAATTTATCATTCCAAATTTGAAATAACTTTTTGTATTGATTTGGAAAATTTTATTTTTATATCATGTTCCCAAACTCTAAAAATTTTCCAATTTATTTTCTTATAATGTCTACTAACTTCTTTATCTCTTTGTTTATTTCTTTCAATCTTTGTTTCCCAATATTTTTTTCTTGTTGCGGGTATCCGACAATGTTTTTTGCATCCATGCCAAAAGCAGGAATCAATAAAAATTACAGTTTTGTATTTTTTTAATACTATATCGGGTTTGCCAAAATATTTAGAAGAATTTTTCCTATACCTAAAACCTTTTTGCCATAGAGCTTTCCTAAAAGCTATTTCAATACCGCTGTCTCTATCTTTAACCGCCCGCATAATTTCAGAGCGTTTTTGTTTCGATATGGTATCGGCCATTCATGCAATACTCCATTTTCCTTTCAATGACGAAATTTTATAACCTCTTTTTTCAATAAAAGGTCCTATCTCGGAATTAGCCGGAAATTCGAAGTTAAACTCCCTTTCTAAATCCTTTAATAATTGCCGCCCAAGCATATCTTTGTATTTATCGGAGAAGCAAATCTTATACCATGATTCCAAATCTGATATAGTTATTATTCCCTGAATCCTATAACTGAACGGTAATTGAGTCATAATTCTATTAATAATTTTCGCTTCACCGTCAAGGCATACTAATACGATTTTATCGGCAGTCATATTCTCAGACACATCTTCGGCTAAATCTTCGCTAAGAGTTAGATGCTTGACTTGAACGGCAGGCCCGAAGTTTGCCCACATATCTAAACCTCTGTCCGCCGCATTTGTGACTCCGACCCTAAATAATTTGGCTGGCATCTTTTTTATTAGCATTTTTTCCGATAATCCAAGAGCCATTTTAATAAATATGCCAAAGTCTTTTAATATTTCCTTGTCGGCATTATCTATCGATAAACCGACCTCCACTTTTAATGCCCGAACTATAACGCTAAAGAGTGCGTATACGGTTATCTCGTAAACTTTATCAATGCTTCTTTTTAATCCAGGTGAATGAGAGAATAGAGATAAGAATTCGTTTAAATCAAATCTTTCTGGTCCCGACTTAAGATATTCAAACGCGTCATATACTAAAGAAAGTCTCTCTTTGAATTTATGATAAATATAATTTTCGACAATTCCGTCATGTTTTTTGTTATATTCCGCCAATTCTTCAACAAATTCCGGAGGCATGGCATTAGAGTCGAAAACATTGTCCTGGTATTTTTGAGATGATGTCGATGCCCTTCCGACTAAAAGTCTGCTAATTTCGTCCCGCCATTTTTTGCTGATATTTCGATACGTTTCAACATCTGACAGATCTATGTTATCCCCTTTTCTATAGTGATATAAAATCTCGGCTATTTGGATAGGTTTATATAAATGAACCCTGCTTATTTTAATTATTTTGTCTAAAGCATCCTTGCTTTTCATTTATCACATCCTCGCAAAAAGGTCTTGGGAAGCATCATAGAGGTTAATTTCATCTTTAGAGAGAGGTCCATAGGCTATTGCTTTCGCCATTGATTTTGCGACCTCTCTGATTAAAGAGACTGGCACGGAATTGCCGGCAAGTTTTCCTATATAAATTTCTGAAATAATTTTAAAATCGTCGGGAAAGCCCTGTAAAAGCAATTGTTCTCTGGGAGTCAATCTTCTAATTCCGTCAACGAGCAAATAATTATAAGAGGCTCCGGCTCGGAGCGCGCAAGAAAATTCATGGACTCCGATGTTTCCGCCTTTGTTCTCGTGCCATATAGAGGGCTTTGGCGTCGGTTTTCCTTTTATTTTTTCCATTCTTTTCTTCATTATATGTTCAGAAGCAAAATATTTTTTGTCGACTTTAGAATGATCTTCAATAATATCTTTTAGACTTATTCTTTTTTTAACGGGTTCAGGAAATCCGAATGGATAATTTTCTTTAAATCCCACTATAATCACTCTTTCCCGTTTTTGAGGCAGTCCATAATCCAATGCGTTTAATACTTTCCAGTGAGTATAGTAACCAAGCCCTTTAAGTACAGACAATATAGTTTGAAACGTCCTGCCTGCGTCGTGGCTTACAAGCCGTTTCACGTTTTCTAGAAGAAATGCCCGCGGTTTTTTATCCCTGATAATCCTTTCTATTTCAAAAAACAACGTTCCCCTCGTGTCGGCAAAACCTTTGCCGCTTCCTATTATACTGAAAGGCTGGCAGGGAAATCCGGCCAACAAAATATCATGGTCAGGGATTTTACCTGCGGGTATGCGGGTTATATCGCCCATCGGCCTTTCTCCGAAGTTTGCTTCATAAACGTCTTGCGCATGCTTATCCCATTCCGAGGAAAAAACGCATTCGCATCCCAGTTCGTCGAACGGAATTCTAATTCCTCCTATGCCTGCGAAGAGATCGATAAATTTTAAATTTAAAAGCATAATGACAAATGCCTCTTTTTATCTATTTAATAATGTTATTATTAAAATACATATCTGGATTATTATTTTATTTCATTTGTCTGACATTGCGGCAATGACAAGAATCGCCAACGCTCCGATAGAGTGCAAAGAGATTTACCTCTTATTTCATCTTTAAGATGTCTCTATGAAAAGTATCTAAAAACATCTTAACTACACCTCCTCCCCAGTTGTTTTAGTATCCGCATCGTTATCATTTGGTAAATCTAATAACTTAGAAGCCTCTATTTCTGGCATGGTATCAATAGTCGAAAGTTTGCGTGTTAACACGCGGTTCCGTTTCTCAGTATCATCAATACTATTAGTTGCTTCTTGTAACTTCTTCTTTGTATGGGACAATGCTGTCCCGAATTTACCAAATTCATTTTTGACGGCGCTCAATAATCTCCAAACCTCAGATGAGCGTTTTTCTATTGCAAGTGTTTGGAAACCCATTTGAAGACTATTTAACATCGCTGCCAATGTTGTGGGTCCTGCTATATTGACTCTTGAATCACGCTGCACATAATCTGACAGTCCTGGCCTCCTTAATACCTCCGCATAGAGTCCCTCCGTAGGCAAATATAGAATAGCAAAATCGGTTGTATGAGGAGGTTCTATATATTTATCGCGGATCAATTTTGCCTCATTTTTAATGCGCGTTTCAAGCGCCTTGCCTGCCGCATCAATCGCTGGAATGTCCGCTCGTTCTTGAGCTTCTATAAGGCGCTGGTAATCCTCCATCGGAAATTTGGCATCAATCGGCAGCCAAACAGGCGAACCCGAATCATCACGCCCCGGCAAACGAATTGCAAACTCGACTCTTTCAGAACTGTTGGGTTTAGTTAAAACATTTTTTTCGTATTGTTCTGGGGTTAGAATCTGTTCAAGTAAGGCTTCCAATTGAATTTCGCCCCAAGTTCCACGAGTCTTGATATTGGTTAGAATTTTTTTAAGATCCCCTACGCCAACCACTAATGTTTGCATCTCACCCAGCCCCTTATGCACTTGTTCTAAACGATCGCTGACTAGTTTAAAAGATTCTCCGAGTCGCTTTTCTAATGTTGCATGCAATTTCTCGTCGACGGTAATCCTCATTTCCTCTAATTTCTTCGTATTGTCTTCCTGAATTGACGTAAGCTTTTTTTCAACAGACTGCCTTATCTCGTCTAATTTTTTATTTGTTTCATTTCTTAGTTTCTCTTCTGCATTAGTTAATTCATTAAATTTTTCTTTCTGTAATTCATTAAACTCCCTGACATTATCAGAAAACCTATCGCTAAAGCTTTTTAGCGAATCGTTTAATTCTTTCCTATTTTTCTCCGATGAATTTAAAAGTTCCTTTTGAAGGGTTGTTATTTTATTGTCGATAGTTTCTGTAAGATTAGATATTTTTTCTTCATTACTTTTTAAAGACGCTATTGTTCTATCGCCTAAATTTTTAAAAGACGCAGAAAGCTCCTCCCTTGAATTCCTTGCATGTTCTTGAGCTTCATCTCTATTTCTCTTGAATTCATCCTTAAGCGTAGGTTCAATCCTTTCAATCGTGATAGAGGTCTTATTTAAAAAGACTTTTATGTCATCATTCTGTTTTTTATTAGGCTTTAAAACAAAATACAAGATTATAAACAATAATACAAGATTTGCTACAAGTAAAATTGTGGATATCATAATATTTTCCTTCTATAAATCAGATTTTATAGTAATATCCGATATGTTTTAAGCTAAATCCTTTTTAATCTGCGCGCGTATTCCGTTTTAATCGAACGCTAAAATAAGCAATTAATCCCTTTATATTTTTTATATAATACCGTTAAGTTTAAGTCAATGAAAATATCCATTAATTAATATCTAATGAAGGATTAGAAGGGGGATAACTACTTTCATAAATAATATTCTTGAAAGCAAATCAAATCCTTTTCGGAAAAAAGATGTGATTTTCCTCCAGAAACTCCCGCCGCGGAATAATATACTTTCAAAAATAAACTATAAATGAAACTATGAAAAGGGTATCGTTTGACAGAATAGAGTAAATGTAGTATATTTTTTTGAGAGGCGAACATGAAAAGTCAAAATTCTTGGTGCGTATATATTCTCCGTTGCGAAAACGGCAGTCTGTATACCGGCATAACCAACCGTATCGAACACAGGCTTAACGCCCATACCCAAGGAACGGGCTCCCGGTTCGTCCGGTCTCATCTCCCTTTCGAACTCGCGAAGACAATCCCTTGTTCCACTGAAAGAGAAGCTCGCTGGCTCGAATACCGAATTAAGAATTTGAATCGGGCAAACAAAATTAAACTCCTTTCTATGTGAACTACCTGCTTCGCAGGTATAAATTACCAAAACACGCCGTAAAATAAGTCGCTTTGGTCGTCCCTTTTTAACTTATCCGCCGGATATAAAGACAGGCATCTATAAAACCAACGGTTTTATGCCAGTCGAAATGCCCCTTCCGCAAGGCAGGGGATGAGCTATTAGGACACAGGACATATATTCTTGCGCATGTTTTGAAAAAGCATGTCTTTTTCAGCGAAAGAATATGAGATGGCGAAGCGGTATTCTCATTTGGTCCCGGATACGCTAAAAAAGGCGGTCGACGACGTGTGGGGGAGGAAATAATTATATTAATTTGCATTCTGCAAGAATAAAATTCAAAACTATTTGGCAAAACAAATCTTTATTTCTTGCTTATTGATATAATTTGATAACCGCTGGTTGATATATTTTTTTACTTCATGAGAGCTTTCCCTAATAAAAACAAGCATTTTTATATTATCCATAAACTTGGTTTCAATTCTAGAATGTTGCAATTTTTCAAAATCTTGATTGATTTGTTTTAAAAATATACCAAATGTTTTTTCTATACCTTTATTATCTTTGTTGTCAGGAAATTTAATTTTATCTCTTTTAAATATTATTTCTATCCCATAAATAACAGGCTTGAATAATAATTTATTCAACACTTCTTCCTTCTTAAAAGATTCATAATTTTGCGCTTTTATAATATCATATGAATATTGGGATATGAATTCTGGATTCAAAACAACCACATCGTAATGCCCCCTTTTATACTTACCACCATTTTTAGTTCGATCATCATCAGATTTTGGTTTAAATTCATAATCTTTCATGTCACATCGAAATGGTGTCGGATATTCCATATGGATAATAGAATGCAATTTATTATCTTTATCTGGGAATTTAAATTCACGTAAATTTTGCTTTAGAATACTGTAAAAATAGCATACAATATCATTTTCTGTAAAGAAAAACGAAGGATTATCTTGAAAATAATTACATATTTCTTCAACTGACTTATTTACTGAATCAGTAATTTCGCTTTGAATTGGCATATTATAAAAATCAAAATTAATTTTAATCTTTATTTAGATGAATTATCATTAAAAACAGATATTTCAAATAGAGCTTTTGACCCGTTATTTTTTACTTTAATAAACCATTTATTTTTATTAAGATAATCTTTACTAATTTCAAATACTTTTATGCCTGTATAGCTAACTCCGGGATTAATATTGCTTATTACGTTGGTTTCTCCGTGTATTTCAGTGGCATAAGAAGAAGTAGCACCAATATCTGAACTATAAACATCTCCTTTATTATTTATCAAATGAACGCTTGGAACACTAAACGCACTAACAGGTTTCTTGCTTAAATTTGTGTATTTCCAAACAATAGCTATATATATATTGCCTTTTTGAGCGTTTGATTCAAAACCATATGCGCCAACGCTATCAGTAACTTTTGAACTTTTTAATTTAAAACTGAATTTTCCGAGATGAACGGTGTCCCCAATATGATAAATTATTTTTTTCTTTATATTTACATTTTTTGATTGGCCTTCATTTTGACTATTATTAGATTGACCAGCTATTGCCGCTACTATAATTATAGCAAATATTACAATAACTAATATTATAATTAATTTTTTCTTATTCATTTGATTTTTTATCCCCTTCTTTTGAAAATACTGCTATTAAACCACCTATAAAAGATAATATCATGAATATTGCAACGATTGTTCCGCCTAGTATCATTCCCAAAACTGAACTAATAATTAGTAATATTGGATATATTTTGGAAATGCTACCTATAATAATTGCCCCAAACACAATAACTAAAAATGAAAACAAAATTCCACCCCAACCCAGACCAATTACCATAGAGTGGCCGCTTGCCCCAAATGCACCGCCAATACCGCCAATAAATAAGGTTACGGCAGCAGCTATAATGCCAAAAATACCT
>JAKBNN010000053.1 GCA_021831025.1 bacterium | reverse complement strand
GACTCTCCCCTATTTTTTTATCTCGATCCTTAATCCGCCTGCCTCCTTAAAAAGGTTGGTATATCATATTTTTCATTTTCATAATCGTCTTCTTCATGATCGCCAAACCTTTCGATATATTCATTTTTATCCTGTTTGCCGGTATTTTGTCCGAATTTATTATTTATATTTATGGTTTCCAAATTTTTATCATTCGGCGGATTAGAAATCTGAACCGGAGAAATTTTGACATCTTTTCCAAACCCCGTGGCTATCACGGTTAACATCATCTTGTCCCCCAAAGTGTCATCTATTACAGCTCCGAATATGATATTAGCATCAGGATGGGCTTCCGATTTAATCTTCTCGGCAGCCTCATTGACATCAAAAAGCGTCATATCTGGTCCGCCTGCAACATTGATAAGCAGCCCTCTTGCGCCTTCTATGCTGATATCTTCGAGCAGCGGACTTGAAATCGCCTTTTGGGCGGCTTCCAGAGCCTTATTATCACCCTCTGCCACGCCCGTCCCCATAAGAGCCATCCCCATTTCCGACATTATGCTCTTGACATCGGCAAAATCGACATTTACAAGGCCATGAATATTTATTAAATCCGAAATACCTTTGACGGCCTGAAGAAGAACCTCGTCAACCTTTTTAAAGGCATCGACCATCGAGGTCGATTTTCCTGCAACGGCTAAAAGCCTCTGATTTGGTATTGTTATCACCGTATCCACGACCGATTTAAGTTGCCTTAGCCCTTCTTCGGCCTGCCTCATTCTTCTATTGCCCTCAAAAAAGAACGGTTTGGTAACAACGGCAACCGTTAAAGCGCCAATTTCTCTGGCTATTTCGGCAATTATCGGGGCGCCGCCTGTCCCTGTTCCGCCGCCAAGCCCCGCGGTTATGAAAACCATATCCGAGCCATTTAAAATTTCTCGTATTCTATCCCTGTCTTCGATAGCCGATTGTTTCCCTATTTCAGGATTTGACCCGGCTCCAAGCCCTTTTGTGATTTTTTCTCCAAGTTGAATTTTTATATTGGAATCACTTGCTTTCAACGCCTGAGCATCCGTATTAGCGACAATAAACTCTGCACCAGATAAGCCAGATTTTATCATAGTATTAACGGCATTACTTCCGCCCCCGCCGACGCCCACCACTTTTATTGTTGCCGATAATTCATTGTTTTCAACGAACTCTAACATGGTAACCTCCTTGTCTATCTTTAAATATATCGTAAAATGTTTAATATAAGTTTAGTATTATTATTAAATATTATTAAAAAAATTCCTCCAACAATTTTAAGAGCCTGTCCTTTATAGATTCAAAGACATTCTTCCCCCCCCTTTTAAATAACGGCTCTTTATTTTTATTGTTTTTAAAAGCATATTTAACAAGGCCGACGCCTGTCGAATATACGGGAGAACTTATGACATCCGTTAAACCTCCAACATCTAAAGGCAGTCCTATTCTTACGGGGGCGTTAAAAATATCCCCCGCTAACTCCGCACAGCCTTCTATTAGAGCAGCACCCCCCGTGATAACATAGCCTGAAAGAATCTTGCTTTCTAAGCCGTTTTTTTCGATATTCTTTCTTATCCATGTAAAAATTTCGCCCATTCTCTGCTCGACAATATTACCAAGAACCTGCCGAGATATCGACCTTGGCGGCCTTCCTCCAAACCCTGGAATCTCTATTATTTCATCCTTTCTTGCCAGAGATTCTTTAGCAATACCAAACTTTATCTTTATCTTTTCCGCGTCTAAAGGAACGGTTTTGGTTCCCAGCGATACATCGCTTGTAACGCTTTGCCCGCCCTTAGGAATGACAAATGTGTGTATGATAGTTCCTCCAGAAAATATTGCAACATCGGTTGTTCCCCCGCCGATATCGATTAGCGCCACGCCTAATTCTTTTTCATCCTCGGTTAAAACAGCCTCGCTCGAGGCAATTTGTTCAAGAATTATATCGGATACATCGAGTCCGGCTTTGTTTGCGCACTTTACGATGTTCTGGGCGGCTATACTGGACACCGTAACTATATGAACGCGCGCCTCAAGTCTTAAGCCGCTCATTCCGATAGGGTACTTGATATCATCCTGGTCATCGACAATAAACTCCTGCGGGATCACATGGATAACCTCATTATCGAGCGGTATTGCTATCGTTTTAGCCGCCGATATTACTCTATCCACATCCTGCTGGGTAACCTCCCTGCTTTTTACCGCCACAATACCCCTGGAATTAAAACCCCGTATATGAGAACCGGCAATGCCGATAACGGCCTCCTGAATTTGATAACCTGCCATAAGTTCCGCCTCTTCTACCGCTTTCGTAATGGAACCTACGGTATTTTCGATGTTCACCACAACTCCGTTTTTAAGCCCGGCGGAACTACTTAAACCTACCCCTATTATTTCGAGGGAATCCTTTTTTACCTCGGCAACTATTGCGCAAACTTTGGTAGTTCCAATATCTAATCCGACAACGATATTGTTACTCTTTTCCAATTTGACCTCTGAATTTCCGCCTTCGCGGGCGTGAATTAATTAATTTATATCTATTATTTTTATTTAAAAATATCCGAAGGTATTGCAGTCTTTTTATAATCTGCAGGCAAAACCCTTGACCCGGAATTTACCGCAATAACCGCCTCATCTTTATACTCTAAATTAATATACTGCTTATACTTAAGGTGAATCCTGTTTATTTCATAAAATAGTCTTTTAAGCGTTTTTAGCTTATTTTTATATCTTCCAATTCCAAACTTTATTAATGTACCGTTATTTGTGTAGATTACTATCCCGTTATCCTTTTCTAAATGTATCTCGCTAATATAATTCGAGATAACGGAAGACTTTGAAATATTTAAAAAATATATGGCCTTTTTTATCTTATTAAAATAATTATTCAAGTCGTCTTTATTTAAACCTGTAATAACAGGATAATTATAGCCTATAGTCGAATTTACCTTTCCCATAATATACCCGCTTTGACTTATATAATACAAGTTTTCTTTATTTACTATTGCAAAAACCTTCCTTTTTTTTAGGACAATGACAACCTTATCGGGATATTTTCTGTAAACCGTCACATCTTTAATCCATCTATCCGATGCAATCAACCTCGAAACCCGTTTTAAATCGATATTGAATAAATTTTCTCCTTTATATAAGCCTGCCAGCCTTAAAACTTTCACTTTTTCCGCATAACTTATGTCTTTTCCTGTTATACTAATTTTTTTAAGAACGAATAACTTTTTCTTATAAATAATATAGTTATACGCCCTGTACCCAAAAAAACCTGCGGCTAAAACAAAAACCGTTATCCCTGCGGCGTAAATATATTTTAAGAAATGTATCTTCAGGGCTTTTTTTTTATTCTTATTTTTTAGTAATCGCATCTATGGTGATATTTTCTATTAATTCGTTAAAACTTATGCCTTTATTCCCCGCAATCATTGGAACTAAGCTGAATTCGGTCAATCCCGGAAGCGTATTAATTTCCAGCACATAAGCATTCCCTTCGCCGCCCAGTATCATATCGGTTCTTGAAACTCCTTTACAACCGATAAGTTTATGGGCGTTAACGGCGGCAGATTCGCATGCGTTATATTCTTCTTTGCTCAGAACAGGATCTAATAGATATTCCGTTTGTCCCTTCGTATATTTAGCGGCATAAGAATAAAAAACATCCTTTGGCTTTACCTCTACGCACCCGAGCGGTTCTCCCGAAACCACCGCAAACTGTATTTCCCTGCCCTTTATATATTTTTCCACCAATACTTCATCGTCATATTTAAAAGCATTATTTAATGCCTGCCCCAGTTCTTCTACCGGGGAATTGACGATAGAGCAGCCGACGCTTGACCCGGAAGAATTCGGCTTGACAAAATACGGCGGATTAAAATGCCCGAGCCCGTTTTTAAGGGCATCTTTGCCTTCGCCTTTTTTAACCAAAAAGAAGGGAGGGGTTTTTAAGCCGTGATAACTAAATATTACTTTCGACCTTATTTTATCCATTGCGATAGCGCTGGCGCAAACGCCCGAACCCGTATATGGAACGCCGAATAAATCAAGTGCCCCCTGCACCCTTCCGTCCTCTCCGAAAGTCCCGTGAAGAGCAATAAAACATATATCTATTTTTTTTAAATTTTCGGCAAAGCTTTCGTCCGTATCAAAGCCAAAAGCGTCGTACCCCATTCCCGTAAGCGCCTTTAAAACGGCGTTACCTGTTTTAAGGGATATTTCTCTTTCGGCGGATTTTCCGCCCATTAAAACGCCGATTCGTAATTTTTTTAAACTATCTTTCATTTTGATGTTCGCTATTTAAATTATCTTTATTTCCGTGCTTAATTTTATGCCTTTCCGTAATAACGCCGCCTTTTGGATGTTCGTTATTAATTCAAGAATGTCTTCCGCGCTGGCCCCGCCCTTATTTATTATAAAATTGGCGTGTTTATCCGAAACCACCGCGTCTCCGTTAGAAAAACCTTTAAACCCGATTTCCTCGATAATTTTTCCGGCGGAATCGCCTGCGGGATTTTTAAAAATACAACCTAAAGAATATTCTCCCAACGGCTGTCTTAACTTTCTTTCTTTGAAAAGATTTATATTATCCGCTATCTTTGATTTGTCCGACCTGTTCAGCGATAAAGTTACCCCTGTAATAAAGTAACCTTCGCCCACGCCATTGACATCAAGATTACGGTATGAAAATTGCAAATCCTTTTTTTCGATATTTAACTTAGCCCCTTCCTTAGTAATAATTTCTATGCTCTCTACAATATTCCCCGCCACGCTTTCCTTAGACCCTGCGTTCATTTTAACCGCCCCGCCCAAGGTACCGGGAATCCCAAAAAAGAATTCGCATCCGCTTAAACAATTTTTTACGGCATAGTTTAAAACTTGGGATAAAGCTACGCCTGAACCTGCTCTTAAACTTATTTTAGAATCACCCTTTTTCTCTGCCGGATAATCTATTTCTTTTATATGCCGAAATCCCTTTTTTAAAGATACGACGGGAAAGCTAATCCTTGCATCTTTAAAAAGGGTGTTTGTTCCGCGGCCTATTATAATGTAATTGCGCGAGTTCTCTTTTAACAAACGGATTATGAAAAACAGTTCCTGTTCGTCTTTTGGAAAAATGATTATATCGCATTTTCCGCCTATTTTGATTGAAGTATATAAAGACATGGGTTCATTTTCAATGAACTCTATGCCATTTTCTCTTAAACCGTTTACTATGTTTATGCTGTCCAAATTATTCATATAAAAATAAGCTAATAAGTGTTATTTTTCATGATTGTTTTAAAATAAGATTAGCCAATGGAGAAGACGGCTGCCTGTCCTGTTTAACATTTTTAGATTTAACTTTAACCTTACCTGATTTATCTTTGCTATTGTACAAAAATTCATCACAACTCTTTGTTATATCGCCTGCTCCCAAAAATATTACCATTTCCCCGCCTTTTAAAATGGTTTTCAAATTAGATGTTATATCCTTCTTATCGGGAACATAATAAACATTTTTATAGCCGGCGCAGCGCATCTTTTCACTTAAGGCAAAAGACGACGCCCCTTCTATTTCGCTTTCCCCTGCCGAATAAACATCGGTTATCATAACGGCATCGGCGATTTTGAGAGAGGATGCAAAGTCTTCCATTAAATTCTTCATTCTTGAATATCTATGAGGCTGAAAAACGGCAACGATATGCCTGTTCCAATTTTTGGCAGCTTTGAGCGTAGCCGTAATTTCAACAGGGTGATGGGCATAATCATCCACTACTATCAGTCTGTCGTCTTCTTTTTTAATCTGAAACCTTCTTTCGACTCCATGAAAATTCTTTAAAGCCTTTTGAATATATGCCGTCTTTATTCCCGACTCCACGGCTAAGGTTATTGCCGCAAGGGCATTCGAAACATTATGAATCCCCGGAACGGATAAGTTAAATTTTCCCATGAATTTCCCTTTTGAGTAAGCATCAAAAACCGATGAATCTTTCTCGATAGCGATATTTAGAGCGTAGTAATCAGCCTTTTGTTCGATTCCGTAAGTAAAATACTTTTTATTTATTTCGGGGAAAATAGACCTTAGCAAGCGGTTGTCCGCGCATAGCACGGCAAAACCAAAAAAGGGTATATTATTAATAAAGTCTTTAAAAGCTGATTTTAAATTTTCTATATCGCCGTAATAGCACAGATGCTCATAATCGATGTTTGTGACAACGCAATAATCAGGCTTAAGCTTTAAAAATGAACCGTCGCTCTCATCAGCCTCTACGACCATAAAATCACCCTTCCCAACTTTCGAATGCATACCCATTCCAAAGACCTTTCCACCGACGACAAAAGTCGGATCAAGTCCTGCTTCACCGAATATATTGGATACCATCGATGTTGTCGTTGTTTTCCCGTGAGAACCCGCAACAGCTATCCCTTTTTTTAAAGATAGGAGCTCGGCAAGCATCTCTGCGCGCCTTAAAACCGTAAGTTTCTTATTTTTCGCATACAAAAGCTCGACATTATCGTCCTGAATCGCCGTAGAATAGACAACCACTTCCGAATCCGCCAAGTTTTCCGGATTGTGGCCAATGAAGACTTTACCGCCAATGGATTCTATCTTTTCGATAGTCTTGCTATACTCGATATCCGAACCGGTAACCGCATAACCCGAATTGATAAGAACTTCCGCAATGCCGCTCATACCTGAACCGCCAATTCCGATAAGGTGAACCCTTTTGACGCCGTTTTTCATTATAACGCTCCTTAAACTTAAATTTTATTTTTTGTTCAAAATTATACCTGTTATATTCAAAGCAGAGTCTTCAATGTCTATTTTTTTTAGATTATTATACATATTATCTAATAATTTTCTATTATAAAATATTTTATTAATGGTTTGTAATAATTCTTTTGAAAGATTTTTATCGTCTTTTACGGTATAAAAACAGCCCTTTTTTGAAAAAACCGCCGCATTTTTCTTCTGATGGTTTTTGGCGGCATATGGATAAGGTACTAAGATTGCAGGCTTCCTCAGCGCAATCAACTCCGATAAAGTTCCCGCTCCGGAACGGGATATTACGATATCGCTTCCAGTATAGTAATGTTCTATATTCTTCGTAAAAGGAAAAATTTCGAATTTTTTGACGGGGATTCCGCCATCATTATAAAAACCCTTAACCGATTCATAATCCTTGTCGCCGGTTTGATGGAATATCGTCAAGCCGTTCAAAATGTCCTTATTAAGCAGCGGCAGCATGCTTATAATCGCCTTATTAAGAGAGGAAGCGCCCTGCGAGCCGCCAAAAACAAAAAGTGAAAAATCCTTTTTTTTGGCTTCATCTTTAGAAACTTCCATAGTCACTATGCCTGCTAAATTTAAAATATTTTTTCTAACAGGGTTTCCCGTAACGATAACCTTCGAAAACGGCAAATATTTTTTTGTTTCGAAGGAAGAGGCAAAAATGGTTACGCCAAGTAATCCCAGTATCTTATTGGAAAGTCCGGGTATAGCATTTTGCTCCATAACCCCGCTCCTTATTCCCCTTAATTTTGCCATAACAAGCGGCATAAAAGATATGTAGCCGCCTAAGCCCAAAACAAATTCAGGCTTTACTCTATCATAAATTGCGCTTATATCTTTTGCGGCCTTAAAAAGCCCCTTTACCGATTGTATTTTATTCATAAAACTTTTTCCCGAAAATCCTTTAACATTTATCGTAAATAATTCAAAATTATAATCATCTTTAAGCCTATTTTCGATTCCTCTTTCCGTTCCTATAAAATAAACCTTAGTATTTGGGTCAATGCTTTTTAATTTTTCATAAACCGCAATGCCCGGAAATAAATGCCCCCCTGTACCTCCCCCTGCTATTACGATGTTCATCTATATATTTTTCCTTTTAACGCTTTGCGAAGATATATTAAGCAGAATACCTATCGCAATACATGAAGCCAGCATAGAACTTCCGCCATAGCTGATAAACGGCAGGGCAAGCCCTTTGGTCGGCAAAAAACCAAGAACCACGCCGATATTTATAAAAGCGCTTAAAACAATAAGGGAAGTAAATCCGTAAGCAAGATATGTCCCGAATAAATCCGGCGCGTTTATTGCAATTTTTAACCCCCTGTATGCTAAAATCAAATAAAGTAAAATAAAAAAAATAACTCCGATAAATCCAAGCTCTTCTCCCACCGTCGAAAAGACAAAATCCGAATAAGGGGTGGGCAGAAAAAACAGTTTTTCCTTGCCGTTTCCCAGCCCGACGCCATATAATCCGCCTCTTGCAAATGCATACATCGATTGTATAATCTGAAAACCTATACCCGTCTTATCATGAAAAGGATGGAGGAATGCAAGTATTCTGTCTCTCCTGTATGTTACGGTAAAAATAAGAAAATATGCTCCCGCCGCTCCGAACAGGAGAGTAAAAATAAGGTACAGCAAAGAGATGCCGCCTGCAAACAACATGATAATAGTAATAAAAAACAAAATAGACGCCGTTCCGAAATCGGGTTCTTTTAAAAGCAAAATATCTAAAAAACCCATAAATATAAATGGGCTTATAAACATTAGCGAATACCGATTATTATCTAATATATCCTTTTTTTTCTCAAGGAAATTAGCCAAATATACGATAAAAATAATTTTTAAAAATTCCGAAGGCTCGATGTTGAAAATCCTTAAATTTATCCACCGCCTGGAACCGCCCGCGCTAAGCCCTATATGTGGAACAAACACCAAAAACATCGAAATTATTATTAAAAATAGAATGATGCCGTAAAATGATTTTAAATTATGATAATCGTTTCTCATTAAAAAACCGATAAAAAATGCAGATATAATAACATATATTATCTGCCTTATTATAAAATGATAGCTTATGCCGTATTCCACAATTGAAGCCATTGCGCTTGTGGAATAGACCATAATAAGACCCAGCGCTATAAGTATTATCGTCGTTAAAAATAAAGTTATATCATATTTCCTTATAAATACCTTTCCGTAATTAATCATACCTAGACCTCTGAACCGCCGTTTCCTAATCTTTCACAAAATCTCTCTTTTAAAGCCTGATAACATTTTTTAAATATATCTCCCCTTTCGTTGTAATCCTTGAACATATCGAAACTCGAAGAAGCCGGCGAAAGCAAAACGATTCCTTTGTTTGCTCGCCGGAGGTTGTTCAGCAAGTAAAGGAATGATTCTTCGACGGCGCGCTCCATATCGTCCGCCGTAATTAACGGGGCATAACCGTTAAGCGTATCCTTTATAATATTTTTTGTTTCCCCGATTAAAACGCATGCCTTAACGCTGTTTTTTACAGGCTGAATTAAGCATTCGTAGTTAAATCCTTTATCCTTGCCTCCTAATATAAGAACTATATCCTCATCGCCTTCGCCGGTTTCGCTAATCGATTTAAGGGCGCTTACGACCGCCGCGGGATTTGTCGCCTTGGAATCGTCATAAAATTCTATATCTCCGACGCTGCCGATATATTCAACCCGATGCTTTAAAAGTTCATATTCGGCGCAGGCCGAGGCTATATCCTCCGGCGAAACGCCGAATAAAGCCAAAGAGCAGGCAGCGGCAAGCATATCGTAAATAACGAACCTTCTTTTATCCTTTACATTTTTTAACGGTATTGCGGCGTCAAAGCCGGTAATATCCTTAAACCTTAAGTGAATCGCATCTTCCTTAAAATATGCGTCGCATTTATTTTCGTCTAACCCGAATAAAATAGCTTTAGAACCGACGACGCCTTTTAAAATCCTTGAATTATAATCGTCATAATTTAAAATAGCGACATCGCTATGCTTAAGATTTTTAAAGAGTTTATATTTCGTAAGCCTGTATTCGTCAAAATTTTCATATCTATCTAAATGATCGTCTTCCACATTAAGTAAAACCGCAATGTCTGGTTTAAAGTCGTAAACCCATTCAAGCTGGAAACTTGAAATCTCAAGAATAAAATCATTAAAATCTTTTACGCCCGAAATAAAAGGAACACCGAGATTCCCGCCGACAAATGTTGTTTTGCTTAAACCTGCCTTGTTAATAGCCTTCTCGCAAAAGGTGGTTGTCGTAGTTTTTCCGTTTGTCCCCGTAATGGCAATAATTTTTGCCGCTTCTTTATGTTCTTTTGAATTTAACATTTTATAGGCAAATTCAATTTCGCTATAAACAGGAATATTATATTTTTTAAGTTTTGAAATCACATTATGATTTCTTTCTATCCCCGGACTCGCTATGCACCGGTTTATATCCCTGCAATATTTTTCCATAAAAACTTTATAATTAGTTTTATTAAAAAATACGGCGTTTTTATGGGCTTTTAAATCCGCCGTTTTATTTAAAGCGTTAATCTTATCGTCTGTCAGAATATCGTCATATACAAATACCTTGTCTAAAGAGCCGGGATTTGTTTGGTTGTTAAGATAATCGTAAACAGCCCTTCCTGTTTTGCCGTAGCCTAAGATTAGCGTGTTCATTTAAAAAATCCTCAACTTTAAGGTTGAAAGAGCAAATATGGTTAATATTAAGGATATAATCCAGAGCCTTATTACTATCTTTGGCTCCGTCATGCCTTCCATCTCAAAATGATGATGAATAGGAGCCATCTTAAATATCCTCTTTTTTCTAAGCTTATAGGAACCGACTTGAAAGATTACGCTTAAAGCCTCTAATACAAATACAAATCCTATTATAAT
>JAKBNN010000014.1 GCA_021831025.1 bacterium | reverse complement strand
CCATGGGAGGTATAGTCGCATAAACAAACATCCGTGATAACAATCAGACCGGGATAAATATCCTTTATGCTCTTTAATGCCTGTTGAACTATGCCGCCCGCCGAATAGCTTTCGGAGCCGAATTCATCTTTGCGTTCAGGAACGCCGAAAAGAAGGATACCGCCGATATTAAGACTGATTACATTTTTAAGTTCTTTTAAAAGTTCGTCCACCGAATAACGAAACTGGTCTGGCATTGTCCCTATCGGTTCTTTTATGGATTTTCCATGGGTTACAAAGTAAGGCATAATAAATTTTGACGGCTCAAGGGACACTTCTCTTGCCAACCTTGATAAATTAGGAGAAGTTCTTAGTCTCCGAGGTCTTATCAATGGATAACCTGAAATCATTTTTAATAATCCTCCACATTATTTTATATAAATAAAAATAAGCAATAAACATTCAATCGATAATATATTTTTCTGGCGCTTTTTTATTATATCATAACGCTTATGAAAAAGAGATATATTAAACATGCAGATTAAATCATGAAACACCATAATCCCGATTTAGAATATACAATTAATATTGGAATATCTAAAATAGTTTCTAAATGTTTATCAGAAAGATGTCAAAAATTATCCGCTCGTCCATTAATATAGTCAACATAGTTAAATAATCTTAATCCTGCGTAAAGCTGGATTACGACAGTTTTAGGGCATTACCCTCTGCTGACTTTTATCACGCCCTTAACGCCTTTTATACCGCCGATAATTAAATCTACCTGCGCGTTGTCTTTTACCTCGATGTCGAACAGGTGGACGGCTCTTCCGTCTTTAAGGGTTCTTACCTGTGCTTTTGAAATGTTCGCGCCCTTTTCGGATATTAATGTGGCGATATTGGCTAAAATACCTTTTTTGTCTTCCGTAATAATTTTTATTTTAGTTTCGAAAAATCCTAAACCTGACGCGGAAGATTCTAAAGCGGCTTTCCAGCCGACTTTAATGAGCCTGTTTTCATCGACGCCTATAATGTTTTTGCAATCGGATTTGTGGACTATAACGCCTCTTCCTCGTGAAATAAACCCGATAATATCGTCTCCGGGTATAGGACGGCAGCAACCTGCAAGCTTGTATAGCAAATCGCCGCCAAACGGTGAAATAACCGCCTCGCCTCTTGATCTAATGTGGCTTCTTGCCCCCGGTTTTATCTTTTTTAGAATCCTGTTTATTACATTTTCTGTTGTTTTGGTTATTAAAGACAGGCTGCCTGTTTTTTTAAAATCGGGTATCGCGGTTAAAAAGATATAAGAGGGTAAATATTTGCCGTAGCCTACACCTGCATAAAGGTCTTCCTCATCCTTAATAGACAGCTTTTGAAGAGCGAGATTTACCATTTCTTTAAAATCTATCTTTCTATCGCCAATCTTTTTAAATTCCCTTTCTAAAATTTCTTTCCCCGCTATAATGCTTTCATCCCTTTCGGTCTGCCTTATATAGCTCCTTATTTTCGACAATGCCTTGGAAGATTTGGCATATTTCAGCCAGTCCTTTGAAGGGTGGTGGTCTTCTTTTGTGATTATTTCCACTATGTCGCCGTTAGATAATTTATGCCTTAACGGAACTATTACGCCGTTAACTATGGCTCCCATTGCTTTATCGCCGATCTCGGTGTGAATGTAATATGCAAAGTCTATCGGGGTAGAATCCTTTGGCAAAGCGATAACTTTGCCTTTAGGGGTAAAAACATAAACCTCTTCCTGAAAAAGGTCTATCCTTACGCTGTCTAAAAATTCACGTGGATCTTTGAGCTCTTTCTGATATTCGACAAGCTGCCTTAGCCAGTTGAACTGATTTAAATCGCTTTTTTCAAACGATATATTCTCTTTATATTTCCAGTGCGCCGCAATACCGAATTCATCGATAAAATGCATCTGTTTCGTTCTTATTTGAATCTCGACCTTCATTCCTTCGGAACCAATTACCGTTGAGTGAAGCGAACGGTACAAATTTGCTTTTGGCATTGCAATATAATCTTTAATTCTGCCGGATACAGGTTTCCAGATAGAATGGACTAAACCCAGAGTTTCATAACATTCCGTTTCGGTATTCACTATGATTCTTAAAGCCAATAAATCGTATATATCCTCGAAGCTGACATGCTGCTCGATCATCTTTTTATAAATACTGTAAAAATGCTTCGGTCTTCCATAAATTTCAGCCTTTAGGTTATGTTTTTCCAAGTTTTCTTTTAATATGCCGATAACCCTTTCGATATAGTTTTCTCTCTCCGCTTTCTTTTTATTTATTTTAAAGGATAAATCCTTATAAGCTTCAGGGTTTAAATATTTAAACGATAAATCCTCAAGCTCGCTTTTTATAAAAAATATACCTAATCTATTGGCAAGGGGGGCATAAATATCGAGGGTTTCTTGTGCTATCTTTATCTGTTTTTCTTTTGTCAAAAAATCAAGGGTTCTTAAATTGTGCAGCCTGTCGGCCAATTTTATTGTTATAACTCTGATATCTTTGGCCATCGACACAATCATTTTTCTGATATTTTCCGCTTCAAGCTCTTCCGAACTTTGAAAAGATAGCTTTCCTAACTTTGTTAGTCCATCTACTATAAAAGCAACCTCTTCCCCAAATTCATTTTCTATATCATCCAAGGTTGCAAGAGTATCTTCAACCGTATCGTGAAGCAAGGCGGCGACAATAGAAGCGCAATCCATCCTTAATCCGGCAACGATAGCCGCGACTTCTATCGGATGCGTAAGGTATGGTTCTCCCGATACTCTTTTTTGACCTTGATGAACCCTTTTAGAAAAGTTATAGGCTTTTTTAAACAGTTTAAACTTTTCGCCGTGTATTTCTTCCATACCCACGTCGTCAATACTGTTTATATTATTTCTAAATAGCTCTATAAGATTATTAAGCGAACTGAAGTCGCCGGTGGGGTTTACCGTAACGAGATTTTCGTTTGAAAGACTCATAGTTTATCCAAATAATGCACAAAAACATAATGCCTGAACAATGTTAATCGGAGAAAAGCGGCGTTATTTCTGTTTCACTCCGATATAACCTTTTGCAATCTCCCTCAATGCAACTACAATAGGTTTATTTTTGGAAACTATTTTAGCTTCTCTGCCTTCCATAAGCTGTCTCGCTCTTTTTGCCGCTATTATTACAAGCGCGAATCTGTTTTCCACATTTACTAAACAATCTTCAATCGTAACTCTTGCCATTTAATTTATCTCCTTTTGGTTATTTTATTTTAAAATTATTAAAATTTATACATTTATATTTCATATTTTTTTACATTTCTGCATCTCGCGGCAATTATAATGGATTTTAATTTCAAATATGCTTTATCTAAAACATCATTTGTTATTATATAATCGTAAATATTGCTTTTTTTAAGTTCGACATAAGAGACATCGTACCGTTTTTTTAACTCTTCGCTGCTCATTCCGCCCCTTTTTTTTAATCTATCTATTAAATCATTATGCGTGGGCGGCGTTATAAATATAGTAACCAGCCTGCCGGAATTTTCCCTATCCTTAAAATATTTTATAAGTTTCTCAACACCTTGAACATCTATTTCTAAAAGAGTATCGTTTAAATGACCGGCATTATTGCAGGAAATGGATTTATATGCCGTTCCATACCTTTTACCGAAGACATTCGCCCACTCTATAAATTCGCCATTTGCTACCATTTTATCGAATTCTTCATCGTTAATAAAATGATAACTCACATCGTCTATTTCACCGGTTCTCTTCTGCCTTGTAGTAAAGGAAATGCTCGGCTTTATATCTGCAAATTCCTTTGTGAGCATATTGCAAAGGGTAGTTTTTCCTGTGCCTGACGGCGCCGAAACGGCAATAATCAACCCCCTTGGATAGCCGTCTAATAATACATCGATATTAGGTAGATTATTACCGTTATTATTTATCATCAAGACTTTTGACAAGTTTATCGTTAATTTTTATATAATTTATAAATTAAGCGTCCTTTGTTTTCAATCTTGAAGTAATAGTTGCCGTATTTAAAGCGGAAAGAATAATATGACCCGAATCCGTAACTATAACCGACCGCGTCTTCCTGCCTTCCGTCGCGTCTATTAAATGGTTTCCGTCCTTTGCGGTTTCCCTGAGTCTTTTCATTGGAGACGAGCCCGGAGAAACAACCGCAATAACCCTGCTTTGTATCACGATATTTCCAAAACCTATATTAATTAATTTTTGCATCCGTATTTAATTAGCATTAAGAGCGATTTTTCCCTAAATTATAATGGCAAATGTAGATTTACTATTATATTATATAATTATCCGGCATACAGTTCAACCGAAATATGGCTCCCAAATCCCAATTTAGGATTTTATTTTCTGAATTTGGGCGGCTGCTTTTATTGCTCCGATAAAACTTTCATCAATTCTTCCACGCCGACCGCATAAGTCCCCAACTGCGAAACGGCAATACTCGCGGCGGCATTCGCAATGTAGCAAGCTTCAAAAATGCCGGCGCCGACGCTTTTGGCAACGGTAAGAGTAGAAATAACGGTATCTCCGGCGCCGGTTACATCATAGACATCTTTTGCGCGGGCTTTTAAATGCTCGAATTTATTATCCGGATAAAAAAGCGACATACCTGATTCCCCCCTTGTAATAAGCAAATAATCGGACTTTACCTTCTTAAATATCATTTTGCTTGCCTTGATAAGGGTTTTTTCATCTTTTATTTTGATTCCAGACCCGCCGAAAGCTTCGTTAATATTAGGCGTTAAAATCGAGATATTCTTATAAAATTTAAAATTTTCGACCTTTGGATCAAGGGATATAAATTTACCTTTTTCCCTCAAAAAATTCACAACCGTCGAAAAAAACTTTTTTTCTATTAATCCCTTGCCGTAATCGGAGATTATAACGGCATCGATATCGTCCGCTATTTTTTTAATACCCGAAATAAGCGCTTTATAAACACCCCCGCTAAATTTTCCATTATTTTCTTTATCAAATCTGACTATTTGTTGATTGTGCGCAATTACCCTCGTCTTTATGATTGTTTGAAAATTATCGAGCGTCAATATGCCTTCGGAATTTACAGTCTCTTTGTCAACCATCCGTTTTAAAATATTGCCGTTATAATCATTTCCGACAACTCCCGCCACATAAACCTTAGCTCCTAATTTGGACACATTGTTTACGACATTGGCGGCTCCCCCGGGCATCAATTTTTCAGATTCGACCTGCACCACAGGAACAGGGGCTTCGGGAGATATTCTGTCAACCGTACCATAAACAAAATGGTCAACCATAATATCCCCTATAACAAGTATCCTTGCTTTATGGAATCTTTTAACAATGTTTAACAAATTTTCGTTCATGGCATAATTTGAAGTTATAAGAGCTGTTTTCTTTAAGTTTAACGAACAAAGGTTAAGGCAAAGCCGATGGATTAAGTAAAATAGTTTTAAATAAATCTTCGATTTTGTCCGCCATAATAACCGTATTAAACTTTTCCTCTACGGTTTTTCTGGCCTCTTTGCCCATTTTTTCCATAATGTTTTTGTTATTATACACAAAAACCAATTTTTGATAAATACCTTCTATATCCCCCTTTTTTACTATAAACCCGTTTTCTCCGTCTTCTACAACCTCCGGCATCCCTCCGGCATCCGAAACTATTACGACCTTTTCCATCGACATCGATTCGACAAGAGAAAGCGGCAGTCCCTCTTTTAATGAGGGGAAAACAACAACGTCCAGTTCATTTATAAAAGAAACCAGATTATCCCCTACAAATCCTAAAAAATAAACCGAATTACCGATTCCTAAATTATCGGCTTTTTTTATTAACTCGTCTTTTAAAAATCCATTTCCGGCAATAAAAAATTTTGAATCCGGAATTTTATTTAATGTAAGGCGCGCCGCTTCCAAAAATAAATCCACCCCTTTTTCATAGGACAACCTGGCAATAATACCTACATTAAATCCTGCCTTATCTTTAAAGGCTATATCTAATCCTCTTTTATGCAGTCCTTCCGCATTTGGATTAAATCTACCTGCGTCTATGCCGTTATATATCACATGAAGCATTTTTTCGTTTACGCCCTGCGATAAAAGGTTTTCTTTGACGGCGTTTGATACACATATTATATTGCCTGTATATTTATACTGAGATTTTTTATTAAGCCCGTGAGCCGTTGCCACGGACCTGATTCCCAAAATCTTCGAGACAGCGGCGCCAATTACATTTGCCTTAGAAAGATGGGTATGAATTATCTCGATATTATTTTTTTTTGAAAAATATAAAACCTTAAGAATTGCAAGAGGGCCGTACTTAAAACGGATGTTCACCAGCTTAAACGGCAACCCGCTTTTGCTTAAAAATTCCGCAACGGATAAATCTGGATTTTTCCTGTTTTGAGGATTAGAAGATAAAATATATACCTCATGCCCTTTTTCTTTGAGTTTTTTTGAAAGGTTCACTAAATAATTTTCCGCGCCTCCTATATTTGAAGGGGTTATAAATTCCAGAATTCTCATTTTTTATTTTATTTTTATTTTAATTTTCCCTGCTTTACTTTATTTTATTATTTATTCCTAAAAAAAGCCTTTACCTTTTTAATTGCATTTAAAGTTTCATTTATCGTATCTTTAACGATTCTATATATTATCATGCGAAAAAACTGCTTTACACCCTTTTTTTCTTTCATAAATACTTTAAAATCGTCAATATCCCAGTCCTGCCGGGAGGCAAGTTCTCTAAAAGGGGCGGGATGAAATTCCAAATTATTCCTGTCAACTCTTTCAAGCCAGCTAAAATCGGAATAAATATACTTATCGACGCGCGGGTCATAATTGGAAACCCAGTGTTTTAAAATATTTATTATTTTATGGTTATAAAGCTTTTCCATTTCTTTATCCTTTTTATACATGCCAACCGGATTTTTCGCCCTGCCGTAGTGATACATCGTTGCATTAAGCGGTGCGGCGTTTTTATTTTCCAAATTGATTTTTAAGCCGTTGATATCTTTAAACCCCATTGCGTCGCCCCATGAAAATACCGTACCGTCGTTTCTTATAATGCGGACCTCTTTATCATAAAAAAACCTTTTTTCGGTCTTCTTTGCATATGAAAAATAGCCGCCGAAGAAATGTATATAATCAAATACGAACCCCTTTATTTCCTTATTATTTAAATTGTCTTCCAGCGCTCCGGTTATTTTTTCATAATCCTTTTCGTGTAAGCCTTCGTCGCACTGGACATATAAACCGTAATCTCCCGTGATATTTTTTATCGCTACATTGGTCTTTTCCGATAAAATAGACCCGCTTTTTTTTGCAACATTCCAACCTTCGTCTATAAGCCTGATTTTAGAATTTTCACCTCTTAACTTTTCCAGCTCATCCTTTGTGCTATCCGAACCTTCGCAGACGACAACCACAAATTCGTCGCACAATGGAAGAGCCGATTTAATAGACTCTATAAACGGATATTCCATTAAAACCCCGTTTCTGATAAAAGTAAATCCCGAAATTTTCATTTTAACAGCCTTTTTGCCCCTTCTATTAAATCGTCTAATACTATAAACCCCATGCAATCCGGAAAATAGTTTTTATTAAAATTTTTCTTTGTACAATCCTTGTAAAAGCAATGATAACATTCCACTTTTTTGTCTATTATATAGCTGTTCCCCGAAACAGGACCGCAGACGGCAGGGTCGGTAGAGCCGAAAAGGGCTATAAGAGGGGTTTTTATAGCTGAGGCTAAGTGCATAGTCCCGTTGTCAACGCTTACAACAAGGCAAGAAAGCTTGATTAATCCGCCAAGCACGTAAATATCGGTTAAACCTGTTATGTCGGCGCTAAGATGCTTATCCTCAATTTTATTTAGTATTTTTTGGGACAGTTCCCTGTCTCTTTGAGAGCCTGTTATAATTATACGGTATCCTTTTCCATTTAAATAATCCGCAAAAAGAGATAAAGTTTCAGGGTTTGTCTCTTTAGACTTCCTTGTAGAACCAGGGGAAAACAAAACTACTTTATTATTTTCATCATAACCCGTAAATGAATTTTTTAAAATATTTCTTGCATTTTTGATATCTTCTTCATAAACCTCGTAAGCGCAATTTCTATCCTGATATTTTTGCTTTATATAAAACGGTTCGATAAATTTAAGCGACTTATCTATGTTATGTAAACCTTCGCCGAATTCAATTTTATCATGAAAAAAAAAATTATTTAATGCTTTATTCTGACCGATTTGTTTTTTTGAAAGTAAAAATCCAATAATAGCGAATTTAAAAGAAGTTAAAAAATTAATGCAGGCATAAAATTTTTCTTTGCCTAATTCTTCTAATTCTATATTTCTTAATTTTAGAAATAAATTTAACACGCCGAATATGCCCCGCATCCCCTTTACTTTTTCCATCTCGACCACTTTCCATACATCGGGATTTCTTTTTAGAACAGGGGACGCGCTCTTAGACGCTACGGCGATAATTTTGCTCTCCGGAAATTTAGACTTCAAGGCTCTGATAGCCGGGGTCAACATTAATGTATCGCCGATGTAATTATGACCGAATATCAAAAAATTTCTATTATTATTCATATTTACAAATAAAAATATTTTTTATTTTTGGAAAAAACTCGTTTTTTAAGAATAAATTTAATTTAAATATCGGATAAATAATCTTAGTTTTATAAATATAAATCTTATAGTTTGCCCTTTTTACCGCAAGAAAGCGCCTTTTATAATCCTCAGACCCTTTTAAAAAATCGAACTCTTTGCAGTTTAATGAAATAGCCTCCCTTATATTGTAATATGTGAGCACGATTCCGGGCTGTAAAAAAGAATATTCCGGATCGAAGCCCGGTAAATAAACCTGCCTTTTATCTTTAATGTCGAAACAGGCGGAAGCGGCTATTAATCTGTCATTATACTTTAAAAAAGACAGGTTAAGAATTCCATTATTGTATAAAGCGGTAAAGAGGCTCTTAAAAAATGCGTTTATTGTATTATTATGAAAAACCCCCCGTTTGCCCTTCTTATTCCATCTTTTTTGGTGTAATTTAAAAAATTCCTCAAGATAATAATCAATGTTATTGCCATCACCGTTTTTAATACTTATGGAAATATATTGAACGCCTTTTTTTTCTGCCGTCTTAACCCTTTTCAGTATATTATACCTTTGTTTTGAATTAAACCCCTCAAGATATTTTTCTACGGTATGAGGCAGAAGGGCATAATAGCAATCCCCGCCGGACTTCCTTGTTAAATGAAGTTTATCTTTTCCATATTTTAATATTTTACCGCTTTGTTCCTCGGAAACCTGTTTTAAATATATCATATCCGCTCTAAACCCATTTTCTTCTTTTTTATTTATTTCTTTATATCCTCCGCGTTTCACATTTAAATAAGAATTAATTTCATCCAGCATGTTAAAAATAGCGCCTGTATTATCGGCCGCTATTCCCAAATAGTCGGAATAGTCATCGCTTATAAACCTTAAACATTTAAAAACAAGGAAAAAAACATCGATATAAAACGGCGCAATAGATTTTATCGTACCTTTTATACCTTCGTTATCATCATACTCCGCTATAATGAAAAGCTGCCTGCCCTTTTTTCCCTTTAAAAAATATTTAATCCATGAAGCTATCCAATCATGGGATAAAAATACATTGGAATCCGAATTGTTGTCGGTAAACCTGTCCCAATCGGCTTTGATTGCATTAAATTCTTCTTCCGTCCTTATAATTTTAAACATTAATTATAATAAATTTATCTACGCAGGGGTTAATAATTAAGTGTGTTGCTTTTGCGCTTTTATATCTTTGCTTATTTCATTGAAAACCTTATCGGGAGTAATTCTTTTCATGCATAAAATGCACTCCTGCAAATTTTTGTTTTCAATCTTATTAAGTGGACACTCCTTTTTAAAACAAGGGATACAGTAAAGGTTATCTCTTAAAATTACATTATTCTTTCCAATGGGGCCTGTAAGCTTTGGATCGGTTGAGCCAAACAGTGCAATCGTTTTGAGACCTTCTATACTTGAGGCTATATGCATTAAACCGCTATCTGGGGTTATAAAATAATCCATTTTCCCGAGAAGTTCCTTTGCCTGTTTTAGCGAGGTTTTAGAAATAGCGCTTTTGATTTTACCCTCGCCAACCTCTTTTAGAATCTCCTGCGCAAAATATTCATCGCCCTTTCCGCCGAAAATCACGATGTTTGCATTAAAAGAGAGGATGAGCCTCGTAGAAAGTTCTATAAAATATTTAATCGGCCACCTCTTCGTTTTCCATGCCCCCGTCGGATTTATCCCCACGAATATATTATCAAGGTTCCCAAAACTCTTTCTTAAAAAATCGTCGGCAAACTTTTTATCCTCATCACTCGTGATAAGCGTAAGGCTTACATCCGATATTTTTTTTCCGCCGCAGTTTTCGGCCAGAAACTGATAAAAATTGACGGCATGCTCAAGCGGTCTCCCTTTTCTGATAATCTTCCTATTGTTCAAAAAACCTAAATCGGCATATTCTTGCACATATCTTATTTTAGCCCCGCTTAAAAAGGCATACAGGGCCGACCTGTCCACTCCCTGCAAATCGATGGACAAATCATAACGGCGGCTTCTTAATCTTTTAATTAAAGATAAATAGTCGCGGATTTTGAAATTTTTTTTATCGATGACTATAACTTCATTCACATTAGGGTTTAACAAAGCGATGTCCTTAGATTTGTCCTCTATAAGCCAGGTAATAAAGCTGTCCGGATAACCCTTCCTTATCGATTCGATT
>JAKBNN010000042.1 GCA_021831025.1 bacterium | reverse complement strand
AGATACGGAGATAGATTTTTATGTCAGGTTTTTAGAAGCCATAGAAGATAAATACAAAGGCAAATGGATAAGCAAGATTGTCGTTCAGGCTCACGATGCAAAAAACCTTAAAAGACTTAAGGATGCCGGAGCCTACATTTATCATACCAACTTCGAGGTCTGGGATAAAGGGCTTTTTGATAATATTTGTCCCGGAAAGTCTAAATTTATCGGAAGAGATGAATGGATAAAAAGAATAGTGGATGCCGTATCTATATTCGGGGAATACAGAGTTATTCCAAATTTTGTCGCGGGGGTCGAACTTTCCAAACCTTACGGGTTTAAAAGCATAGACGACGCCGTTAATTCAACGGCAGAGGGGCTGGAGTTTTTTATGTCCAATAATGTTATACCGAGGTACACCACATGGTGTCCCGAAAAGACAAGCAAACTCGGGAGATTGGGAAATTCGTCGGCTCCTCTCGAATATTATGTTAAACTGCTTCTCAAATGGCATGAACTCCATTATAAGTACAATTTACCTGTTCCGGAAGGGTATGGCGAGGCAGGTCCGGGCAGGGCAGAGTTTTCCGTCAGCGCATTTATGGATGCGTTTAAAATAGCCAATATCGTGTAATCAGATTTTTATGTTGAAATAACTTAAAAGCTATGATAATATAAATATATTAATATTTATATATAACATATATGGCTATGTTAGCTATGTTAGATATAATGTAATACTCATAAACTTAAATTATAAACTAAAGAGGTATTTATGCATAATCATGACGATGAAAAGGAATTAAATAAATTTAACGCGGATAGCGAAGACGGGGCTTATGATTTTGAAGAAGGCGGCGGATGCGGATGCGGGGATGACGAAGAGCATGATTCTTCGTGCGGTTGCGGCGATGAAAGCGGGGAAGAATCTTCTTGCGGGTGTTCTTCGGGAGAGAGCGGGGGTAAGCCCAATAAAAATCCGTTTGAGGAGCGGGCTCCTATTTTCGGCGTAAAAAATATTATTGCCGTTGCAAGCGGTAAAGGCGGCGTAGGAAAATCCACATTTAGCGTCAACTTAGCCATCAGCTTAGCGCAGCAGGGTAAAAAAGTGGGCCTTATGGATGCAGATTTGTATGGTCCGAGTATTCCCACGATGATGGGTATAAACAAAAGACCCGATTTAACTTCTCAAAATAAAATAATACCTGTAGAAAAATTTGGGATTAAACTTATGTCTTTAGGATTTTTAATTCCGGAAGATGCTGCCGCTATTTGGAGAGGACCTATAGTTATGCAGGTCACGACGCAGTTTTTAAAAGATGTAGAATGGGGCGAAATCGATTTTTTAGTCGTCGATCTTCCCCCTGGAACAGGAGACATCCAGCTCACATTAGTCCAAACCGTTCCGATAAATTTTGCCATAGTAGTTTCCACGCCTCAGGATATTTCCCTTATAGATGCCAAAAAGGCATTGGGTATGTTCGATAAGGTTAATGTTCCTGTTTTTGGCATAGTCGAAAATATGAGCTATTTTATATGTCCCCATTGCAATAAGCGTTCGGATATATTTAAACATGGCGGCGCTAAAAAAACTGCCGAAAAATTAGGCGTTAATTTTCTGGGCGAGGTGCCTATAGTAGAAGAAATCTGCGAGCTCTCCGATAAAGGCGAACCCATTATGACAAAAGATATCCATCCGGAGGTAAAAGCCGTATTTAATAAAATAGCGGATTCTTTGATTTTGAGATCGGAACAGAGGGTTAGCGTATAAAAATTATAAAAGCCTGTTTTATGAGACAAAAGGACATTTAAACAAAATTAAAATTTAAGGAGGATTTACTCATTATGGCTTCAGAAAAAGTTTTAGCCTTTACGGATGCCAATTTTGAAACAGAGGTTTTGCAATCTAATAAACCGGTTCTTGTAGATTTTTGGGCTGTTTGGTGCGCTCCATGCAGGGCTGTTGCCCCTATCATCGACGAGATGGCATCGGATTATGACGGCGCCATAAAAGTGGGCAAGGTAAATGTCGATGAAAATCAGATTATTCCAGGTAAATATGGGATAAGAGGGATACCGACGGTTATTTTGTTTAATAATGGAAAAGTGGTGGACCAAATAGTTGGGGCAGCGCCTAAAAATGCATTTAAACAGATGATAGACAGGGCTGTTGCGCATTAATTAAGTTAAATTAGGTAAATTAAATGAAAAAATTAAAAATGAAAGCACGGATAACATTTTAATATTTATTAACTGTTTATCAATAGCTTAAAATTACCTCTTTTAATGATTTGCTTGTTGATTGCGTTATTGTAAAGGTAAGATTATCTATTGTGAACTTTTCGCCCGGAACAGGTATTCTTCCGAGTCTATCCATTATCAAACCTGAGACGGTTTCATAATCTGCTTCCGGGTGCCTTTCTATTTTTAAATTAAAAAGTTCCGATAATTCATCTAATGTGAGCCTTGCATTTATTATATAAGTGTTTTTGCCTATTTTTTTATACATGGGTTCTTCTTCATCGGTCTCGTCCCTAATTTCTCCGACTATTTCTTCCAGTATGTCCTCAAAGGCTACTATTCCCGATGCACCCCCATATTCATCCACAACTACGACCATTTGCTGGCGGCTTTTTTGCATCCTAATCATTATTGTCGATATTTTTAACGTTTCGGGTATAAAAAGAACAGGCTTAGCTATATCGCTTACTACCTTATCCATATTTTCCATGTTATAAATATCGAAAGCGAATGCAATGCCGGATATGTTATCTATACGGTCTTTGTAAACGGGTATTCTTGAATAATTGGATTCTACCAGGATTTGTCTTGCGGTTTTTACGCTTGCCTTTTCATCCGCCGCCACCACACTGATTAGCGGGATCATAATGTCTTTAGCGGTTTTATCCCTAAAATCGAATATCCGTTTTATAATCTTTTTATCATATTCTTTAAGTTCTTCTATGTTGCCGCTTATCGTCAGGACTTTTATAAGTTCATCTTTTGTTAAAAATACATTTTTAGATTTGCTTTTAAAAATTGCATTTAAAAATTTGGAGAAAGCTATAAAAATAATATTGATCGGAAAGAATATAACCCCAAAGGCGGCAAGCAGCGGGATACTTTTTAACATCAGGCTATTTGCATGTCTTCTATATATCATTTTTGGAATAATTTCGCCGAAAATTACCATAATAGGCGTAAGAATAACTGCCACGATAAATGGAGTGTAAGAGCGGGCATATCGATATATAATAGCCGTTGCTAAAATGGAAGCTGTCGTATAAGCGACACTGTTTCCGATAAGGGAGGTAGAAAATGTGCCTTCGGGCCTTTTTGTCATTTTAAGCAAAAATTTAGCAAGTTTATTCCCCTGAGTTTCCTTTTGTTTTACTTTAATCTTGTCAAAACTTATAATGCCGATTTCCGACCCGGCAAAAAATCCTTCGAAAAATATTGAGGCAATAATTATAATTATATAAATAAGATATAGATTATTGAACATCGTATTCATCCTCTATTTCACCAAATATTTCCTCAAGCAGGTCTTCCATAGTAACAATGCCTGTCATTTTTCCGTATTCGTTTACTACAATTGCAATATGAATCTTTTTTCTTTGAAGCTCCCTGAAAAGTTCCAGAGCATTTTTTGACGACGGTATGAAATAAGGCTTTATCAAAAAAGAGTTAAGAGTTCTTTTTTCCTCCCCAAGATTGTACATTCTGGAAAGTATGTTTTTGGCGAGAAGTATTCCTATGATATTATCTTTCTCTCTAAAATATACAGGCATGCGGGAAAAATGGTTTTCCTCGATAAGCTTCACTGCGGTTAAGGCAGGGGTATTTACATCTAATCCGAAAACATTATCCCTCTTTGTCATAATATTACCGGCTTTTAAATAGGAAAGTTTTAAGAAATTTTTAAGAAACTCGTATTCTTTTTCTTTTATTTCGCCTTCGGTTTTACCGATTTCTATTATCATTCTCAGTTCTTCGTTGGAAATAGCTTCATCCTTTTTTAGCTGGAACTGTTTTCCTTTAATCCCAATTTTATCCATTAAGATTTCTGCGTAAAAAATGGCAGGATAAAATATATGCGAAACGATTAAAGATAATTCTACGGGTTTCTTTAGCGCTATAATTTTTGGAATAATTTCGGCTAAAATAATGAGGGTAAAGGAGATTAATATAATAGAATAAATTTCGGGTATTTTGTGAAAATATTCTATTAAGATTATCGATCCGAAACTTGCGGTTATAACATTGGCGGCCATATTCCCGATTAAAATTATCACAAGAAATATGGATGATTTTCTTATTAGGAATATTATCTTATTCTTTTTTTTTAGATTTAATTCATCTATATCTGCCTGAGTCAGTGAGAAAACGGAAGACTCGGAAATGGAAAAAATCGATGAAATTGCGATAAATAAAATAAAAAATAAAAGATAGGATAGGAGATACATCTGCTAAGTATATATTATATTTATGTTTAATTAATATTAATTTTTACGATAAAAACATTCCGTTTTTTATTCATAAAGATGAGCAATGTAAAGATGCAAAAGAGGATTATAAGTGCCTAAAAGTCGAATCTTTAATAGGATATGCAACGCCGTTTTTTAGAAACTTAATTCCGTTAATTCCATTTACGACACGCCCTATTTTTTTAATCTTGATTCCAAGCCTGCTTGATAAGTTTAAAACCTCTTTTTCGTTTTTATCGTCGGTTGTCCACAAAAGTTCATAATCTTCGCCGAACGATATAATATTGTCCGCACATTTCCTAATTTTTAACAGCCCTGCGATGTGTTTCAGGTTTTCATTAACGGGCAGCTCATTTATCCAAATCTCGACCCCGTGAGAAAGCCCTAGAATGTTGGAAATATCTTTGTATAAACCGTCGCTGATATCCGTTAAGGAATTCGCAAGTTTTCTTACAGCCAATTCTTTAGCTAATTTAATTCTTGGGGTAGGAAGTTTAAATTTGTTTATAAAGTTTTCGATGGTTTTTTTTTCAAAATTTTCGAGGTTGACGAAGTTTTTATCTATATGCTTCCCCTGTTTTTGCAAATAATACGCCATCCATGAATTTCCAATTTCTCCCGAAACAAAAACCGCATCGCCTATTTTTGAATTACCCCTTTTTATGACATTGCCGTCTTTATAGTCGCCTATAATCGTAATGGATATAGAAAATTCGGATGCCCGCGATATATTTCCCCCTATAAGCGAAACCCTGTATTTTTTTGCAACGCCGACTATGCCGTAAAGGGTTTCTTTAATATTTTCTTCATTTACATATTCGGGAATAAATAGCGATAAGGTAAATAAACGAGGGGTGCCTCCCATTGCGGCTATATCGCTTAAATTGACGAGCAAAGACTTGGAACCTATTTCATAAAAGCTATAAAACTTAAGCGTGAAATGAACATTTTCCGTTATATTGTCGGTGCTGACAAGCATGCTGTTTTTATCTCTAAAAATAGCGCAATCATCACCTATGGATTTGATAATTATAGATTTATTAAATTTTTGGGTTATAAGGCTTATTTTTTCAATCTCTTTTATTAACCCGGTTTCATTTAATACTTCTTTTTTTTTCACCCTCACTTTTTAATTTATTTTACTTGCCTGCTTAGATTTTATTTTAGCGGCAGGTTTTGAGTTAAATGTTCCGACTATTGCTTGTTTTATAACTTCGTCCATATGTCTAACCGGTACGAATTTTAAATTTTTCTTAACTAATTGAGAAATTTCCTCAAGGTCTTTTTTGTTTCGTTCGGGTATTAAAACTGTTTTAATGCCCGCCCTCAAAGCGGCTAAAGACTTTTCTTTTAATCCTCCGATAGGAAGAACATTGCCCCTTAAAGTAATTTCGCCGGTCATAGCAATATCTTTTTTAACCGGTTTTTTTAATAAGGCGGAAATTAAAGATGTTGCCATAGTAATTCCAGCTGACGGCCCGTCTTTAGGTATTGCTCCTTCGGGTATATGTATATGAATATCGTTTTTTTCGAATGTATCCGGTTTTATGCCAAGTTCGTCGGCTTTTGACCTTGCGTAGCTGAGGGCGGCCTGCGCCGATTCTTTCATGACATCCCCAAGCTGGCCGGTCAGCGATAATCCCCCTTTTCCTTTGACAAGCACGGTTTCTATGTATAAAATTTCTCCTCCGAACGGGGTCCATGCAAGCCCTGTGGAAACGCCGATTTCATCCTTCTGCCTTTCCTCTTCGGGAAGGATTTTTATAGTACCCAGATATTTATGGATATTTTTATTGGTTATGGTATATTTTTTAATTTTATTTTCGGCAATCAGCTTCGCCACTTTTCTGCATATGGTTCCAATCTCGCGCTCCAGGTTTCTTAAGCCGGCTTCCCGCGTATATCCCGAGATAATAGTCCTGATAGTGCTTGGTTTAAATTTGATATACTCCTTTTTTAGCCCGTTTTCTTTTATTTGCCTTGAAATAAGATATTTTTCCGCAATCTTTTCTTTTTCTTCAAGGGTGTATCCCGATAAATTTATAATCTCCATTCTGTCTCTAAGCGGAGAAGGTATAGTATCGGCGACATTAGCCGTGGCAACGAACATAACATTCGATAAATCGAACGGAACATTTAAGTAATGGTCGGAAAACGAAAAATTTTGTTCCGGATCCAATACTTCCAAAAGGGCGGAGGATGGATCGCCCCTAAAATCGGTGCCTATTTTATCTATTTCATCGATCATAAAGACAGGATTGTTAGTCCCCGCTTGTTTAATGCCCTGAACAACTCTTCCAGGAAGAGCCCCGACATAAGTTCTTCTGTGTCCCCTAATTTCGGCCTCGTCATGTACTCCGCCCAAAGAAATCCTGATAAACTTCCTATTAATAGCTTTCGCGATAGATTTTCCGAGAGATGTTTTGCCGACGCCCGGAGGCCCGATAAAACATAGTATAGGTCCTTTCATTTTTTTATTAAGTTTTCTAACGCTGAGGTATTCAAGTATTCTTTCCTTAATTTTTTCCAAATCATAGTGGTCCTCATCCAATATCTTTTTTGCCGTTTCTATGTTTAAATTATCTTTTGTTTTCTTTGACCACGGAACATCGGTAAGCCATTCTAAATATGTCCGAACGGTTGATGCTTCGGCGGCATCCTGATGCATTGTTTCTAATCTTGAAAGCTGCTTTTCGGCTTCTTTCAAAACATCCGGCGGCATCTTGGCCGCAAGTATCTTATCTCTTAATTCCGTTATTTCTTGAGTTTTTTCATCCGTTTCTCCCAATTCTTGCTTTATTTGCCTGAGCTGCTCCCTGAGAAAATAATTTCTTTGGGTTTTTGTCATTTCCTCTTTTGCCTGGGATTGGATTTTGGCCTGCATAGAGAGAATTTCAATTTCCCTTGCCAGTATATCGTTAACCTTTCTAAGCCTTTCTATTTGGTCGGAATCTTCCAATATTTTTTGAGATTCCTCCACTTTTAATCCCAAATTAGACGTCACTATATCGGCGAGCCTTCCAGGGTTATTGACATTTTCCAATATTATTAATATATCCTGCGATGGAAGTCTTCCCAGAGAAATATATTTTTCAAGCTGTTCTTTTACATTTCGCATTAAAGCATCGATAGCCGGCGTTATATCGACAATATTTTCTTCTTTTATCTTTGATACTTTTACAAGGTAGAAAGGCTTTATTTGAACAAATGTTCCAATTTTAGCTTTTGATATGCCCTGAACCAATATCTTAACTCTTCCGTCAGGAAGTTTAAGCATTTTCATTATCATCGCAACAACCCCGACATCATAGATATCGTTCTGCGAGGGTTCTTCGACGACAATATCCTTCTGAGCGGATAAAAGGATTAGCCTGTCTTTAGCTATAGCCTCGTCAACCGCTTTAATGGATGCTTCTCTTCCGACAAAAAGAGGAATTATCATAAAAGGAAAAAGAACAAGGTCTCTAATGGGGAGTAGCGGGATAACTTCTGGTACCTGAATTTCTTCGGCTAAATTGGGTTGGTCAACGCCTTCGCCTTTACCAATCGCAATTTCACTGATGTTGTCCGATAAACTTTCAAAATCTTTTTGATTTGCTCTCACCATATTTGGAAGCTCCTGTATAGAATATGTGTTAATAGAATCTAATATATAAATATCTATTACTATAATATTATTATACTATAAATTCTCAAAATTTGTTCATTATAATTTGTTATAACCAAAGCCTGTATCCTAATCTTACGCCTTTATATTTTATAGATTTTATAATCCTAAGATTCGTCATAATGAATAGGTATTCCTACATCCGAGTGGATAAAAATATCGCTTAATTCAAAGCTTATTTTTAAAACCCCGTTGGATAAAACAGCCTTAACAAAATGCTTGGCGGGGCTTATCGGCAGAAGTATAAATTTTTCAAACTTTCCGAATCTTCTTTCCAAACAAAAAAAATTGATATTAGAATTAGTTTTGGGCTCAAGTTTCCACATTATTGCCAGAATATTGTCGCGAACTCCGATGGCAATATTTTCCTTAGAAACCCCGGGCAGTTCTATTTCCACTGCTAATTTACTGTGATTTATATAAATATCTATCGGCGGACCATTTGTTTTAAAGGGGTAGGCCGATTCCTCAAACGAAAAAGATCCAAAAAGATAATTAAACAATCTTTCAACCTCTTTTTTGAATTTTATTATCTTTTTATTAAAATTTTCATTTTCATCAAGAAAATCCATGTAGCCGCTCTCCGTTAAAAATCAAAACAAATTTAAACAAAATCCAGCTTTTTAATAAAATCTATAAGTCCGTTCCTTAGTTCGGTATTTTTTAGCCCGTACACTATTTGAGCTTTAAGCAAGTCAAGTTTATTCCCGCCGTCGTATCTTACCCCTTCAAATTCAAGGGCATAAACCGGCTGAATGGAAAGAAGAGATTTAATGGCATCGGTAAGTTGAATTTCTCCGCCCTTCCCGGGCTTTGTTTTGCTTATGAAATCAAAAATTTGGGGCATTAAAATATATCTGCCTATTATAGCAAGGTTAGAAGGAGCTTCGTTAATTTCAGGTTTTTCGACAAGGTCTTCGACTTTGAACAGCCCCTTTGCTATTTCCCTTCCCTGTATTATTCCATATTTTGAAACATCCTCGTCCTGAACCCTCTGAACGGCTAAAATAGAATACCTGTAATTTTTATATATATCGATCATTTGTTTCATTACCGGAATATTAGAGTCTATTATATCATCGCTTAAAACTACCGCAAACGGTTCCTCCCCGACCATGTTTTGAGCGCATAAAATTGCATGCCCCAAACCTAATGCCTCTTTTTGCCTGGTATATGTGAGGTTGATACGATCGGAAATATCATTGACGGATTTTAACAAATCGTGTTTCCCTTTTTCCCTTAGCATAATTTCATGTTCGATAGATCTGTCGAAATAATCCTCTATAGCCGTTTTTCCTCTGCCCGTTACAATGATTATATCGTTAATTTTTGCGCTTATGCATTCCTCGACGCCGTATTGTATTAACGGTTTATCGACCAACACCAGCATTTCTTTCGGGATAGATTTTGTAATGGGTAAAAGCCTTGTTCCAAGACCTGCGGCAGGGAAGATTGCCTTGTTTACCTTCATCAAATAAGACCTCCGCTTCTTTTGTCAATTAACTTTAGTTTAAATTAATATATCATAAAAATTAAAATTTTAAAAATTAATTAAAGACCAATAAAAATTGCATTAATAATTTTTTGATAATAATGTAAGATTATGTTAAAATTTTAAAAGTAAAATTATTAATTAAATATATTTAAGCATAAGATATAAGGGGGATTTAATAAATAATGGATAGAAAATATTCCCAAATTTTTAAGGCTTTAATTTTTGTGGCGGCGGTTGTCATCGTTTCTATTTTAGTAGTTAAAGTGCCTTCTTTGCTATGGAAAAACGGCGTTAAAAAGTCCGGGAGCGAGGTGAAGGCTCCCCAATTTTCTGTCCCGAGTTTAAATTATCCGGGCATGGTTCTATCCCTTAAAAATTATAAAGACAAAATTATTCTCGTAAATTTTTGGGCAACATGGTGTCCCCCGTGCAGGGATGAAATACCAAGGCTTGAAAAATTTTATAAATTGCATAAAAAAGACGGTTTTGTAATTATCGGCCTTTCCGTTAATAATCAGGGGAAAGAATATGTGATGCATTTTGTAAAAACCTTTAAAGGCGGCATCGTAACTTATCCGATAGGCATGGCAGATTATTCTATCGAAAAAGCATATGGGAATATATATGAAATACCCCAATCGTTTATTATAAATAAAAATGGATATGTCGTTGCGCATTTTACGGGAGAAATACCAAGGGGCTATTTGAGTTACGAATTTGATAAATTAAATAAGACAAGTTAAATAATTTTTTTTAAAAACTTAAGAGATGGCCGAGTCCGGTTGAAGGCGATTGACTCGAAATCAAACGGAGTTCAGCGAAGCTCATTGTAGGCGTAAGCTTACCGGGGGTTTGGAAACGGAGTTCAGCATGTCTTCGTTTGCATGTTTTAAAAAACATTGTTTTTTAGCAAACGAAGACGCTCATCCCTCCCTCCGCCATCAATATGAAATATGGAATTTAATTTACAATTATATAAATATATATAAAGTATTATTTTTTAACGGAGAGATGGCCGAGTCCGGTTGAAGGCGATTGACTCGAAATCAATTGTAGGCGTAAGCTTACCGGGGGTTCGAATCCCTCTCTCTCCGCCAGTTAAAAGTAAACATTTATGAATAAGGCGTTATGAGATAAAAGGTTTTTGGATTCGAACACCCGAAGCCCGCAAGGGCGCAAG
>JAKBNN010000063.1:15970-40416 GCA_021831025.1 bacterium | reverse complement strand
CCTGCTATATTATAAAGCGAGCCGTTCGGATTAGAATTATCGGTTAATTCCCCGTCAGGCTCGCAATATTTAAAAATTATTTTATCGTTTTTGTTCAGATCGCCTATTATTTCGGGTGTGGCAAAAGAATTACCGTCATGATGGGCAATGGGCATTTTAAGAACGGAGTCTTTTTTTACGGCGCATGTAAACGGCGTATCGGCTTTTAATGTCTTCAGATATACATTTTTACACTCAAATTTTAACGACCTGTTGGCGAGCATGACCCCGCTTAAGAGCCCCGCTTCTAAAAGTATCTGAAAACCATTGCAGATACCCAGTATTATGCCGCCTTTAGCCGCGTATTCCCTTAAGGTTTCCATAACCGAACTTCTTGCCGCCAGCGCTCCCGCCCTGAGGTAATCGCCGTAAGAAAAACCGCCGGGGATAACAATTAAATTATACCCGCTTAAGTCGTTAATTTTATCTTTATGCCATATAAAAGAGGTATTTATGCCAAAAATATCGGCTAAAGCATAATATACATCAAAATCGCAGTTTGAGCCGGGAAAGACGGTTATGCCGGCTTTTATGTTTTTATTATTCATTTTATTTCGATATCGAATTCTTCGATTAAAGGATTTGAAAGAACTTTTTCGGATATTTCTTTTATTTCTCCGTTTAACATATCAGCTTTACTCTTATCCTCTTTATCCGAATCTATCGTAAGTTCTATATACTTTCCGACCCTGACATCCTTAATATTATTATAACCGGAGGATTTTAACACGGATAAAACTGCTTTTCCTTGAGGATCAAGGACTTCTTCTTTTAATGTTACCTTAATCATTGCTTTTTTGCCCATTTTTACCCCGCTTGACGCATAATTATAATATAAAATAAATATTCACCGTAATGGGGACAGACTTAAGTCTGTCCCCACAGGTCTAAATATTTGCGTACTTATCAAAAATATAATTAATATATTTATAGTAGTAATTTATATCGAAAATACCTTCAATCTCGTTAATCGTCATGAGCTTTAACACCAACTCGTCCTTTTTTAATAAATCTTTAAAATTTATTTGCGTCCGAATGCTTTCATGTGCCAATTTTTGAACGATTTTGTAGGCATCCTCCCTCAGCATGCCTTTACCCGTCAAAGATAAAAGAACCTTTTGAGAAAAGATTACTCCTTTTGTCAAATCTATATTTTTAAGCATATTGTCCTTGTTTACAATCATATTGTCAATCAAATAGATTAGCTGATTAAGCACATAATACGCTAAAATAGTAGAATCAGGTCCTATAATCCTTTCAACGGATGAATGCGAAATGTCTCTTTCATGCCAGAGCGGGATATTCTCGATGGCGGCAATAAGATTCGATCTTAAAACACGCGAAAGACCGCAAATATTTTCCGATACGATAGGGTTCTTCTTGTGCGGCATAGCTGACGATCCTTTTTGTCCGGGGGCAAAAGGCTCTTCTAATTCGGCAACCTCCGTTCTCATAAGATGCCTGATTTCAAGAGCAATTTTTTCGCATGAAGCGCCGAGAGCGGCAAGCGCATAAAAGGCATCGGCGTAAACATCCCTTTGAATAACCTGATTTGATAAAATGGATTCTAAGCCGAGCAAATCTAACGCGTCATGTTCGACTTCGGGCGGTATGTTGGCATAAGTTCCCACAGCCCCCGAAAGTTTGCCGTAAGAAACCGATAAAATAGCATCCTTAACCCTCTTTTTAACTCTTTTGATATCTTCATAAAATATCAACAGTTTAAAGCCGAATGTAATAGGTTCCGCATGTATTCCATGCGTCCTGCCTATCATAGGGGTAAGCTTATGCCTTAGCGCCTGATTTCTTAAAGACCCTTCGAGAGCTTCGATTTTTTTAAGTATCAGTTCCAGCGCCTGCCTTAAAATTAAAGAAAAGGATGTGTCGCCGATATCCGACGATGTGAGTCCCATGTGAATAAATCTTGAATCTTCTCCGACATATTTGGAGACATTGGTTAAAAAAGCAATTACATCGTGTCTTGTAACCCGCTCGGTTTCTTCTATTTCAACAACATTGAATCCGGCTTTTTTAATTATGTTATCTAAGGAATTATCCGGAATTTTACCGAACTTATTATAAGCGGAACACACGGCTAATTCAACTTTAAGCCATGTCTCATATTTGTTTTCTAAAGACCATATTTTTGAAATTTCGGGCAAAGAATATCTTTCTATCAAGTAAAATACCCTCCGTATTATAAATACAATTATTTTTTTGTAGCAATGGCTATTTTATAAAACCCGCGTTCCACGCTTAAACCCATAACGCTTACGATATCGGCAGCCGTGGATTGTTTATCGGCCTTAATTATAATAGTCGGGTTGCCGCCGTTTACCTTAAGGTTTTTTAAAAATAAAGAAAGCTGTTTTAAAGAAAGCTGTTTCTTTTTATAAAAAATCCTGCCGCCTTTTGTTATGTATATGGTAACAGGTTTTTTAGATTCGGTAACGGATTTAACTCCAGACTTAGGTAAATGTATTTTTAGACCGTAATCAGAAGTAAATGTGGTTGTCATCATAAAAAATATGAGTAAAGTTAAAAAAACATCAACCATGTTGATGACATTTATGACCGGGTCAGGTTTTCTTCTTTGCACAAACTTCATATAATAATAATCTTAATAACTTATAAATTTAAAAAGCAAACATGACGAGGGTGGTATTTGAATCTTATTTTACAATAAAGGCTATAACCCTTGACGCCGTGTCTTCCATCATGGCGCCGAAATTAAACGCCTTTGAGGCAAAATATTTATAAAACAAAAAGGAAATAATGGCGATTATAAGCCCGAGAGCGGTTGAATATAAAGCTTCCGAAATACCCAGAGCCAATAAGTGGGGATTTGTGATGCCGCTTTGATACGAAACGGCGCTGAGCGCCTTTATCATGCCGACGACCGTTCCCAACAGGCCTAAAAGCGGAGCAATCGTGGTTATCGCGCTTAATCCTTCCAGATTTTTTTCAAGGTCTAAATATGCCCTTTTACCGGACTCCTCAACCTCAAGCTTCATTATATCGGCGGAACTCTTATAGTTGCCTATAATGGCAAGATAAATCCTTGAGATAGGGGTCTTGCTGAGCAGGCATAAACCTTTAGCCTTTTCGATATCCCCATTTTTTAAAGAATCTTCCACATTCGATAAAAAATCTTCCGGAAATATTTTTGATTTACGAAGGCTGTAAAACCTTTCTATTATAATAGCTAAAGCAACGATAGAACACAATATTAATGGATATAGAAAGAATTCCGTTAATAGCTCGCTTTGATTAAACATAATATTTGACCCGGACCTTTTTAAATTCTCTAACGCTTTCTAAAGCGTCAAAATCGTTAATTCCCGTAAGCATGGAAATATTTTTCATTATTTTAAAAGCCTCTTCTTTAGATTTTGAATGTATCATCGTAAATATGTTATATTCCCACCTTCCGGGATAAACAGGCCTTTGATAGCAATGGGACACTTCTTTAACCGAGGACATCAGCTTACCGTTTTTATCGACATCTTCAGGTTTTGATTTCCATATTCCCATTATGTTATAACTGAATCCGGCTTTTTGATGATACAAAACGCAGGCAAATCTTCTCATCTTTTTTTCGGATATAAAATCTTTTACTTGATTCAAGAGTTTATCTTGAGAAATCCCCAGATATACGGATGAATTTTTAAAGGGTTCGGGCGTAATTTCCAAATCCTTTTGCAGTTCTTTTATGCAGCATTTCTCAAAATAGGACACATTTATATCGGCATCATCTTTAAAATCGTCATGGGAAAAAAATTTAAAGGGGGCATTATCTTCGCCCGTCATATCAAAGTTAACCCCTATTTTAAAAAGTTTAAGGGTCGGAAGTATTAAATAATCCGAAGCATTAGACTCCTTGCTTAAAGCTTTAATCTCTTCTTCGAGATCTAATTCGACAGGCAAAGTTATAGTGAACCAGATATTGTATTCGTTGCTTCTTAAATAATTATGGCTGACGCCGCTATGCGAATTAATAATATTTGCGGCAAAATCCACCGAACCTTCGCTTACCTTGAATGCGGCTAATGTGCTTCTATAGCCTATATTATGAGAATCAAATATGGCGCTTATTTGCCTTATAACTTTAATTTTCTTTAAATTTAAAATTCTATCTATAACCTCTTGCTCGGTTATGCCGATTGCGCCTGCGATATCGAGAAACGGCCTTGCGGAAATTGGAAAATCCGTTTGCAGTATATTTAATATCTTTTTATCGGTTAATTCAAATTCCATATTAAAGCCGATGTAATTTCCTTAAAGGTTTTTCGGTCAAGTAAATTTTTTATATTTCTATAACAGTATAATTATAACAATTTATTAAAATAACCGTCAAGAATGAAATTCGACCTCAAAATTGCCGATAGAAATTAATAAATTGACCTCAATAGTTTAAAAATACTGGATTCCCGCTTACGCGGGAATGACACCCGTTGAATGAAATGTCTAATACTCTCAATGTTCCAACCCGCTTCAGCGGGAATCCAGAAAATAAATTTTCTATCGGCAATTTTGGGATCGACCTGCGTTAATTATAAAAGAAAAGCCCCCTGTCATTAATCTTAACAACCGGGGGCTTTAAATTAAATAAAGAATGCTTTAGAACTATTTAAAAGATTCAAGATATTCCGCCAATGCGTTTACCTGAGATGCAGGCATATCTTTATGGTTAGGCATAATTGCTATATAGGATTTGCCGTTAATCGTAACCATACGGCCGGATGCAAAATGGGCGCTGGGCGTAATTATCTGGGTCTTGATCCATGACAAATTTCTCTGGCTCCCGACATGCGATAGATTTGGACCGACCGTCCCGCCTTTTCCGTTAATGGTGTGGCAGGCAATACATCCTTCGGAACTGAAAAGCGATGCTCCCGATGCGGCAAAAACCGCGCTTGCGCTAAACATTAAAGCTGCGGCAACAAATAAAGATGCGATAAATTTTTGCATAAATAAAATTTTAACCCCCTTAAAAATTAAATTAATTTTAAAACAATACCATTAATATTTATATAATATAATAAGTTTAATGTCAATGGTTTTTGCAAGCGGCGCGGAATTAAAATTAGCGCCGCGCTCAATTAATATCATTTTTTTATTGACCTTTATTATTTATAAGAATTAAAATACTCGAAAGAAAAATATTTATATATTCCAATGCTAAGTAAATCTGGATTCCCGCTTTCGCGGGAATGACTTTGAGAGAATTTATCGTTTCACCCGTTGGGTATCCCAACCCGCTACGGCGGGAATCCAGAAAATAAAATCCTAAATCGGGATTGGGGAATAATAAGATAAATGCCATTAAAATACAAAATTTTTAAAGTTTTAATAACTTTTTTTATTTTAATTGCCATCGGCTCTTTAGGTTTCTTTATACTTAAATTCCGGTATATCAATACCGCCGTTTTAAAAAATCAAAGACCCTCCTTTAAACCTCCCGAAAAAGAAGACAAAGTTTCGAATAAAGATTACAATGCGGCCGCTTCGCTCTCGGCCCGTGGTCTGACGAAGCCCCTTCGGGACTTTCATGCTATTTATTACGGAAATTACGGAAAAGATGTATTATTGGCCGATTATATCCTTTCTAAGTTAGGCTATCTGCCGTTAAATTGCGTTATTAAAGAAAAACACAAAAAAATAAAATTTATTTGGAAATGGAAATATAAAAATATCCCGGTTGAAATAAAATCTAAATGGAAACCCGGTTATTTTAATGCCTTGATTAAAAGCGCCGTTATGAATTTTCAGTATGAACAAAGACTTATAGTAACGGGCGTGATAAATAAATCATTATGGAAAATTTTAATAAAAGATTATCTGAAAAAAAGCGGCATTAATTATTGGGGAATATACTATACGATAGTCAATAAAAATTTTCCGGAAACCATAAGTATTTGGAGAAACGGGAATATCATATTTACTTCTTTGGCTAACACGGGCATAACCGAAGCGCCGACAAACGATGGGGTTTTTCCGATATACCTGAAATTTTTCACTACAAATATGAGCGGAACTACCCCATGGAAAACAAAATACGACGACACGGATATCCCGTTCGTAAATTATTTTAACGGCGGCGAAGCGCTGCATGGTTTTCCAAGGGGGATTTACGGCGTTAATCAAAGCATGGGATGCGTGGAACTTCCAATAATAGATTCCTACGCAGTCTGGAAAAAATTGAGCTACGGTTCTTTGATTATTGTCAAGAAATATATAGGCGAAAAACCTGTATATAATAAAAAGCTAAGGCCAAAAAAATTTCATCTGAAATTAAAACTCAAACAATTAAAACAGATAAGCAGAAAATTTAAGCTGTTATATGTTGAACACGGTTATGCTTACAACGGCGTGCCGTTAGCCTATATCAGGCTTTTTTATTCAAAAAGAAACAAAGTAAACGGCAAAACCATAAAAAATAAAACTATTTTAACGACCGATATTAATTATGCCTCTAATATTGATTTTATTAGTATAGGTAGGGGTAGAAAGTTAAGAAATAAATTAATTTTTTTCTCTGATACTAAATCGCTTAAAGGCATATTCGACAGAAGTGTTTATTATTTTATGTTAAATAATCCCGGCAATATACAAAGGGTTTTAACCGTAAGGCATAAAAATGAAGGAATACTGAGCAATATAGCGGTCAACGGAAATAAGATTTGGTTTATTTTATATTCGTATAAGCATGGCAAGCTTAAAGACTATCTCGAAGAAAATACCTTTAGTTTTATTAACGGTAAAATCAGGGCGCATCCTGTTCGCAAAACGAAACTTAATTTTTATTCCTCCTATTTAACATTCGATAGTCATGGCAATTTATGGATGAGCGGACTAATGCCTTCCGGCGGCAACGCCGTTAATTATATTAAAATGCTGGGGGCTAAAAGCATAAAGGCGAATGAAATTAACCGCCGCCGCATTAAAACAATATATTCATTTAAAGGCCATTTTTACGGGACGATGCCTTTTCTTGTAGAAAATGACGGGTCTATATTTATTCTTAAGCATTCATATTATGATAACGATTTCTTAAACGATTTAATAGAAATCAGGAAAAATGCGAAAAATAATTTATCGATATTAAATATATCGAATTTTAAAGGCTTGATAGGAAATTTTACCGGCAATAACCATGGAAATATTTTTTTCATTAAAAATTACTTAAAACATGGAATATTCCAAAAGGATTTGTATGAAATATCCGCAGGCAAGACGACTAACAAAGTTCATAAAATATTTAGCTTTTATGGAAATTCAAATGGAGTAGTAAATAATATTTTATTAGTAAATAAATAAAAAAATATTAAAAATTATTAAAATTTTTCTTGCAATTTTATCTATATAAAATATAATAAAAAATCGTGTCTCTATTTTAATTTTAAGAAGGAGGTAAAGTAAAATGAATTCCTTAGGAACGCATTTACTTATAGAGCTTAAAAATTGCAGGAAAAATATCCTTGGAGACCTTGATTTTGTGGAAACTGCCCTGTTAGATGCGGCTACGGAAGCAAAAGCTACCATTGTGGAATATAAATTTCACGAATTTAACCCGTTTGGAATAAGCGGAATGGTAATAATTGCGGAGTCTCATCTTTCTATACATACCTGGCCGGAATATGATTACGCCGCCGTCGATATATTTACCTGCGGAAATCTAATAAAGCCTCAAGAGGCGGCTAAATTCTTAATCGAAAGATTTGGATCTAAAGAACCGCAAATTATGGAGATAAAAAGAGGACTTATATCGATATACAATGAAGACCTTCCCCATAAAGTTTTTTGCGAAGAGAAGCTTGTAGCCCGTTAGCTTAGAATTTCAAAATTTTTGTAAAGTTTTTATTAAAGCAGCCGTAAGGGGTTATTCTTTGGAAAAGCCCTGCATCGGTTTTATCTATTTCTATTAAAGCTTCTTTTATATTTTTTAAATTACCGCACAAATCTAATAGCGGCAAAAGTACAAATTTGCGATTTTTGATTTCGGGATGGGGTAATTTGAGCTCCGGTAAGTTTAGCTTTATTGTTTTTCTGCTATAATTATCATAAATAAAGAGTATATCGATATCGATAACTCTCGGCGAATATCTAACAGCCTCCTTTTTTCTGCCCAAATTCTTTTCAATATTTTTTAATTTGAAAAGAAGCTGCTTTCCAAAATCTTTATATGTTTTATAAAGATTTTGATTTACCCCCGTCATTCTATATAAAATTACGCAATTCAAAAAATCAGGCTGATGAGCCGCACTGATTTTCAATTTCGCATTTCCCACCGGAGAAGATAAATAAATATTGGATGAACCTATAATATTAATATTTGTTATTTCTTTCCGTATAAGAAACACCGCGTTAAGCAGATTATTTTCTAAGTTACCTACATTGCTCCCAAAACCGAGGTAAATATCGTAATATGTATCGCCGCTACCCATTTTCATCCGCAGATTTATCCATCAAATCTATAGACCCATGCGAACTAACGCCTCTCTAATGCGGTCTTCATTGATGGTTAAAGAAAATCTGACATAACCCTCGCCATAATCTCCAAAGCCGGAACCGGGGGTTATGATTATGCCCGTTTCGTTCAATAAAGATATGGCAAATTCTTTAGAGGTCATACCTATCCTTGGAACATGCGCCCATACATAAAATGTCGCATCGGATTTATATACTTCATAGCCGAGTTCTTCCAGCCCCGCAACCAAAATTTCTCTTCTTTTTCTATATATAATGTTATTATCTCTTATCGTATCAAGCTCGTTATCGAGCCCGTAAGCGCCTGCTAATTGTATTGCCTGAAAAACTCCCGAATCAAGGTTTGTTTTAACGGCCCCAAGACCCTTAAGTATGTCTTTGTTTCCCACCGCAAACCCTATCCTGAATCCAGTCATATTAAATGTTTTTGAAAGGGAATGAAACTCTATTCCTATGTCTTTAGCTCCGTGAGCGTTTAAAAACGAATCATTTCCCCTTTCTCCCGTGTAAACCTCGGAATACGCAAAATCATGGGCAACAATTATATCGTTTTCTTTGGCAAATTTGCAGGTCTCGTTAAAAAAATGCCTGTCAGCCCTTGCGGAAGTCGGATTATTGGGATAATTTAAAAACATTAATTTTGCTTTTTTTAAAACATCCGCCGGAATATCGGAAAAATCAGGCAAAAAGTCGTTATCTTCCATAAGGGGCATTGTATATGGAACGCCTCCGGCAAAAATCGTGCCTGCCTTATAGACGGGATAACCGGGGTCCGGCGCCAAAACAACATCGCCGGGATTTATAAACGCTAACGGGAGATGTCCTATGCCTTCTTTTGATCCGATTAACGACAAAACTTCCGTCTCCGGGTCCAATGAAACGTCAAATTTTTTATCGTACCAGTTTGCTACCGATTCTCTAAACTTTAAAAGTCCTTCATACGAGGGATATTTTTGATTAATGTTTATCCCGCTTTCCTTTTTTAATATATCCACAATTGCTTTAGGAGTGGGAAGGTCCGGATCCCCGATGCCAAAGCTTATTATATCGACCCCTCTTGCTTTCACCTGAGCTTTTAATTTATCTATCTCGGCAAAAAGATACACCGGAAGCTTGTTTAATCTTTCTGAAAATTCAAATTTCATAACGGCTTTTTGCATCCTCCTTTGATATTCGATATATTTTACCCTAAAATATTTTCAATGTCTATATATTTAGAGGCTAATTCTTTAAGTAAATCTCTATTTTTTAAATTTAAATCTTTTTCTGTTCGCAGATAAGGAATATCTCCTAAAACAGGGACATCGGTATATTCCAATAATGTTTTTTTGTTGGATAAAACACTTTCGTCATTTTCATTTAAGGCATTATTGATAATTATCCCCGATATTTTAATCTCATGGCTTTTTGCATATTCTATGTTCAACAAAGTATGGTTTATCATTCCCAGTCCGGCTTTCGTTACCAGAATTACACCCGCATCTATATACCTTGCAATATCTATCACAAAATGGTTCTTTTTTAAAGGAACAAGCATCCCGCCCGCCCCTTCGACGATCATATAATCATACATACTGTTTAATTCATAAAATTTGAAAAGTATTTCTTTTATACATATTGTCTTATTTTCAAGCTTCGACGCGGCATAGGGAGATAAAGGAGATTGAAAGGCGTATGGCGTAATAATTTCAAGGTTTGCCAAAAGCCCGGCGTCTATTTTCAAACGGCGTCCGTCTAAGTAATTTTTTGAACCGTCTTTATTAATCGTAACCCCTGTTTCAACCGGCTTCATATACCCTGCGTTTAAGCCTTTTTGCTGAAAAGCAAGGAGTAACAGCAGGCTGACGAAGGTCTTTCCGATATTTGTATCTACCCCCGTTATAAAGAATGTTTTGTTTGGCATACCGCACAGCTATAGCTTTGCATGATTTAATTTGGCTTGTTGTAATTAATCAATAACAGTGCATTATTAAAATACCCTGCTTATTCATCTGCCCATGGATTTTCTTCGACTTCTATAATATTGCCTTGATGGTCTCCCGATATTATCCGATTTCTGCCGCGATTTTTTGCTTCGTATAAAAGATTATCGAGATGTTTCAACATATCTTTCGATTCATTTCCGAATTCTTTTTTATAAAAAGCGACACCCATGCTTACGGTAACCTTTTTTATGTCTTTTGTCCGAATCTTTGAAATCATTTGTTTTATTTTCCTTGCAACATCCACGGCATTAGCGATGTCGGTAGAAGGCAAACATACTATGAATTCCTCTCCGCCAAATCTCACGGCAATATCCGATTTTCTTATATTGTTTTTTAATACATCCGAAACCTCTTTTAAAACAATATCGCCTTTATCGTGGCCGTAAGTATCGTTAATCTTCTTAAAGTAATCTATATCGCACATTATCAAAGAATGAGGGATGTCGTATCTATAACTTTGGGCAAATATATTTTCATAAAAGCTGTCAAAATACCTTCTATTATAAAGGCCCGTCAGACTGTCGGTTAAAGCCGCATTTTCAAGGTAGTTATTATTATTAAATATATTATCTTTAAATCTTACTGCTAAAATAAATGCCGATAAAGTTAAAATTAATAAAATAAAATCCAAAAATAAGCCGGCAGATACCAAATTAAGCGTATTTTTATATATTAATGCGAGTGGATTTATCGTACTTATTATGTTATATTGTTTTTTAATGGAGTTATATGCCGATAGAAGGTCAAAATTAATAAAAATTAAGCCCAATTCGATTAAAAATTGGATAATTATAATTACAAAAAAATCGGAATAATACCATTGCTTTTTCATAAAATTTATAATATCTATTTATAATTTAAATAAATTTTATATTTTTTAAAGATTTATTACAATTTATTTTTTACCAATATTATTATGAATATCGTTATAAATAAAAACTCTGAAACTTCTTTCGAAAATATTATTGTGCTGATTATGGTTTTCGTTCTGGTCGTTATCTCGATTCATCAGTATTTAAAGATTACAAAATATGCCAAAATTGCCGCATATAAAGAAGATGTTCAGGAAATAAATACCGCATTGATTTTATACAGGTTAAAATACGGCAGATTTCCGGAAAATCTATCGATATTGGCAAAGAGCGGATATTTAAAAAAAAGGATAATAAACGGCAAAATGCAATATATAAAGAATAAATTTATTAAAATTAAGGTCGATAACAAAGGCTATCCCCTATCGCCTTTAGGAAAAAGATTTATTTACAATAAAAAAGAAGGTAGGGTACTGACAAGATGAACGGCGGCGCAGGTTATCAAAAAACTGGAATATGGTTAATTTTAGCTTGGATATTTTTGCCGGTAGAAACTGCTTATCACTGCCCTGCTTTTAAGTGGTGGCGGTGCAGGGACTTGAACCCCGGACACTACGGATATGAGCCGTATGCTCTAACCGGCTGAGCTACACCGCCTTCTTAAAATAGCCTTATTAAAGCTGTTTGTTTAACGGCAGGGCTTTATTGTATCAGATTATGCTTTAAATTACAATAATACTTTTGTTACGATGACAACTTATATATAGCGATATAGCTTTTCGGTTTTGAAAACATAGAGCCGGAACTTTCGACTATCGCATTTGCCAAATAGGTTTTTTTATTCAGTTTAAAAATAGAAAACCCCGCGCTGTACCCCGCAACAGGCCTTATTTTCCACACTGGATAAAAATTTACATTATTCCAGGCTAAACTATAAATGGAGTTTTTAGTGTAATAATTTAGATGCTGCATAAAAGCTCCCTGCCGATAGTTTTTCATAACAACTATGCCGTCTTTTCCATTAATATGAAACTTGCTAACCTGGGCTGGAACATTGTAAATTAAACCGCCTGTAAAGCTTGAACTGCGAACCCCGCCAAAGGACGGAACCTCAATCTGAAGAGGCGAACCGCCGTAAGTTTTTGAACCCGTATATATAGTTTTTCCTTTTTCGTTTATAACCATTAAATTTCCGGAATTCGATAAAGCTAAAAGATATTTTTTTCCGTTTCCCATAAAATTGCCGTAAGCCGTGCCGTAAAGGGTTATGCCTGAAAAAAACGGTAAATTACTTGTTTTCACCAATGTATTATTATTCTTATTAAATTTATAAATATATGTATCGCCGCCGAATTGGCCGATCGGATAGGTATTTTGACCTATAACCGAATCGTTAAAATATCTGCCTGAAGGGACAACCGATATGGGGTTTTGTCCCACTATCGTCTTTTTATGGCTTTTAAGGCTCATTACTCTTAAAAAGAGATTATAATTTGGGGTGATTTTAATAAGTTTCCCGTTATTGTAAGCAAGCAAGTATGATGTTATTGTGCCCAACTGCGACTTTGTAAGCACTATCGCCGTTCTATCTTTCGATATTTTATAAAATCCGATATATACGGCATTAGACCGCGATGATAAATTATATTGGGCAAGTTTTTTTAAACCGCCGTTTATTAAGAGGTTGTAAAGTATAACACGGCTTCTTGTGGCAACGGCTACCTGTGCGCCCTTATTTAAAAATTTGCCCGTGCTAACGGCTTGAATTACATAATGTTTAGTCGGGGTTCTTAAAAGCCCCTTGCTATTTTGGTTAAATCTTTTTATGTACATATTGTTTGCGGCAGGAGGGGCATAAGAGATGACGGGGGAAGGTGCTTGAAGTTCCTCCGGTTTTTTAACCATTTCTTGAGATGTCAGCGACGCAATTTTTGTTTTAATGTTCTTAGATAATCCGCTTATATCATTTATTATAAATTTTGAGCCTAAAACCTGAATGGAATGCCTGTAAACCACCACCTTTTCGGAAGGATTGAATATATTTGTCTCGATATCGAAGACATTTCCAATTTTAATTACCCTTCCAAAAACTAAATATTTTAAATCAAAATGTTCCGAAATTTTTAAAAGATTGCCGGTTGAAAAAGAGGTTATATGATTTTTTGTAATAAAATCATTTATATCGGAGTTTCTTGAAACAGAAATGCTGCTTGAGGATAAATTCGAAGCCAATATGACGGGAATACTGTCTTTTATATAAGAGTACCTTCCGTAATGCGTAGAAATTATCTTATAGGGTAAAATACCTATTTTAACAGAGGCATCCGCGCTTTTTGTAAAAAAAAACATCGATACAAAAATGAAAAAAATGAAAAATATTGCCATTCTAATTGAATTTTTTTGAAAAGCCGTATTCATAATAAGCCTCTTAATTTAATTAAATTAATTAATAGATATTCATTACCGCCGTAATTGTTTTATTTTTACATATTAAAAAGAATTTGTCAATTTTTTACATTTTCCTTAATTTTGCAATAGAAATTTATTTTCTGGATTCCCGCTTTCGCGGGAATGACTATGTGAGAATTGAGGTTTTAACCTAAAAGGTGTCATTCCCGCGAAAGCGGGAATCCAGAATTTACATATAAAAGAAACGTCTATATATTTTCTATTGCAAAATTAAGGATTTTTATTTTTTTATTAAACCGATATATAAATTTAACAAGTTGCGGCCGTAAAATGCGTACAAAACCGCGGCTAACGATAAAAATGGACCGAACGGTATTTTTTTATTACTATAAGAATTAAAAAATATGAAGGCAATAAAAAATCCTATTAAAGCAAAAACAGCGCCGGCAAAAATTGTAAATACGGCTCCCGAAAGTCCAATGAATGAGCCTATTCCGGCGATTAACTTTATATCGCCGCCTCCTAATCCTTCCTTTTTTTTAATAATTTCATAAAAAAAGGCTATGAAATAAAAAAATAACCCTGCCCCCAGAAAACCGTATAATGGAAACAAAAAGGATTTATGAAGCAATAGAATATTTAAAACAAATCCCAAAATAATCGTTAAAACATTTAAAATATCCGGTATTATTTGATGGAATAAATCGATAAAGGCGACGGGAATCAGAAGAAATACAAAAATACTATACGCAATAAAATAATCAAGTTGCGTCCACAGATAATCCTTAAAGTAATCGATATTTAATATGTTAATTTTATAAAAAAAATAAGCATTATAAAAATATTTTATAAATAACGAATAAAAAATTAAGGCCGTTAATAATTCTACCATTGGATAAACGGGGGAAATCTTATGACCGCACTTTCTGCATTTTCCAGACAAAATTATATAACTTAAAACAGGAATATTATCATAAAATTTAATTTTCGAACCGCAATGAGGGCATTTTGAAGGCGGGTATATAATCGATAATTTAACGGGAAGCCGGAATATAACGACATTCAAAAAACTTCCGATCGATAACCCGATAAATAAGAGAAATATCGTGATTAAAAAAAAACTATTATGAGAAAATAAAAAATTTACGGGTTCGAAGCTATTAAAAACCATAAATTTGGGTATATATTAATATCGTTATTTACTAAATGCTTCCGTGCGGACGGGATTACCGCTCCGCCCTTAAGAGTTTTCCTTCTAAGTAAGAAATGACAAATATTACCTATATATAAATAAAAAAATACCCCGAATAACTTATAAGATTTTTAAACTCATTATTCGGGGTAAATAAATCCGGTAACGACCTACTCTCTCATGCAGCTACCCGCATAATACCATCGGCGCTATAGGGCTTAACTTCCGTGTTCGGAATGGGAACGGGTGTTTCCCCTATGCTATAGTTACCGAAAACTTGTCTATAAATAATCAAATGAAAATTAAGCAAATTAGTAAATGGATCAATGGCAATAAATAAATGATTAAGCCTCACGATCTATTAGTATCAGTAAGCTAAACATATTGCTATGCTTACACACCTGACCTATCAACCTCATAGTCTATGAGGGATCTTTAGCTGTGTTACCACAGGGGAAATCTTATCTTAGGGGGGGCTTCCCACTTAGATGCTTTCAGCGGTTATCCCTTCCGAACATAGCTACCCAGCCATTACCACTGGCGTGATAACTGGAACACTAGAGGTTCGTCCATCCCGGTCCTCTCGTACTAAGGACAGCTCCCTTCAAATTTCCTACGCCCACAACAGATAGGGACCGAACTGTCTCACGACGTTCTAAACCCAGCTCGCGTACCACTTTAATTGGCGAACAGCCAAACCCTTGGGACCTGCTACAGCCCCAGGATGTGATGAGCCGACATCGAGGTGCCAAACCTCCTCGTCGATATGAGCTCTTGGAGGAGATCAGCCTGTTATCCCCAGCGTACCTTTTATCCGTTGAGCGATGGCCCTCCCATGAGGGACCACCGGATCACTAAGACCTACTTTCGTATCTGCTCGACCCGTCAGTCTTGCAGTTAAGCTCCCTTATGCCTTTGCACTCTACAGCTGGTTTCCAATCAGCTTGAGGGAACCTTCGCGCGCCTCCGTTACTCTTTAGGAGGCGACCGCCCCAGTCAAACTACCCACCAGACATTGTCCTAAACCCGGATTACGGATTTTAGTTAGAAACACAGAAAGATAAGGGTGGTATTTCAAGGTTGACTCCACCGAGGCTAGCGCCCCGGCTTCCCAGTCTCCCACCTATCCTACACATATCGTTCCATATTTCAATGCCAAGCTATAGTAAAGGTGCATGGGGTCTTTCCGTCTAGTTGCGGGTAACCGGCATCTTCACCGGTAATTCAATTTCGCTGAGCCTCTGGTTGAGACAGCGCGGAAGTCGTTACGCCATTCGTGCAGGTCGGAACTTACCCGACAAGGAATTTCGCTACCTTAGGACCGTTATAGTTACGGCCGCCGTTTACCGGGGCTTCAGTTCAAAGCTTCACACCGAAGTATTAACCTCTCTCTTTAACCTTCCGGCACCGGGCAGGCGTCAGTCCCTATACTTCGTCTTGCGACTTTGCAGAGACCTGTGTTTTTAGTAAACAGTCGCTACCGCCATTTCATTGAAGCCTATTAAAGCTTATTGAGTAAATCATTCACTAAAATAGGTACACCTTATCCCGAAGTTACGGTGTCAATTTGCCGAGTTCCTTAACCAGAGTTATCTCAAGCGCCTTAGGATACTCTCCCAGTCTACCTGTGTCGGTTTGCGGTACGATTACAATATTAACTCGCTACGAGGATTTTCTTGACAGTGTGGAATCAATTGGTTTGTGAGACTTTCGACTCTCCTATTCGCATCTCGAACTTAACGGCACCCGGATTTTCCAAGATGCCATTCTACATGCTTAAACCTGCTATTCCGTCAGCAGGACAACCTATCCTTCTGCGTCCCCCCTTCACTGGTGACGCTAATATTGCAGTACAGGAATATTAACCTGTTTTCCATTATCTACGCCCTTCGGCCTCGACTTAGGAATCGACTAACCCTGAGAGGATTAACCTTGCTCAGGAAACCTTAGACTTACGGCGAATATGTTTTTCACATATTTTCTCGCTACTTATGTCAGCATACGCACTTCCGATTCCTCCAGCAGTTCTTTCGATCTACCTTCAGCGGTTGTCGGAACGCTCCTCTACCCCGTGTATTTTCATACACAGTCGCAGCTTCGGTATCATGCTTAGCCCCGTTACATTTTAGGCGCAGATTCACTTGACCAGTGAGCTATTACGCTTTCTTTTAAGGATGGCTGCTTCTAAGCCAACCTCCTGGTTGTCGATGCGCTTCCACATCCTTTTCCACTTAGCATGAATTTTGGGACCTTAGCTGGCGATCTGGGTTGTTTCCCTTTTGACCACAGAAGTTATCTCCTGCAGTCTGACTCCCGTAATTCCATAATTGGTATTCGGAGTTTGATTGAGTTTGGTAGTCCGGTAAGACCCCTAGCTCATCCAGTGCTCTACCCCCAATTATTACCTTACGAGGCTATACCTAAATATATTTCGAGGAGAACCAGCTATCTCCAAGTTTGATTGGCCTTTCACCCCCATCCACAGTTCATCACCTAACTTTTCAACGTTAGTGTGTTCGGACCTTCACAGGATTTTACTCCTGCTTCATCCTGACCATGGATAGATCACCTGGCTTCGGGTCTATTGTATATAACTAAATCGCCCTATTAAGACTCGCTTTCGCTGCGGCTCCGCCATTAACGGCTTAACCTTGCTATACACAATAACTCGCTGACTCATTATGCAAAAGGCACGCAGTCGCTCTGTTTATTATTGCTAATAAACATAGAGCTTCTACTGATTGTAGACATATGGTTTCAGATACTATTTCATTCCCCTCTCGGGGTGCTTTTCACCTTTCCCTCACGGTACTAGTTCACTATCGGTCATCCGGTAATATTTAGCCTTCGGAGATGGTCCTCCAAAATTCCCGCAGAATTTCACGTGTTCCGCAGTACTTGAGAATACATTGAGAAGATTAATTCATTTCGTTTACGGGATTATCACCCTCTGTGATCAACCTTTCCAGATTGTTCAACTATAAATTAATTTTGTAACTTCTTTGAGTCTCTGCAAAACTCATAAATGTATCTCACGACCCCTCACATAAAACGCTTGCAGGCTATAATTATGTAAGGTTTAGGCTATTTCCATTTCGCTCGCCACTACTCAGGAAATCACATTTGTTTTCTTTTCCTGAGGGTACTTAGATGTTTCAGTTCCCCTCGTTCGCCTTTATTTTCTATGTATTCAAAAATAAATACTGAAATTTTATTTCAGTGGGTTTCCCCATTCAGAAATCATTGGATCATAACTTGTTAGGCAGTTCCCCAATGCTTATCGCAGCTAACCGCGTCTTTCATCGCTTCCGGATGCCAAGGCATCCACCATACGCCCTTAGTAACTTAATCTATATTTAAAACATTCGCCTTGATCCTAATTACTAATTGCTTAATTTAACATTCAATTTTCAAAGAGCAAATAAAACTAAAAATTTATCAATGGTGGAGGTGAACGGAATCGAACCGATGACCTCCTGCGTGCAAAGCAGGCGCTCTGCCATCTGAGCTACACCCCCGATTATAAGCCTTAACAGCAAAATGGTGGGCCTATCTGGACTCGAACCAGAGACCTCACGCTTATCAGGCGTGTGCTCTAACCACCTGAGCTATAGGCCCATAAAGCCTAATAACCAGTTTTTCAAAACTAAACAGCCCGCTTAATATTTTACTCCCTTAAAAGGAGGTGATCCAGCCGCAGGTTCCCCTACAGCTACCTTGTTACGACTTCACCCCAATTACCGGCAATACCTTAAGCGTTAGCCTCTCTTGCGAGTTAGCATCACGATTTCTAGTATTGCAGACTTTCGTGGTGTGACGGGCGGTGTGTACAAGGCCCGGGAACGTATTCACCGCAGCATGCTGATCTGCGATTACTAGCGATTCCGACTTCATGAAGTCGAATTGCAGACTTCAATCCGAACTGAGATCTGTTTTTTGAGATTTGCTTGTTCTCACAAACTTGCTTCCCTTTGTACAGACCATTGTAGCACGTGTGTAGCCCTGGATATAAAGGCCATGAGGACTTGACGTCATCCCCACCTTCCTCCGGTTTATCACCGGCAGTTCCTTTAGAGTGCCCAACTTAATGATGGCAACTAAAAGTAAGGGTTGCGCTCGTTGCGGGACTTAACCCAACATCTCACGACACGAGCTGACGACAGCCATGCAGCACCTGTCTCTCTGTTTCCTTACGGAAAAGACTATATTTCTATAGTGGTCAGAGGATGTCAAACCCAGGTAAGGTTCTTCGCGTTGCGTCGAATTAAACCACATGCTCCACCGCTTGTGCGGGCCCCCGTCAATTTCTTTGAGTTTTAATCTTGCGACCGTACTCCCCAGGCGGAACACTTAACGCGTTAGCTTGAGCACGGAAAGATATAATCCCCCCATACTTAGTGTTCATCGTTTACAGCGTGGACTACCAGGGTATCTAATCCTGTTTGCTCCCCACGCTTTCGCGTCTCAGCGTCAGAACTGGTCCAGAAAGCCGCCTTCGCCGCCGGTGTTCTTCCTAATATCTACGAATTTCACCTCTACACTAGGAATTCCGCTTCCCCCTACCAATCTCTAGTTTAACAGTTTTAAGTGCACTTTTCAGGTTGAGCCTGAAGATTTCACACCTAACTTATTATACCGCCTACACGCCCTTTACGCCCAGTAATTCCGAACAACGCTTGCACCCCCCGTCTTACCGCGGCTGCTGGCACGGAGTTAGCCGGTGCTTTCTCTAATGATACCGTCAATCCTGTGTTGTATTAGAACACAGGAGTTTCTTCTCATTTAACAGAGCTTTACAACCCGAAGGCCTTCATCGCTCACACGGCGTTGCTGCGTCAGGGTTTCCCCCATTGCGCAAGATTCCCCACTGCTGCCTCCCGTAGGAGTCTGGACCGTGTTTCAGTTCCAGTGTGGCTGGTCATCCTCTCAGACCAGCTAACCATCTTTGTCTTGGTAGGCTATTACCCTGCCAACTAACTAATGGTCCATAGGCTTATTTATAAGTGATAGCATTGTGAAGAGGCCACCTTTGATACTTTACCATATGATAAAGTATATTATTCGGTATTAGCAATCCTTTCGAATTGTTATTCCAAACTTATAAGTAGATTACCTATGTATTACTCACCCGTTCGCCACTTTACTCATCCCTTACGGGACTTTCACGTTCGACTTGCATGTGTTAGGCACGCCGCCAGCGTTTGTTCTGAGCCAGAATCAAACTCTCTATAACAATAAAATTGTATCGAAATTAACTTATTTTTTAATGCGTGCTGTTTAGTTCTCAAAGACCAATCTTCTATAGCAGGCTTTTTTAATACCTTAACTTGAAGTGTTTAAACAGTATATTAAAATATAAAACTCTTGTCAAGCTTTTTTTAAAGAATTAATTTTATTTTATATATTTTTTTCTTCCCGACCTTTAATGTGAATTCACCGAAGTCCGAAGGAACCGAATAGGTCATATTACTATCTTCGCTCAACTTTCTTTCCTTAGTAACATTGCCGGTTTTAAAATATATTTTAACCGCGCCTTGCTTAATAAGTCTTTTCGCCTCGCTATTGCTTGAAACGGCATTAATATCGGACAACAAAGATACCGCTTCAACTTTGACAGGATAAGAAGGGATAGCCGGCTTATAGTTATCAAAGGCATGCGCCCCCTCACTTCCCTTTATCTTTATTATATATTTCCAAAAATCATCGGGACCAAGTTCGATAGTGGTTATATCCTCCGGGTTTATCTTCTTTTGAAATTTTTCTTCGAAATAGTTCAGCGCCTTTTCCGAAAAGGATTTGCCCCAGTATCTTTCCACCATTTCCACCGCAAGCCGTTTTTTTGCTATTATGGGGTTTAACCCGTTTCGAAGGTCTTGTTTTAACTCCTTCAACCGGCTATTTGATATAGAACTGAGCAGTTCATAATATTTAAGCATCATTTCGTCCGATATGGACATAATTTTGCCGAACATCTCGTTCGGTTCGTCGGATACCCCTATCTGGTTTCCGAGCGATTTGCTCATTTTATTTTTCCCGTCGAGACCCTCAAGCAAAGGCATAGTCATAATAACTTGAGGATTCGCATTAAAACTTTTCATTAATTCCCTGCCGACGATAAGATTGAATTTTTGGTCATTTCCTCCGATCTCGATATCAGATTTGAGAAATAATGAATCGAACCCCTGAAGCAACGGATAAATAAACTCGTGTATCGATATCGGGCTATTGTTATTAAGCCTTTTTTCGAAATCGTCTTTTTCAAGCATTCTTCTTACCGTATAATTTGAGGATATTTTAATAAATTCATCTAATTTTATATTGGATAACCACCAGCTGTTAAAAAGAATTGTTGTTTTTTCGGGCTTCAGTATCTTAAAGGCCTGATTTCTATAATCCTTGGAATTCTTCAGGATATCTTCTTCGGATAGCGGTTTTCTTGTTTCGGATTTCCCGGTAGGATCGCCGATCATTGCGGTAAAGTCCCCTATAATAAAATATACGATGTGTCCAAATTCTTGAAAGGTTCGCAGTTTATTCAATAAAACGGTATGCCCCAGATGTATATCGGGGGCTGTAGGATCAAAACCCGCTTTTATTTTTAATGGTAAATTGTGCGCCGCCCCGTACAATAGTTTTTCATATAGTTCATCTTCTTTTATTAACTCAATGCAACCTCTTTTTATAGCATCTATTTGATCCCGAATTTTGCTTTCGAGTTCCGATTTTTTATTGTTCGCATTCATAGATTTGTTATTCCGTTTAGGATTAATTCGAATCGATATAAATCTTTTGAATATCTTTGCTTAATTTTGTTTTTTTATCGACCGCTATTAAAACACCGTTTAATATAATATTTTTCTCTTCGGGAATAAATTTTTCCGGCATTCCGGTTAAGTATTTTTTGATTGCAATATCTTTATTGGTCCCGACAACCGAATATTTGGAACCCACCATGCCGACATCCGTTATATAAGCGGTGCCTTTTGGCAAAATCATATTGTCATTTGTTTGAACATGTGTATGTGTCCCGACTAAAGCCGATACCTCGCCGTCTAAATACAATGCGAGGGCTTCCTTTTCGGATGTTGCCTCGGCATGAAAATCTATAATTATAGCGTCGGAATGGCCTGAAATTTTTTCGATCACATCCTTTGCAGCCGTAAACGGTGATTCTGTAAGTCCCTTCATAAAAACTCTTCCTTCTAAATTTACAACCCCTATTTTTCTTTCAAATCTGGAATTAAATATGCCATAACCAACCCCGGGAACTAAAGGGGAATAGTTTGCCGGCCTTAAAAGTTTATGCTGCCCCGCTATATAGGGAATTATAGATTTTTGATCCCAAATATGATTACCCGAGGTAATAACATCGATGCCTAAACTGAATATAAAATCGGCGACATCTGGTGTTATTCCCATTCCATGCGCCGCATTTTCCCCGTTCGCTATAATAAACTCCGGTTCGTATTTAGAAACCAAATTGCTCAGGAGTCCTTTAACCGCTAATCTTCCCGGTTTCCCTATAATATCGCCTATAAAAAGAATTTTAATATCATTATCTTGCAAATTCCGTTGCCCTCGTCTCTCTGATAACGGTAACCTTAATCTGCCCCGGATATTGAAGCGAGGATTCTATCTTTTTAGCAATATCTTTAGATAGCATAATAGAATCGTCATCCGATATTTTCTGACTTTGAACGATAGCCCTAATCTCTCTTCCTGCTTGAATAACATAACTTTTGGCAACGCCGTTAAATGAACCGGCAATCGATTCAAGATCTTCAAGCCTTTTTACATAAGTTTCAAACATCTCTTTTCTTGCGCCGGGCCTTGCGGCGCTTAATGCATCGGCGGCAGATACTAAAACGGCTAACACGCTGTTTGGTTCTTCATCATAATGATGAGCGGCGATAGCATGCACCACTCTGGGAGATTCGCCAAACTTTTTAGCAAGTTCTGCTCCGATAACCGCGTGCGATCCTTCAATCTCATGATCAACCGCTTTTCCTATATCGTGTAAAAGACCCGCCCTTTTTGCCTGCTTAACATTAATGTTGAGCTCCGCCGCCATTATCCCGCATAAGAAAGCAACCTCTATAGAATGATTATACACATTTTGCGAATAACTTGTTCTATACTTTAACCTCCCTAAAAGTTTGAGAATTTCGGGATGGATACCGTGAACGCCGACATCGAAAGTGGCCTGCTCGCCGGCTTCCTTCATTGCAAGGCCGAGTTCCTCTTCGACTTTGCTAACCACTTCTTCTATTCGGGCAGGATGAATTCTGCCGTCCGTTATTAATCTTTCGAGCGAAAGCCTTGCAATTTCTCTTTTAACAGGGTTAAAAGACGATAAGATAACCGCTTCGGGGGTTTCATCGATTATAAAATCGACACCGGTAGCCGCTTCCAATGCCCTTATGTTTCTGCCCTCTCTTCCGATTATCCTTCCTTTCATATCATCGCTTGGAAGTTGAACCGACGATATAGATTTTTCTGCGACATAATCGCCGGCGTATCTTTGTATAGCTAATGCTATAATTTCTTTAGCTTTTTTATCGGCGGCCTCTTTTGTTTCATCCTCTATTTTTTTAATAGATTTTGCCGCTTCATGTTTAGCCTCTTCGACGATTGAATTTATGAGGGAATTTTTAGCCTCCGAGACGGTCATCCCTGATATCTTTTCTAGTTCGTAAACCCTTTCTTTTAATGCTTCTTCTATTTTTTTTTCTTTCTCGACTATTGTTTTTTCGGATTGGATTAAACCCCTTTCCCTTCTTAAAAAATCGCTTTCTTTTCTTTCGATTAATGTTATCCTTTTTTCAAGATTATCTTCTTTAATTGATAATCTTTTTTCCATTTGATTTAATTCTTGTTTTTGAATCCTTATTTCTTCTTCCGCAATTTCTTTTAACCTGATAGTTTCGGATTTAACGCTTAAAAGCGAATCCCTTTTAATCTCTTCCGCTTTTTTTTCGGCTTCCTTTATAATTGAATCCGCCTTTGATATAGCATTTTTTAACGAAATTTTATCGGTAATATATTTAACGATAAACCCCGCAATAAAGAATAAAAGAGAAAAACCAATTATTATTCCTACAACAAAACTATTTAACATTATTGTATCTCCTTAATGTAATAAATCATTATTTAATTATTTGCTTTAACAAAACCGTTCTCCGTAAGCAGGTAATGCATTTTTACATCGTTGCCGTCAAATTCTAATTCGTCATCCGAAATTAGTTGGAAACCATAACAAACACCCACAAACAGAGAATCTTTTGCTTGATTGAGAGCTTTATCGTAACACCCTTTTCCATAACCTGCCCTATTTCCAGATATATCGAACGCAACTCCCGGTACGAAAAAAACATCTATCTCCTTTATATCGATAATACAGCCGCCTTTTGGGCATAAGATGCCGTAATCGCCTGTTTTCATCGAATTAATATTTTCAAATTTATTAAAACACATATAATTCCCCTTAGAATACTGGGGAAGTGAAAAAGTAGTACTTTT
>JAKBNN010000063.1:0-15960 GCA_021831025.1 bacterium | reverse complement strand
TAGATATATCTAATTTAATAATATATTCTATTCTTACCTCATTTTTTACACTCATATAAATTGCCGCATTTTTAAAAAAATTATCTTTTATAAAAGAATAAGCATTGGCGACAATATTCAGGCTGAAATATTTAATTTCATCCTCGCTTAATTTATTGCGCCTTTCAATCATCCTTTTTCTTGCGATATTCTTTTCAATCATCATCTATTATATTTTACAATAAACAATCTATTTAGATAAAGGTAATATTGTTATAAATTTTTTATCTGGATTATCGCTTCGCTCTCGGCTTTCAGCATCTCCTGCACGCAAAGGCGGCGTGTGCCTTTCAACGCGTGCCTCCGATATATGAAGTTTCAAAGAAACTTTCCCGCCGAAGCGGGTTGGGACTATACCCATATAACTGAACGGATTATTGCGTGAAATTTAAATAAATTTTGAAGGGAATAAAATGGATAGGGCGGCATGACAAACGGAACCCCGCATGTGCCGAAGCGGCTTTAAAATTAGACCTATTTCAAAATAGGTGGCAATCATATGCTAAATGAATTAGGAATCACAGTTGCCTATGTTTCTATATCAAAAAGCAGTGACAATCCCATTCTATCTAACTGTTGGGTCAATTTTAAAAACCTGACATCGAACACCGCAGGGCATAAGCCTATAATCTAAACTAAAGAGAGCGATTTATATGATTATATATATTGTTAATTTTTTCCAAAACTCTTTTGCTTTCACTATTAACTTCCGTTTTGCTGGATATATAATCGTCAGCTATATTAAGAGCAGTTAGAACAGCTACATTAAAGGAATCAACGGATTTTGTCCGCTTTATAATCTGATCCGCTTTAGCATTAACATAGGCTGCTAATTGCTCTAAATATTTTTTATCTTTATCGCTATTTATAACAAACTTGTGATTCATTATTATAAGCTCCACAAATGAGCTGCCCTGAAGTGAGGCTACCTCCGCCGAACCTGCATCCCGCTGGACTTTCGTCTCGTTTTCCCTCATAATTGTATCGATTCCAAATTTACCATTATGTCGTCAATCTTTTTTATTATTATACCATTTTCCATTTCATTTTGGGTAATTTTATTCTTCAGTTCTTTAATCTCGTCATCTTTGGCTTTAACCTCCATTAAAAGTTTATCCCGCTCAATTTTTATTTTTTCAAATAATTCTTTAATCAAAATAACCTTTTCTTCGATTATATTAAGATTATCGATATCCATTTTTTGAAACCCCGCAAATAATTCATTCATAAGTTTAAAAAATTATTTTAAAAAGTTAAAGGTAGATTATGCCGATGTATAAAGATGGGCATACGGTCTGGTGCTTGAAGGAATAATTTTATAGAAAGGCTTGCCCGTAATGTTTTCAAAAGAAATATTAAAATCATCCGCATATTCCAATAAATATTTTTTTAAAAAAGCCATATCGTTATCATCTGCTTCATATAGTTCAACTTCTTTCGAATATTTTGAGAAATCTATTTTTTTTCGTAAATATATAACCCCTCCATGCATTCCTGCCGCAAAATAATCGCCGGCGGTATCGTCCGCATCGTTCAGCCCCAGTAAGACAATAACTCCTCCAGCCATGTATTCCGCAAAAAAACTCCCTACCTTTCCGCCTATTATTATAACAGGCAGCTGCTCATTATAACCCTTCATATGTATCCCGACCCGATATCCGGCATTTCCTAAAATATAAATCCTGCCGCCTCTCATACCGTACCCGACCACATCTCCCGCATCGCCTTTTATTAAAATTTTCCCGGCATTCATAGTATTGCCGACATTATCCTGCGCATTGCCGCTTACGGCTATTGTTGGACCGTCCATAAAAACTCCTAAATCATTGCCCGGAACGCCGTTTATGTTAATAATTATATCGTCGCCTTTGATGCCGTCTCCAATGTAATACTGCCCGTTAACATTTTCCAGAAAAAATTTTTTAACTCCTCTTTCAATCCCTTCCCTTATTAATCTGTTAAGGTCTCTATAATGCATCCCGTTTGCATCTATCGTTATCATGTTGCCGCTTAATCTCCTTTATCTTTTAGCTAATTTGATATTTTAGGTATTTTATATATAGTAAACACGGGTTTAACGCTATTATAGCCCCGCATGTTTAATCCCTAATACTTTAAGCTCGGCATCGGTTAATTCGATTCCCCTCAATCTTTCTCTCGAACCTCTTAAGCTTTCGATGGAATTAACGCCCATGGCTCCCAGCACCTCCTGAATTTCATGGCTCCATGCAGAAATGAGATTATATAATCTTTCCCCGTAAACTTCAGGGTCTAATCTTCTGACAAGCTCCGGCCTTTGAGTAGTTATTCCCCAGCTGCAATTGCCTGTATTACACTTTCCGCATACATGGCAGCCCATAACAATAAGGGCGGCAGTTCCGATTGCAACGGCATCCGCCCCAAGGGCAATCGCTTTTACGGCATCTGCGCTCGACCTGACACTCCCCGCGGCAATAAGGGAAGCCTCATTTCTAATCCCTTCTTCCCTGAGTCTTTCATCAACCTGGGCAAGAGCAAGCTCGATAGGAATCCCTACATGATCTTTTATTATATTTGGCGCCGCTCCTGTACCGCCGGTATATCCGTCGATATATACTATATCTGCCCCGGCTCTGACTATTCCGCTAACAATAGCGGCAATATTATGAACGGCGGCAACCTTGACGGAAACCGGCTTCTCATAATTTGTAGCCTCCTTTATGGCAAAAATAAGCTGCCTTAAGTCTTCGATAGAGTAAATATCATGATGGGGCGCGGGTGAAATTGCATCCGTTCCTAAGGGAATCATTCTCGTTCTGGATATATCTAACCCTATTTTTTCGCCGGGCAAATGACCCCCTATGCCGGGTTTAGCGCCCTGTCCGATTTTTATTTCAACGGCAATACCGCTGTTTAAATAATCCCTGTGAACGCCGAATCTTCCCGAAGCGACCTGAACAACGATGTTTTTGCCGAACGGGACGAGATCGTCATGAAGTCCGCCTTCGCCCGTATTCATAACTATCCCCAAAGCCCTGGCAGCCAAAGCCATGGCTTTTTGAGCGTTTAATGAAATAGAGCCGTAAGACATTGCGCCAAAAACAAAAGGCGTTTGCAATTCAATTTGAGGGGGCATCTTCGTTTTTAAAATCGGTTCGCCCTCTTCATTAAAATCAAGCTCGATTTTGGACGGCTTTTTGCCAAGGTAAGTCTTAAGTTCCATGGGTTCGCGCAATGGATCGATGGAAGGATTGGTAACCTGGCATGCGTCTAAAAGTATATGGTCAAAATATTTTTTATATTTAAAGGTCGTTCCCATTCCGGAAATAACAATTCCACCCGTTTCGGATTGTCTCCAGATGCTTTTAATGTGATTCTCCTTCCAATTGCCGTTCTCCCTGATAACGGTGGGATTTTTAACAATCGAAATGGCGCTTTCGGGACAATATGTGTAGCACCTGCCGCAAGCTACGCATTTAGCATGGTCGGACAGGATTTTATCGCCGCCGAAGCTGTATGTCCCCCACCCGCAGTTTTGAATGCATCTTTTGCATCTTACGCATTTTGTGTGGTCTATTAGCGCCAGATATTCGGATTGTATGCTAGAGAACGAGGATTTTGTCATAAGCCGATTAATCCTCCTTTTTGAGCCACTAACTCTTCAAACTTAACTATGACGGGTTCTCCCGCCTTTGGGGACCATACGGCATCGGGAGAAGGACAAATTGCCCTGATAGCGGCTTCTTCGGACGCCACATATGTAAAATCCCCCATTGTAGCGGCAACCAACGGTCTAAGTTTAATCCTGTCGTTCATTGCGACCATACCTCCCGAATAACCGAATACGATAGCAAACGGGCCGTTCAAAAGGGCGCTGCCGTATATTTGCCTGAGCGTAGTTAATAATTCTTTCTTTTCGTTATCCATCTTATCGATATTTTGATAAAAAGGCGCCGCCAGCACAAGGGTGGCTAATTCAATTGGAAGTCCATGTTTTCTAACTAAAAGATCGAAAATATATGTTATAACCTCCGTATCGGTTTTTAGCGAAAGATTATATTTATACATCTCGAGATACCTTTTGTTAATACCGTAAGATGATATCTCGCCGTTATGTACAATAGACCAATCGAGTAATGTAAACGGGTGCGCGCCGCCCCACCAACCCGGGGTATTAGTAGGAAAACGGTTATGGGCCGTCCACATATAGCCTTCAACCTCGTCTAACTCATAAAAATCGGCAATATCCTCGGGATACCCTACCCCCTTAAATGCCCCCATATTTTTTCCGCTTGAAAAAACATAAGCCCCGTCATATTTTTCATTAATGGACATAACGCTTTGGACAACAAAATCATCGTCTCCCATATCATGAAATAATTTATCCTGTCTATCGGGCTTCGGTTTCATAAAATAACGGTGTAAATATGGATGTTCCTTGATCTTAGAAGTTTTTGATGTTGGTATAGACTCCTCTTTCTCGATAATAAAATTGTTTTTAAGGTATTCTTCGACATTATCCTTTGCGGATAAATTATCATACATTATATGGAACGCGTACAATTCGGCGTAATTCTGGTAGTTGCCGTAAACGGCAAAACCGCCGCCTAAACCGTTGCCCCTGTCATGTTCAACGGAGATGGCCTTTTTAATGCTCTCGCCGTTAGTTTTAACCTTTTTTGCATTTATTATGCCGCATAACCCGCATCCTGAAATATCTCTTTCAACGCTAAATTTATTTTTTAACTTTAACACTTTTAATCCCTCGGTCATTTTTTTATATACTCATTATAAATAATTATGCAATCCTTATTTTACCTTTTCATAAACGGGACTAAACCGTTTTATGACATAACTTAAACATATTAAATATTAACATATAAGTAATTTTTTAACAAATATTTTATAACAGATTTTCATCTATAAGTTTTTTAAAATCGGCAGCCACAACCTTTTTTACAGGAGGAAGACCTAATTTCTTTCTAATTCCTTCCTGCGGATCCCCCAGCCTTAAAGTTTTAAAGAAAATGTCTTCAGCCTTTTTAACCTTTTGAGGGTAGGCGTCATTTTTTATCGCAAGATTTTTAAGCGTTGTAAGAACCGTTTCCCAGCTATAATTTTGCGGACACAGTTCGGAACATGTGTGGCATTCAAGACATTCCCAGATTATTCTTGAAGATACCGCCCTCTCGACATCGTTATCTAAAATCATTTTAATAATCAAAGGAGGGTCGTAAGATTCGAAAGAAAGGCTCATAGGGCAATCATTCCTGCAAGCCTGGCAATTATAACATCTAACTAATGAATCTTTGTCGAACATTGCCCCGTAATCCGTTAAGGCCTTTGTTCCGTCAAATTTATCAAGGAATTTTACAGCCTTAATTTTATGCTGCCCTATAAGTTCTTCGGTTCCTTCTATGCCAAAAGCCAAACACATAAGCTCTTCTAATGTAATAACGGGAATTTGATAAGCAGTTCCCTCTTTTAAAAGCATAAACTGATTTGTATCGAACTGCGTAAAACAAGAAGGACAAACCGTAGTAATTAAATCGGGATTAACTTCTTTAATAGAATCTAACTTTATTCTGGTCATAACAAGAGCCTTATCGTGCTCGTCAACCCTGTCGAGCGCCTGCCCGCAGCACATCATTTTGTTTTTATAATTTATAACATTAGCTCCGAGCGCCTTAAGAATATTATCGTATTTAAAGGGGTCAAAAGGGGAATCGAATCCGATGGCGTGGGACGGCCTTACTAAATGACAGCCGTAATGTATCGCAATGTTAATCCCTTTCAGTGGATACTTTACATTTGCTTTAATTTTATCTAATCCAACCTCGTCGTAGAGATACTCGATAAAATGGTAAACGGAAGAACTCCCCGAAAAACTAAGTCCGACGCGCTCAAGAGTTTCGTTTAATTTCTTTTGGTATGGAAGATTTGAAACGACCTTTGCCCTTATTTGCTTAAGGTTCGAATAGCAGCCCGTACAAACCGACATTATATCGACATTTTCATTTTCGGCAAGCGCAATATTTCTAATGCCGGTTAAATCGAAAAGCGTTTCGTCGATATTTTTTACTAAAGATTTTTCGGGGCAGCAGGTAAAAGAATCGATATCCCGATATTTTATATTTAATTTATCCAGCACTAAACGGGTAGCTTTTTCCATAAAGGGAAACTTTGCCTGTATCGTGCAGCCCCAAAAAAAAGCATTTTCTTTATTCATATATTTTTGCTCATTTACCGTTATTTAATATTTAATTTAATTAATCGCCTAAAATCGACCCGATTAAATTATTTATTTAAATAAAATTAAATAAAAATTAAAAATTTTGATAATTTTTTATTTAACTATTATTAATAATAGTATAAAATATAATAAAAAAAAATTCAATTTTAAAAATGACCTTTGATCTATAGGAATCTATGGATATTTTTAAACAAATACAGCCGGACGATTTATTAAGCGATATAGATTATGTGAAAACCTTTTCATCTTTTAACAAGCCGGTTGCCGTTCAAGGAGTGAAAGGAGAAATATTATATATGAACGAGCTTGCGAAAACCCTATCGAAATTATCGGATCAGGAAATATTTGCCTCATACGATGAAAAATTACCCGAAGATATAGTGCAGGTTAATGGGCTTGGATTCTTCTCTATCGAAAAAATTATAAGATTAAAAACCGAGGGCGGCGAAATGGAAGAAAAATTTTTTCATATCGAAAGCCAAACCCTTTTAAATAAATTCGGCCTTTTTTACGGCACGATGCTTATTTTTTATGACTTTACTTCGCTTGTTAAATATATACTGGCTAACAAAAATAATTCGGAAAATAAGGTTTATGACGACATAACGGGTCTGTTTTTAAAAAACCAATTTAAAGAAATGCTTTCAAGGGAAGTCGAAAGGGTGATAAGATACGGTTTCCCTCTTACCCTTGCGGTATTTTTCTTCGAAAATCTGTTTTTTTTCGGCCAATCTTTTGGAAAAGATGAACTAAATCAGTTGCTCAAATTTTACGGTATTTATTTCAGGCAGAAATTTAGAAAAACCGATACCCTTTTTAGAATCGATTTTAATAACTTTATTTGCATCCTGCCCCACACAAATTATGAAAGCGCGAGCAACAAGTTTAAAAAATTACAAAAGGATTTCGACGAAGCGATAAAATTTCAAGGCAATGTTAAGCCGATTTTAATTTTCGGAATTTCGGAATTCGACTCAAAAAAGCATTATAAAAATTATGAGCTTTTAATAGAAGAAGCGAAGATAAACCAGCAAAATAACAAATTTTACAAATAAACTTAACCCCTGCCTGCTAACTTTCCAATAGCACGCCTGATACGCTTTTCAAATATTTATACGAAGAAATCAGTGAAAATATTATACTGATAAAAATCAATATAAGACCTATGTCTCCAAAATTTATATTAAAATGCTCATAATAAATCAATAAAAAAAATATGCCGAACATTTGGAAAGCGGTTTTCCATTTCCCCTCCTTTCCCGCAGAAATAACGACCCCTTTTTCAATGGCAATAGCCCTTAACCCCGTAATAAATATTTCCCTGAATATAATTATAACAACCACCCATGCAGGAATTCTATTTAATGGAATAAGCATTATAAGAATTGTTACGACAAGAAGTTTATCGGCGATAGGATCTAAAAAAATTCCTAAATTTGTTACCAATTTTTTCTTTCTTGCTATATAGCCGTCTATAAAATCAGTTAATACGGCAAAGATAAAAAAAACCGAGGCATATATGCCGTAGATTTCTTTTTTGAAAAATAACAACGCAAATATCACGGGTATAATTAAAATTCTCGACATCGTCAAAAGATTTGGCAGGTTATATATTTGTTTTTTACTTTGCATTGTTACCTTCCCTCCTGTAATACTTCATTACCTCGTTAACATAATCGCGGGTTTCGCTGTAAGGAGGTATGCCCCCATATTTTTTAACGGCTTTGCTTCCCGCGTTATATGCGGCGAGAGCCAGAGGCAGATTCCCGTTATACCTGACGATAAGGCTTTTTAAGTATTCCGTTCCGCCGTAAATGTTTTGGGACGGATTAAACGGTTTCATGACATTGAGCTGTCTTTGGGTCCCGGGCATTAATTGCATAAGCCCTTCGGCGCCTTTATCCGAAACCGCTTCGTCATTAAATCCCGATTCCGCTTTTATAACGGCTTCTATCAATCTGGAACTCACTTTATATTTATTAGAGGCTTTAAGTATTATCTTTCTGTATAAGACATTATTGTATCGCTTAAAATTATTCGAGCGCTGCCTTGTCTTCATATAAAGCCGGTAATTGTTCGAAACGGGGACATTAGAAAAATAAACCGTTCCGTTTTTACCGACGCGCATATAGATGTCGGCGAGGGCGGGCTTCATATTAACGAAATTAATTAAGCCTGAAGAACATAAAAGTAATAGCAGATATATATATTTTTTCATAAACCCTCAGCCAAAAGAGCGTTTACGGCGGAAGCGGCGGAGGAACTTCCTCCAAAATTTCCGAAATTGCCGACGGAGGAATAAAAATTATCTTCGTAAAGCAATTTTTTGGACTCCACCGCCCCGACAAAACCGACAGGCATGGCTATTATTATAGGCGGATTGTAATTTATAAAATTATAAAGCCGCTTGCATAAATCCATGACCTCGACAAGCGCGGTCGGAGCGTTTCCTATCACGATTATATCCGGTAATTTTTCTATAGTCGCCAGCCTTATAGAAAGAGCCGTTTTCGTTATGTTATTATAACTGCCCTCATTATCTTTAATCTTACCTAAAAATTCATATTTATTTTCTAAATTCTGCTGTTTTTTCAATAAAACGTCATAATCAAGACCTATATAACAGTCTAAATCAAGCATGATATTTTTATTGACATTTTTACTTATACCCGCCTTCGTCATCTCGGAGTCGCATACAATTTTTAATGGTTCTTTTTTTTTAATTTTTCCGTTAATAAGATTTATCCCCTTTTGAACCGAGTTGTTTGTGAAGAAAATATCTTCAGCATAATTTATATCGCTCGTAGCATGGATAACCCTTTTAACAACCGCCTTTTCTGCTTCGGAATAAAAACCGTCGAAACGGGGATTCTCTTTTAGTAAAGAATCTATTATGGTTATGCTCTTCTTATAAATTTCTTCGCCAATGTTAGATGTCATAGCGCAATATTTTAATAATCCCCTGTAAATGTTATAATATATTTTAATTTATATAATAATAGAATTTATCACACTTTACAACTTAAGACAAGTTCCGAACTTGTTAAAAAATAAAAATGAAAAATAAAGAATCGCTATTCGATAAATCGCAGCAGGAATTGGAAGAATTCTGCATTTCAAAGGAGTTTAAAAAGTATAACGCCCGTCAGATCATGAGATGGGTTTATTTTTATCAAACCTTTGATTTTACTAAAATGACCGACATCTCAAAATCTTTAATAGGTGAATTATTAAATAATTTTCATACTAATCTCCCTGAGATAGCGGGCGCAACATATGAAGAAGATATAAACGGCTATTCAAAAAAATATTTAATCAGACTTGCGGATGATATGACCATAGAATCGGTATTAATAAATTATAATAACAGAAAAACTTTATGCGTCTCATCTCAAATAGGATGTAAAATGGGCTGTGCATTTTGTGAAACTGCAGGACTTGAGCGCGGCAGGAACTTATCCTCGGGTGAAATAATATCACAAATATTACTGATAAGTAAGGATATAAAAGAAAAAATTACAAATGTAGTTTTTATGGGTATGGGCGAACCGTTAGATAATATGATAGAACTGAAAAAATCGTTAAATATTATGTCGGATAATAAATTTCTTGCTATAGCGCCGCGAAAAATCACCGTCTCAACCTGCGGCTTATTAGATAAACTTAACGACATCGAAAAATTCAAATGTAAAATAGCTATATCTTTAAACGCTTCCGATGATATCACAAGAAGCAGGCTTATGCCTGTCAATAAAAAGTTCCCATTAAAAAATATCGTTAATTTAATAAACCTCCAAAAACCTACCGTTCATAACAAAATAACATTAGAGTATGTGTTGATAAAAGGGATAAATGACAATATTTCAAACGCAAAAGAGCTCATAAAAATGTTTTCTCCTTCAAAAGTAAAATTTAACTTAATACCGTTAAATAAAGGAGAAGATTCCATATTTTTAAAAAACTTGGAAAGACCCGAAGGTAGCGTTATTAACGATTTCAAAGTTAAATTGCTCAAAGCGGGATTCACCGTAACAACAAGATTTTCTAAGGCGCAATCAATAAACGGCGGGTGCGGGCAGCTCACGGCAAAAACGCTATATTCTTGATAAAATGTTTTTCAAAAAGCTTACTGCCGGAAAGAGGAAAGTTTTTTGCGATTTTAATTATATCTCTTAAATCGTTTTCCCTTTCGGACGGTTTTGCCGTTGCGTATTTAAGGCATCCTAAAAGAACCGAGTCCTCGATAAAATTTATTGTTTTTCCCTTAAACGGAAGAATATCTATCGTATCTATAACTTCGGGCTTTATATGACTGCCGAATGTCCCCGAAAGGTAAACATCGAAATCGTCGTCGTTATAAATTTTAAATTTTTCCATTAAAATTTCCGATGCAGATTTAACTGCCGATTTGGCTAACTGAAATTGCCTGACATCTTCCTGAAAAAACCGCATATTAATTTTATCGTCGAAATACAGGACAACCTCCTGTCCGCCATTCTTTGTACCCACTACGAAATAGCTTTCGGAATCTATCAAGTCGGGGGGAAGAATTCTTCCGTTTCTATTTATAACATTTTCTCTTAAAAGTTCATGCATAAGGCTCATTATACCGCTTCCGCAAATTCCCTTCGGCTTGGCATCTTCCACCGTTTTAAATTCGAATATGCCGTTTTTAAGTTTTACATCGTAAATAGCGCCTGTTTCCGCCGCCATTCCAAACTTAATGTTTCCGCCTTCGAATGCCGGACCCGCCGGAGCAGAAGAAGTATATATCCTATATTTATTTCCTATAACTATTTCGACATTCGTTCCAAAATCGGCTAAAAAAATCGGTTTATCACTTTTTGCCATATCCAAATAATAAATGGAAGCTACGATATCGCCCCCTACAAATCCATCCAATATCGGGAATACAAATAACTCTTTGTTTTTTAAACAAAAGCCCGGTAAAAAATCGGTCTTATCGGGAAAGAATAGGGGGGACGACGGCCTATAAGGCGGCTTCGAAAGCGGAGCAAGCGGATAACCGCACAGAGCCATTTCCATAGCCGTATTGCCGGCGATTGCAACAATATCGATATCCTTACAGTCTAATCCTGTTTCCTTTTTAATATCGCCTATTAAGGTATTTATAGTTAAGACTGCCCTTTGCTGTAACTTTTTAACGGAATTCCGGTCTAATCCGTTCTGTATTCTTTTGATGGAATCAAGGCCAAATTCGGGGTATTGAAAATTTAATATGCTTTTGCTTGAAATAACGGAATTTTCATGATTCACCAAAGCCGCGGCAACCGTGGTCGTTCCAAGATCAATTCCTAAAAAATATCTATTTCGCATTAAGGTTAACCCGATAAATAAAGGCAGGACAATAATAAAGATTATAATCAAAATAAATTAATAAAGGTACCCGCACCCTGCTCTTTTTGCAATACTTTACCTATCCTGTGCAACGGCTCTCCGGCATTTTTAAAAGCATGCTCCAGCGCCTTCGATTTTGATTCAGGAACCGGCATTACAAGTCCGCCTGAGGTTTCTGCGCCAAAAGCTAACCACAATAAATTTTTATCGACATTTCTCAATGTGGATACATATTTCGAAAAATATTTTCTGTTTCGTTTGGTTCCTGACGGGTTTATACCTTTCCTTATTAATTCATATACCCCGTTTATGACGGGCAAAGAAGATAAATCAATCTCGCATGCGGCGCCGCTTGCAATCATCATCTCGCTTAAATGCCCGACCAGCCCAAAGCCCGTAACATCCGTAAGAGCATTTGGCGATTTTAAAGAAACGGCAAGCTCCGAAGCTTTTTTATTGAGCTTTGACATAGACAAAGAGGCTTCGTTTAGCGAATCCTTGCTTAAAAAATCCGTACAAATAGCGCTGACGACAAACCCCGTTCCGAGACTTTTGGTTAAATATAAAATATCTCCGGGACTTGCCCCCTGATTAGAATAAATTTCGTTTATATTGCAAACCCCCGTAACGCTAAGCCCGTATTTAAGCTCTTTGTCGTCTATCGAGTGGCCGCCTAAAAGCGCCGCCCCTGCCTCGTTTATCTTATCCAGACCGCCAAGAAGTATCAGGTTGAAAACCTCTTTTTCTACTTCCTCAACCGGGAAACAGGCAATATTTAAAGCCGTTATCGGCTTCCCCCCCATTGCATAGACATCCGAAAGCGCATTTGCGGCGGCAATCTGGCCAAAAGTATAAGGGTCATCCACCACAGGCGTAAAAAAATCGACTGTTTGAATAAGGCAAGAATCGCCCTTTATTTTATAAACGCCCGCATCGTCTTTATACCCGAACCCTACCAAAACATTATCGTTTTTTGGAACAGGCAATTTTTCAAGCATCTTAGAAAGGTCCTCCGGACCTATCTTGCATCCTCAACCGTGCGCGCTTGTCAAACTTGTAAGTTTATATTTTTTTGCCGTCATGCTTATATTGATTAGTGTGTTACGGCGCGGGCATTTTGCCGCCCACTATGAGATATTTAAGATCCTTATCCGTAAATTTAACGCCGCCGCCGATGTAAATAGACCTGTTATGATTACTAAAGATGTCGTCGTATCCGGCATCTAAAAATAAATGCCTGTAAAATGTGTACGCAATGCCGGCGTCAACATATTCGCTGACGTTACCGTTGTTCGAATTAAACCCGAATGCCCTTGTATAAAGCTTAACATTTTTATTCGTGCCGGGTATATAGTAATTAATCCCTACCCCGCCCGTCGAATACAATAAACCTGCAAGAAGGGTAAAATTATAAAAATTTTTGGCTATCAAGGCGTTAAACTTTATGCTGTTGGAATATGTGTATTGCGTCGTGTTCGTGGTTATACTCGATGGATAAAACTGCCCGGAGGGCGGGCTGTTAGTCGTGTATGTCGTCGTCCGCGTCTCGCCGAATGTGTTGCCGTAACCCATAGGTACGGAAGCAACGCCCAGCTCGTAATAATGACCTGGGGACGGCTGAAGTTTGACATTTACCTGAGTTATAGAGCTTTTACTTCTGGCAAGGTATTGGGAATTCATGTTCATTTTAATCTGAAATTGACTGAAACCGCCTACTAAGTTATTAATGCCCTTAAGAGAACCGTTTAAATTGTTATATACCGAATTTCTATTGACAAGTTTTCCGATTGTTCCTTGCCCCTTGTTTATTTTTGAAGATATGCCGTATATTTCATCTAACGACAGCTGTAATTTTTTTGTATCGGAGTTGATGTTTTTTAGGCTTTCGTTAATATTATTTTTATTTTTGGCAACAATATGATTTAAATTAGTAGAAAGACCCCGTATATTTTCCGTAATAGCAGGAAGTTCCTTTTTTAAATTATAAGATATGGAATCAAAATTATGAATCGTTCTTGTGATAGCCGCATCGTTTTCAACGGTTAAACCGTTTATATGTTTTGAAATAGATGCAAAATTAGACATAATGGTATTGACATTTTCCTGATTTATATAAACAAGCCTGTTTAAATTTTTTGAAAGCATGGCAATATTATAAAGAATTTCTTTTATATGCTTTTCTCCGGTCTTTGTTCCAACGGAATTTCTAAGCGATTTGGAAACTTTTTCTAAATCGTCCGCGGTTTTGGCAAACTTCATAATAAGCTCGGACATGCTTTGCGGCGATACCTCGCTCTTAACGATTTCCCCGTTCGAAAGTTCTTTCGTTTGAGCCGCCGAAGTCCCGCTGACAGGCGAAATAGAGACATAACTCTCCCCCAATAAACTCATCGATCTGATGGAAGCGACATACTGGGGATAAACTTTATACCGGGAGTCTATCGCCATGTAAACCCTTGCCATGCCGTTTTCCAATTCAATCTTTTCGACCCTTCCTATTTTTATCCCGGCCATAGTAACTTCCGTCCCCACGCCGATGCCGTTTGCCGATTTAAAATAGGCCGATATGATATAGGTGGGCGGCTTAAAGACATAAACCTTTCCAACCCTAATAGAAAAATAGGCAAGTATTAACAAAACGATTACCGTAAAAATGCCTACCTTGGTTTCTTTATTTAATTTCATGATTAGATCGTGTTAAAATTAACTGGACCGCTCATGCTTCCGGCAACAAATTGGCTCACTACCGGATTCTTCGAACTTTTAATTTCCGCAGGACTTCCCGTTTCGATAATGTAACCGTCGTAAAGCATTGCGATTACATCCCCTGTTTTATACGCGCCTTCTATATCATGGCTTATTATTATTCCTGTGAATTTAAATTTGTTATGAATCGATATGATTAAATTATTTATCGCATCCGACATAATAGGATCGAGTCCAGTAGTGGGTTCGTCAAAAAGAACTATTTCGGGGTTGAGTATTAAGGCCCTTGCCACTGCCACTCTTTTTCTCATGCCGCCGGAAATCTCCGACGGCATTTTTAATTCCTGTCCGCTCAACCCTACATCGCCGAGCATCGAATAAACCAGGTCTTTAATCTCGCTTTCCCTAAACTTAGTATGCTGCCTTATCGGGAAAGCTATATTTTCAAATATATTTATAGAATCAAAAAGCGCCCCGTCTTGAAAAACCATGCCAAATTTTTTCCTGATTTCATTAAGTTCCTTTCTTTTTAAGATATTGATATCTATGCCGTTTACTAAAACTCTTCCCGAGTCGGGCTTTATCAAGCCTATTATATGCTTAAGCATAACGCTTTTACCGCCGCCGCTCATGCCCATTACAACCGTAATTTTTTGGCCGTCAAATTTTATATCCAGATCATTTAACACCTTGATGCCATTAAAAGATTTTGTTAATCGTTCAAGGATAATCATAGCATTTTAAAATGATTTTGACAATTTTAACTAAATTTTTAAAAATTTAGTAAAAAAGGATTGAAGTAAGGATATAGTCGGCAAATAAGATATATATAGAACTTAACACGACCGCCTGGGTGGTAAAACGGCCCACTCCTTTCGCACCGCCTTTTGTCGCAAAGCCTTTAAATGTGCTAATAGTCGCAAGTATTATGCCGAAAAAAACCGCCTTCAAAAGACCGTTATATATATCGCTTAGCTTCATATACTGATATATTTTTTCTATATAAACATGATGATTTAGCCCTAAAAAATAAGCGTAAACGATATAACCGCCGATTATGCCGATCAGCGAACACAAGATTGTCATAATCGGGAGCATAACCATGGCGGCCAGAATCCGGGGAATCGAAAGATAATAGTATGGATCGACGGACATCACTTCAAGCGCGTCTATTTGCTCCGTTACCTTCATTGTGCCGATTTCGGAAGCCATAGACGAACCGCATCTTGCCGTTATCATAAGCGCAGTTAAAACCGGCCCCAATTCCCTTGTCATGGATAAAGCGACCGTAGGGCCTATCATATAAGTTACGCCGACAATTTTAGCCGCATAATATGACTGGAGCGATAATACCATGCCCGTAAACAGGCCCGTTAAGCCGACGACATAAAAGGAATCCATGCCGATAAAAGCCATCTGATCGATTAGATTGCCGAAATTTATGGAATACCTGAATATAGAAAGAATGGATTCCCACAGATAAATAACGAGAGAACCCGATTCATCGGTTGTGTTTAATATAAATTTGCCGATACTTTCAAAAGGGGTGAGTATTCCGTTCATTGAACTATATTATATGTTAATGTTTATAATTTTGCAAATGCCATAAGCGGCCGATACTTTAT
>JAKBNN010000008.1:37100-40512 GCA_021831025.1 bacterium | reverse complement strand
AAGCTTTCCAAATGTTATCAGTGCGGAAAGTGTTCCGCAGGCTGTCCCGTCAACTTCGAGATGGATTATACCCCGAACCAGATTATAAAAATGACGGAACTCGGCATGGACGATAAGGTTTTAAATTCTAAGGCCATCTGGCTCTGCGTTTCCTGTAATACCTGCTCTACCCGCTGTCCAAAGGGTTTTGAGGTTACCGGGATTATGGATGTTTTAAGAGAAATAGCCGAAAAAAGAGGCATAACTGCAAAAGCCGAAAAAGAGGTTCAGATGTTTCACGAGGTCTTTTTGGATAATGTTAAATCCAACGGGAGAATATTTGAACTCGAGCTTGTAGGAAAGTATAAATTTAAAACGAGGCATTTATTCAGGGACATATTTTTAGCCCCCAAAATGCTTGAAAAAGGCAAACTTAAAATGCAGGGGGAAAAAATTTCCGATTTAAATCAAATAGCTAAAATTTTTAAAGACTTTGAGTAAATAAATATTAAATATCGGGGAGAACATATATATATGAAATTGGCATATTATCCGGGATGCTCGCTTAAAGGGACATCGTTTGAATATGAAGTGTCGCTGTTAAAAATACTTGAGGCGTTAAATATAGAAATTAAAGAAATACCCGATTGGAATTGCTGCGGGGCTTCGGCGGCTCACAGCATAAACCACGATCTTTCAATAGCGCTTCCGGCAAGAAACCTTGCAATAGCGGAAGGGGAGGGATATGAATCCGTTCTCGCTCCGTGCGCCGCGTGTTCTAACAGGCTTAAAACCGCCAACCACGAACTTAAATCGGACGATATTCTTAAAAAGAAAATAACCGACTCCATAGAAATGTCTTACAAGGCGGATATGGAAATAAATAATATGCTTGAATTTCTGATTAAGATTGCAGGCAAAGACAAGATAAAATCTATGGTCAAAAAGCCTTTGAAAGGCTTGAAGGTTGCCTCTTATTACGGCTGCCTTTTAGTCAGGCCCCCCAAGGTTATGCAGTTCGACGACTCCGAAAACCCCGTATCGATGGACGAATTGGTCGGTCTTACGGGGGCGGAGACCGTCGATTATTCTTATAAAACCGAGTGCTGCGGCGCCATCAACTCGCTTTCCAAACCGGATGTCGTAATGGCTTTAACGGGCAATGTCTTATACGATATTAAAAAACACGGAGCAGATCTTGTGGTTGTCGCCTGCCCCCTGTGCCATTCAAATTTAGATGTCAGGCAAAGGGAAATCGAGAGAAAATACTCGGAAAAAATAGGACTTCCCGTACTTTTTATAACCGAACTTCTGGGGCTTTCTTTCGGCATAGATCCGAAAGACCTTGCAATAGATGGACATATGGTTACGGCGGACAGGGTTTTAAGAAAGATAGAAGGATTAAAAAATTGAGATTATTATTTATTTAAGTTTGCATATATAGAGGTATATATTATGGCAAGAATAGGAGTTTTTGTTTGTTGGTGCGGTTCAAACATTGCGGGAACCGTCGATGTCGGTAAAGTTACCGAAGAGGCGAAGAAGGTTCCGGGCGTCGTAACCGCGGTCGATTATAAATACATGTGTTCCGACCCGGGGCAAAACAGCTTAAGAAACATGATAAAGGAACAAAAATTAACCGGAATCGTTCTTGCGGCGTGTTCTCCGCATATGCATGAAAATACATTTAGAAAAGCCGCGGTTAAAGAAGGATTAAATCCGTATTTTGTTGAGATTGCTAATATAAGGGAGCAGGTTTCATGGGTTCACGAGGATAAAGAAAGGGCTACGCAAAAAGCGGTAGATTTAATGAAAATGATGGTGGAAAAGGTAAAAAGGGACAGACCCATCGAAGATGTCAGGGTTCCTTTAAACAAAAAAGCGCTCGTTATCGGCGGAGGAATATCAGGCATTCAAGCGGCGCTGGATATCGCAAACGGCGGAGTAGAGGTCTTGCTTGTGGAAAAAGAGCCGTCCATCGGCGGAAGAATGATTCAGCTTGACGAAACATTTCCCACATTGGACTGCTCAAGCTGCATAATGACGCCGAAAATGGTTGAGGTAAACCAGCATCCAAACATAAAGCTATATACTTATTCCGAAGTCGAAGATGTTTCGGGATATATCGGAAATTTTAAAATAAAAATCAGGAAAAAGGCAAGAAGCGTTGTCGAGCATGACTGCACCGGCTGCGGCGACTGCTGGAATGCCTGTCCGATGCATAAAAATGTCAAAAGCGAATTTAATGTGAATTTGTCCGAAAGGACTGCGATATATGTTCCTTTTCCTCAAGCCGTTCCGCTTGTTCCGGTATTGGACAGGTCGGTCTGCCTTCACTTTAAAAAAGGCGGAAAATGTGTCAAATGCTACGAGGCATGCGGACCAAAGTGCATAGATTTTGATATAAAGGACGAGATTATCGAAGAAACGGTCGGCGCAATCGTCGCCTCGACCGGCTACGACCTTATGGATAATTCCCTTTACGGCGAATATGGCTACGGCAAATATAAGGATGTCGTATCAGGCTTACAGTTTGAACGGCTTTTATCGGCATCCGGCCCGACCGAAGGCGTGATTAAAAGACCATCCGATGGAACAACCCCGCAGACAATCGTGTTTATTCAATGCGTAGGTTCGAGAGACCCCGAAAAAGGCGTTCCTTATTGCTCGAAGGTTTGCTGTATGTACACCGCAAAGCATGCAAAATTATTTGCGCATAAGGTTCACGGTTCACAGAGTTATGTTTTTTACATAGACATAAGGGCGACAAGCAAGGGATACGAAGAGTTTGTCAGGGGAACAATGGAGCAGGACGGGGCGGTATATCTAAGGGGCAGGGTCTCGAAGATTTACGAAGATAACGGCAAACTTATCGTCAAAGGCGCCGATACGCTTTCGGGAAATCAGGTTGAGATTGCCGCAGATATGGTGGTTCTTGCAACCGGCGTCATACCCAAAAAGGGTTCCGACAAGACGGCGCAAATGCTCGGCATATCTTATGATAAATACGGATTTTTTACGGAGTCCCATCCGAAGCTCCGTCCCGCGGAATCCTCTACGGCAGGGATTTATCTTGCGGGTATGGCGCAGGGTCCGAGGGATATTCCCGAGTCTGTTGTTTCCGGTTCCGCCGCCGCATCTAAAATACTGGGGCTGTTTTCAAAGAACGAATACGAAGTCGAAGGAACAATTGCCGGCGTCAATGAAGCGACTTGCGTTGCCTGCTTTTACTGCCAAAGGGTTTGCGGTTTTAGCGCGATTAGCAGAAAGGAGATTAAGGATAGAAGCGGCAAGGTTATAAAAGTCGTCGCCAGCGTTAATCCAGGGCTTTGTACCGGCTGCGGCGCGTGCGTCAACGGGTGCGCGACTTACCGCCGACGGTGCGGCCGTCGTCGGATGGACCGAGCCCCTGCTGCGCGCGAGTCGGGTCCTT
>JAKBNN010000008.1:0-37090 GCA_021831025.1 bacterium | reverse complement strand
ATGCGGCGCATGCGTCAACGCATGCTTTTCTAAATCCATAGATGTCAAAGGATTTATGGACGACCAGATATATGCGGAGATTAGGTCTTTAGCAATTTAACTATCCCTGATAATATTAAAATAAAAAAGGAGCCTGTTTTTAGATGGAAGATAAAAAAGAAAAGCCTGTGAAATCCGGCGGAAACAATGTGAGCGACCCCAGAATTATCGCATTTGTTTGCAACTGGTGTACCTACAGTGGAGCGGACCTTGCGGGAACAAGCAGAATGAAATATTCGGACAATGTAAGAGTAATCAAACTCCCCTGTTCGGGAAGAATAGACCCCTTGTTCATCGTCGAGGCGTTTAAGAAAGGGGCAAAGGGCGTATTGGTTTCGGGCTGTCATCCCGGAGACTGCCATTATATCAGCGGAAATTATCATTCAAGAAGAAAATACGCGGCTTTCAGAGATTTACTGGGTTTTTTGGGCGTAGATTTAAACAGGCTCGAATTTTCATGGATTAGCGCCTCGGAGGGTAATAAATGGGTTTCCGTAATTAATGAATTTACCGATAAGATTAAGTCGCTGAATGATAATTCAAGCGATATATTTAAAAAATAATTAAATAAACCAAATAATAATTCATATGTCCCGACCCGCTACGGCGGGATCTATTCTATAATATAACCGATTTAAGTTTAATTTTTAGGACCTTATATGGCAAATATAGACGAAAAGCTGCAAAAGATAGCAAAAGACCTTTTGGAAAGCGGGGAGGTTAGCTTAGTAATCGGCTTTGCCGTAGGCTCAAACCCCCAGAGGATGCGTCCGGTATTTATTACAAAGGCGGAGGATGCGAATAGGCTGTCTTTTAATCATCATGCCGTTCAAGATTTGGCGGTATTTTTAAAAAAGCCGGAGGTTAAAAAATTTGGCAAAATAGGCATAGTCGTTAAAGGATGCGACGAAAAGGCGCTTAACGCATTAATACAGGAGTATCAGGTTTCAAGGGATAATATAAAGATTATAGGAGTAGAATGTAACGGCGTCATCAGACAAAATCTTGCCGATAAAGGTGAAACGGCTGTTTCCGAAGCCTCCGTTTACGATAAATGCCTAATCTGCAATGAACATACGCCTATATTATATGACTACCTTGTCCCTTCCGAAGACCCGAAGCTTAATTTATCCGGTAATCTGAAGCCTTATGCAAGGATAGAAGAGCTGGATTCTATGAGCCCCGAAGAAAAAAATTCCTTCTGGGAAAAAGAATTCGACAAATGCATAAAGTGTTATGCATGCAGACAGGCCTGTCCGTTATGTTATTGTTCAAGGTGTATCGTCGAAAAGAATATGCCTCAATGGATAGACACAAATCTTGAAGAGACAGGCAATGCCCAGTGGAACTTAATCAGGGCTTATCATCTTTCTGGCAGGTGCATCGGCTGCGGCGAATGTGAGCGCGCCTGTCCCGTAAATATTCCCCTTATGCTGATTAATGAAAAAATGGCAAGGGATGTCAACAATCTTTTTGGCTATAAATCGGGACTTGATATTAATGCCAAACCGGTGTTCGGAGTGTTTAGCGAAAGTGATTTTAACGAGTTTATAAAGTAAGATGTAGGAGAGCCTGTAGAATGGAAGAAAAATATTTTGAAATCTTAGCCGAAGATTTAAAAAAATTCGTTAATTCTTTAATATCGGATAATTTTAATGTTATAGCCCCAAAGGACAAAGACGGGGACACATTTTACGGAAAAATAGATAAATTTGACGAGGCAAACCTCGATATACTTTTGCCGAAGATGTCTTATAAAGAATATCTTCTTCCTAAAACCGAAACCCTTTTCGAATATTCAGTTTCGGGAGTAGATGTCGATATAAAAGACGGTCTTGGAGCGGTTACGGGCGAAAACAAAAAAAGAGTTATTTTTGGCGGAAGGCCGTGCGATGCCGCTGCGGGCCCCATAATGGATAAGGTCTTTAACTGGGATTACAAGGACGAATTTTTTAACGAAAGATTTAAGAATTTAACCATAATTTCTATAGCCTGCAAAAAGCCCGACAATTATTGTTTTTGCACGGAGATGCAGCTTTCTCCCGAAAGTTCCTACGGTTCGGATATACTCCTTAAAAAGGAGGATAATAAATATTTTGCCGCCGTGGTAAGCGAAAAGGGGTTGGAACTTATAACCCCATACTTAAGCCTGTTTAAAGAAATAACGAAGGCTCAGATTCCTGCAGATAAGGACTGGAAAAAGGTTTTTGAAATCGAAAAGACAAAGGGGTTTTTGGATAAAAATTTTGAACATAACTATTTTCAGGACAGGTTTTTATCCTGCATCGGCTGCGGGATTTGCACTTATACCTGCCCGACATGCCATTGCTTTGACATTCAGGATGAAGGGAATTTGAAAGAAGGCAGAAGGATTAGAAACTGGGATTCCTGCCAGTTTGCAATATTTACGCTTCATACATCGGGACATAATCCAAGGGTTACGCAGGGCGACAGGTACAGGCAAAGGCTTATGCACAAATTTAAAATATACAGCGAGAAATTTAACAAGTATTTATGCGTCGGGTGCGGCAGGTGTTCGAGAAATTGTCCCGAGGATATAGATATCAAGGAAGTGGTAAAGGATCTGGCAGGGTTAATTTAATAATTATTGTTATTAACATATAGCGGGGAGCAGATAGTTAATGGAAAATATTTATTTACCTAAGTTAGCGGAAATAAAGGAAATTATTCAGGAAACCAACGATACCAAAACAATCCGCCTTGCCATAAACGGCGGCAGCATCGATTTTTTGCCGGGTCAGTTTGGAGAGTTTTCGGTTATAGGAGAAGGGGAATCGACCTTTGGGTTTTCATCGTCTCCTCTAAGAAAAGAATTTTTTGAATTTAGTTTTAGAACCTCGGGTCGGGCAACCACGGGTATAAACGGATTAAATCCCGGAGACAAACTATCCTTTAGAGGCCCTTATGGAAACTATTTCGATACGGTCGGAATGAAGGGCAAAAATCTTGTTTTTGTCGGCGGCGGTATCGGTATGGCGCCCGTAAAATCAATTCTGGAATACTGTTTCGACGAAAGGGACGATTACGGCAAAATAACCGTTTTATACGGCGCAAGAACCGTGAACGACCTTTTGTATAGAAATGTTTTTGACGACTGGAAAAAATATAAAAATACAGAGGTGGTTATTACCGTCGATCCGGGCGGCGAAACTCCGGATTGGACGGGGAAAGTAGGTTTTGTTCCTACTATTCTCGAACAGCTCCCCCTTAAAGGCGAAAATAGCATTGCCGTCGTTTGCGGACCCCCGATTATGATAAAATTTGCCTTAAAGTCCTTAGAAGAAAAGATGGGTTTTGACAAAGAAAATATTATTACGACTCTTGAAAATAGAATGAAATGCGGGCTGGGCAAATGCGGGAGGTGCAATGTCGGAAGCGTTTATGTTTGCAAAGACGGTCCCGTTTTTACGGCAAGGGAACTCGAGAGCCTTCCTAACGACTTTTAACATATAACATATGCAATTATTAATCATTCATGCCGATACTTTCAGCTATTCTTTGACCGGGAAAACGCCTGTTGCCGAAGAAACCCTCATAAATTCCGTTAAAGAGCCCGAGGTTTCGTTTAAAGATCCGTTAGTTGTTTTTTGCACCGTAGAAAAAGGCGACGCATCGGATGCAAACGCAATCGTTAAAAAGGCTTTTTACGAGATAAAGGGCATTTCAGAAAAGTTAAAACCCCGGATTATAGTTTTATATCCTTACGCCCACCTGTCAAACAGTCTTGCCGAACCGTCTTTTGCGATTAAGACCTTAGACGGCTTAAAAACGGAGTTGGAATCTATCGGCCCGGTTTACAGGGCTCCTTTCGGCTGGTATAAAAGCTTTAAAATATCCTGTAAGGGACATCCTTTAAGCGAGTCGTCGCGGCATATAGTAAACGAATCAGCCCCGAATCAGGCTATTCATAAGACAAGGGAAGATGTCGTAAAAGATGTGGAAAGCGAATTTTTTATATTGGATTATACCGGCGCAGAGACTAAAATAAATTTAAACGATAAAAACATATTAGACAAAGGTACCCTCAAAGACTTTCCGTCCTTAAGAAAGGTTATCGCCTTCGAGGAATTTAAAATTAAAGACGGCGCAACTCCCCCATCCGTTGCGGCTATGAGGCGGCTTGAAATTGCCGACCATGAGGAAAACTCTGATTCGGGACATTTGAGGCTTTATCCGAAAGGGACGCTGTTATACAAACTTTTATCCGATTGGGCGGAAGATATCGCCTTAAACCGGTTAAAATGCATGGAGATTGAAACGCCCCTGATATATAACTGGAACAAGCCCGAGATTAAAGGGCAGGGGGAATCCTTTCATGAACGGCATTATTCCGTTTTTGTGCCCGATGAAAAAAGCGAAAGCGGGGGATTTGCAAAAGGCAAAGAGTTTGTTTTAAGGTTTGCAGGCGATTTTGGACTTTTTTCCATGCTTAAAGACGCGAAGATTAGTTATAAACAGTTGCCGCTGAGGTTTTACGAGTTTTCGAAAAGCTTTAGATACGAAAAAAGCGGGGAGTTATCCGGTTTAAGGAGACTCAGGGGTTTCACGATGCCGGATATCCATAGTTTTTGTCTTAATTTGGAAGAAGGATTTAACGAGTATCAGGTGCTTTACAAACAATATGCCGATTTAGCCGAGGCCGCAAAAATTGAATATGCCGTTGTTTTTAGAATAGTTAAGGAGTATTATGATAAATATAAAGATAAAATTATCGAACTTTTAAAATATTCAAAGAAACCTGCTCTTATCGAAACATTGTCTAAAATGAAGCACTACTGGGCGCTTAAGCATGAATTTCAGGGAGTGGATTCCGTGAACGGTTCCTGCCAGCTTTCGACCGTCCAGCTCGATGTCGAGGATGCCAAAAGATACGGCATAAATTTTGTTAACGAAAACGGCGAAAAGGAGGGATGCATAATCTGCCATTCTTCCGTCGGCGCAATAGAAAGATGGATGTATCTCATTTTGGAAGAGGCTCTTAAAAAAAATATTCCTGTTTTGCCTTTATGGCTTAGCGTAACGCAGGTAAGAATTATCCCCGTATCCGATAAATTTCTGGGTTTTGCGGTTAAACTTAAGGAAAAACTTTTTAGCTCCGGCATCAGGGTTGACATCGACGACAGGGATTTCAGCCTCGGCAAAAAGATTATGTTTGCGGAGGAAGAATGGGTTCCGTATATCGTCGTCGTGGGGCATAAAGAAGCGGAAGGGGGGGCTTTGCCGGTTAGAAACAGGTACAAGGAAAGAAAAAATTTCAATCTTAACGAGGAAGAGTTAATAAAGGAAATTAAAGGCGAAACTAAAAATATGCCGTACAGAAACTTAATACTTCCGGATATGCTTTCAAAGAGGCCTATATTTGTCGGCTGATTATTTTTGGGAACAGACTTAAGTCTGTTCCCGTCGTTCATATAATTTAAATTTACAAGGGGATTTTAATGGATAACGCAGTTGCGGATTTTGTCGTAGAGGATGAAACTTCGGTAAAGAAAAAGGTCAATTTAAAATTAGACGACTTAAGGACGGATGAGCTTTTAAAAAAGAAATTAGAGACAGCGGCTAAGCAGTCGAATATCAAGGGTTTCAGGCCCGGGAAGGCCCCGTTATCCATTATAAAAAAGTTTTATGAGGCGGAACTTCTTGAAGAAGCGGCGGCCGAGATTTTAAACGAAGATTTTAAAAAAATATTAGCCGAAAAAGACCTTTTCGTGGTCGGAACCCCAAGAATGGAGAAAAAGAACGATAAAGAATACACCATATATTTCGAAATTATGCCCTCCGTAAAAAATTTAAATTTGGATTTAAAAATTAAAGAAGTTAAGAAAAGGGATATTACGGACGAAGTTATTAAAGATGAAATTAATTTCCTGCTTGAAAGGACGGCGGATAGCGAAAAGCAGGACGACTTAAGCCGTATAAACGATAGCGACAGGTATTTCGTCAAGATAGATTACATTACGGAAGATGAGGCAGGCAAAGAGATGGATAACGCAAAGGACTATTTAATAAGCCTTAATTCGAATATTATCGATAAGTCTTTCGAATCCGTTTTTATCGGTAAAAAGAAGGGCGATAACTTTGAATATGACGACAAGGAAAGAAATGTTAAGGTAAAGGGCGTTATTAAGGAAATAGATAAAAAAATACTGCCCGAACTTAATGCCGAAACGATTAAAAATTTCGGCAGTTTCAAAGATGTTGACGAGTTTAAGGAATATGTCGAAAAAAGTCTTAAAGAATATGAAGATAAAAGATACAAAGAATCTATCAGGTCGTTAATATCCGACGAGCTTGTCAAACTTAACCCGGTCGATTTGCCCGAAAGCGTCATAGAGGAAGACGCTTTGGCAAGATTAGAGGATTTAAAAAAACAGGGCAAATATAAAGATATTGACGAAAAGCAAAAGGGCGATTTATTGAATATGCTTAAGCTTATAGCAAAACGGGAGCTGGTATTATATCTTTTGCTTTCCGAAATTTCCAAAACGGAAAATATTAAAATAGACGAAAGCGATTTTGAAGAATTTTATAAAAAAACGGCGGGAGAGTCAAGCTTGAAAGAAGACGAAGTAAAGAGCTTCTATGCTACAGCCGAGGCCCGCAATAATCTTAAACAAGCCTTGCTCGAAGATAAGATATTTGATTTTCTTATATCAAGTAAGGTATCATATATTTAGAGATATGTATTATTAGGTATATAAATAAATAAATAAAAATTTAGAAACTTTAAGGAGTATAATAAAAATGTCACTTGTTCCGATAGTCGTCGAGCAAACACACCGAGGGGAGAGGGCTTACGATATATATTCCCGTCTTTTAAAGGATAGAATTATATTTGTCGGAGATGCGATAGACGACAACTTTGCCAATCTTATAATAGCGCAGCTGCTTTTTCTCGAATCGGAAGACCCGGAAAAAGATATAAGTATTTATATCAATTCCCCCGGCGGCATTATAACCTCCGGGCTTGCAATTTATGATACTATGCAATATATAAAACCGGATGTTTCTACGCTGTGCATGGGGCAGGCGGCAAGCATGGGGGCAGTGCTTTTAGCCGCAGGCACAAAAGGAAAGAGGTTTGCCCTTCCTCATTCCCGGATTATGATACATCAGCCTGCCGGCGGATTTCAGGGGCAGGCCACGGATATCGATATACAGGCAAGGGAAATTCTCAGGATGAGAGAGGAGCTAAATCAGATTTTAGCTTTTCATACCTCTCAGCCTATAGATAAGATTCAGGTGGATACCGAGAGAGATTTTTATATGAGCGGCGCTGAGTCCGCTAAATACGGCATTATCGACAAGGTCGTGGACAAGAAAGATATTAAAAGCGTAAAATAAGCGCAAAAGAGTAAAAAAGAGGTAACGGATATGGCAAGAAAAAGTAATAATAATGATAATTCGGGTAGAGAACTTTACTGTTCCTTTTGCGGTAAATCGCAGGATGATGTCAGGAAACTAATTGCGGGACCGTCCGTTTATATTTGCGATGAATGTATTAATCTTTGCAATGAAATTATATCGGAAGAGAGTAAGCCTGCCGAACCGGACATTAAAGCTAAAAACTATCTTTATAAGCCGGTAGAAATTAAAAATTTTTTGGATCAGTATGTAATAGGTCAGGAAAGAGCAAAAAAGGTCCTTTCCGTTGCCGTTTATAATCACTATAAAAGGATAGAACACAACCTTTCCGTTAAAAGTATCGGGCATAACAATGCGGCTCATAATCCAAAAGATAAATATAATAATGCGGATGTCGAGATGCAAAAAAGCAACATTTTGATAATCGGACCCACGGGCAGCGGTAAAACTCTTTTGGCTCAAACGCTTGCCCGCATGCTTGATTTGCCTTTCACTATAGCCGATGCCACGACGCTTACGGAAGCAGGCTATGTAGGCGAAGATGTCGAAAGCATTCTTCTTTCCCTTTTACAAAATGCCGATTATGATGTCGAAAGGGCTCAAAAGGGCATTATATATGTCGATGAAATCGATAAGATAGCAAAAAAATCGGATAATGTTTCTATAACAAGAGATGTATCAGGGGAAGGCGTTCAGCAGGCGCTTTTAAAAATAATCGAAGGAACGATTGCAAATGTTCCTCCGAAAGGGGGCAGAAAGCATCCCCATCAAGAATTTTTAAGGATTGATACGAGCAATATCCTGTTTATATGCGGAGGCGCTTTTAACGGTTTAGACAGGATTATCGAAAGGAGGGTCCATTCTCAGCCTATAGGTTTTAACGCAATCGCCAAGCCCAATAAATCTAATAATCCTTATGAAATAATAAAACAGGTTGAAACGCAGGATTTATTAAAATTCGGGCTTATTCCAGAATTTATCGGAAGGCTTCCCGTTATAGCCACGCTTGAAGAATTGGATGAAAAGGCCCTTATAGAAATTTTAACAAAACCCAAAAACGCCTTAGTCAAGCAGTATCAAAAATTGTTTGAGTTGGAAGATGTGAATTTACGATTTACCGATTCCGCGATTAAAGAAATTACAAAAAAGGCTATAAAGTATGGTTCGGGAGCAAGGGGATTAAGAACTATCCTTGAATCTATAATGCTCGATGTTATGTACGAAATACCGACGGATCCGACAATTAAGGAATGCGTTATAAATGACGATGTAGTTATAAATAATGGGTTGCCCATCCTTCTTTACGAAAAGGATGCCCGTGCTAAATCTAATTGATAGGGGCTTTCTGGACGATTAAAGGAGTCGAACCCTTTTGTAGCGGCGGTTTGACGATGGTTGACAGGCGTGCCTACTAATAAATTTATAGGGAAAAACAGATTATTTTTTTATAAAGTAGATAAAATACACATTTTTTTGTTGACATATATGTTAAAAACATATATATATTAAGTATGTTTTATCAAAACCCTTGTAAACATTGGATATTAAGTACGGCGGTTAAAAAGTAAACCATTAAAACCTTTAAAATGTAAAGGAGGAAGTTAAGTATGACAAAAGCAGAATTAGTTGATGCAATTGCAAAGCTGTCTAAGTTTACCAAAGCCGATAGCGAGAAAGCCCTTAGCGCAACAATTGACGCTATTATTAACGCTTTAAAAAAAGGCGACGCCGTGAGGCTTGTCGGTTTCGGCACATTTGAAGTTGCGAAAAGAGCCGCAAGAAAAGGGAGAAATCCCCAAACGGGAAAGGAGATTCAAATTAAGGCTTCTAAATCTCCAAAGTTTAAAGCCGGCAAATCTTTCAAAGAGGCTGTCAACACAGGAAAGTGGTAATTTTGGATTACGCGCAACTTTTATTTACTGCTCTCGTTTTTAAAATTTATTAAAGGCGGGGGCAGTTGTGTTTTTATGGGCGGATAGCTCAGCAGGTTAGAGCATCGGCTTTACAAGCCGGGGGTCACAGGTTCGAACCCTGTTCCGCCTACCATATCAATGGAATACCTGAAACACGCAGTATTAATTCCTTGACTTTTCTTTATGAATCAATTATCATAGCGGTATTATGGAAGCTATTATTTTTGACACGCTGGCTTATGCGGAAAAATTAATAGCCGCCGGTATGCCTGAAAAACAGGCAAAGGCTTTTGCCGAGGCACAGGTAGAGGTACTTTCGTCCGCGTTTTTATCCGATATTGTTACTAAGACGGATTTGGCTAACGGTTTGAAAGAGCTTGAAGCAAGAATAGATATTAAGATGAATAATCTGGAAATCAGGCTTATAAAGTGGTTTGCAGGGCTGTTTATAGTTCAGGTCGGCGTAACGGTCGGAATTGTTATTGCTATTCTTAAGCTAATACATTAATATATTCAACACTCGTGGTTTTATTCATATCTTATTATACGGGGCTGTAGTTCAGACGGTTAGAACGCCGGCCTGTCACGCCGGAGGTCGCGGGTTCGATCCCCGTCGGCCCCGCCACTTAAAAACAGTCCTTAAATTCAAGTTAAAATCTTTTTCAATTTATCGCCTCCTACCGCCGTTTATCTTTTTTATGCCCTGCTCGCACCCAAATCCCGATTTGGGACGCATTAAATATTTTCACTTTTTAATTAATTTTGATATAATTATTAAATTTAAAGGATAAATTCTGCGAGAGTGGCGAAACTGGTATACGCACTGGACTTAGAATCCAGCGGGCTTGCCCATGGGGGTTCGAGTCCCCCCTTTCGCACCATATCATTATAATTTTTTAGCCGATTTTATTTATTATTTCATTATTTGGGGGTTTTTATGTCCGGTCACAGTAAGTGGAGCACCATTAAAAGAAAAAAAGGGGCTTTGGACGCAAAGAGAGGCAGGATTTTTACCAACATCATCCGCGAGATTATCACAAGCACCAGAATAGGCGGGAAAGATGCGTCCACTAACCCGAGATTAAGGCTCGCCATCGAGGAAGCCAAAGCCGCCAATATGCCCAAAGATAATATCGAAAGGGCTATGAAAAAGGGGGCGGGAGAGCTTGAAGGCGATACTTACGAGGAAATAATATATGAGGGATACGGTCCGGCGGGGGTGGCTTTACTTATCGAGACTTTAACCGATAATAGAAACCGAACCGTTTCAGAGGTTAGGCACGCATTATCGAGACACGGCGGAAGCCTTGGAGAATCGGGTTGCGTTATGTGGATGTTTAACAAAAAGGGTGTTATAGGGTTCGAAGCAAGTCTTTATCCCGAAGACACGGTTATGGAAGCGGCGCTTGAGGCAGGAGCGGAAGACATAAAAACCGAAGATGACGAGGTATTAGTCTATACGGATATAAAAGACTTCGAGGTCGTTAAATCCGCATTCGAGTCTAAGGGAATGAAAGAAAAGTTTTCCGAACTTTCTTATATACCCCAGACAAATATCGAGCTTAAAGGAAAAGAGGCAGGCCAGATGGTTAAACTTATGGATGCGCTGGAAGAGATAGAAGGTATTCAAAATATTTATGCGAACTTTGATATACTGGAGGCGGAGGCTTAACATATTTCATATGTTCCAACCCGCTACGGCGGTAAAGTTTCTTTGAAACTTCACGAGCACGAAGTGCGAGAGCGAAGCGGTAATCTATTAATTTTATTTTTTTCCTTTATGAGTTACAGGATTTTGGGAGTTGACCCGGGTTCAAGGCTGACAGGATGGGCGGTTTTGGATTTACCGTCTTTCGGAAGGACTTTTAATTTAATATCCTGCGGGTTAATAGATGCAAAAAATAAAGAATTTCCTTCAAATTTGGGTAAAATTTACGAGGAACTAAGAGAGGTTATGGAGGAATATTCGCCGGGCATAATGTCTTTGGAGTCTGTGTTTTCAGGAGTAAATCCCGCTTCTTTAATTAAACTTTCTCAGGCAAGAGGGGTTATATGCCTTTTATCATCCGTTTTCAACATAAAATTAAAGGAATATTCGCCGCGGTTTGTAAAAAAGAGTATTGCGGGTTATGGGGATGCAAATAAACAACAGATGAAAGAGGCATTAAATATAATATGCGCTTCTAAAAGTTCCAACATTAAGGCTTTTTTAAACGATAATATGGACAGCAACATATCGGACGCTCTTGCAATAGCGGTTTGCTGCGCCACCGATATGTCGAACTTTATTTATTCATAAAAATCTTAAAAAATGAGAAATGATTGCCTATTTAAAAGGAAGGGTAATTTACAGGGATAACGAAAAATCCTCTATAATATTAGAGGCAAACGGGGTCGGATATGAGGTTTTTATTCCTGCCGCAGGCCCTTTAAATCAAAATTCGAGTTTTTTCATTTATACATATGTCAGGGAAGACCGTATTACGCTTTACGGGTTTCATACCTCCCTGCAAAGAGAAATATTCAGTCTTCTTCTGGAAGTTAAAGATGTCGGGCCAAAGCTTGCCGTAACAGTTCTTTCGGGAATCGACCCCAATAACTTTTTAAATATTTTAACCACGCAGGACATATCCGCGCTATCGCAAATTAAAGGCATAGGCAAAGCTAAAGCCGAACGCATCATTATGGAGCTTAAAAATAAAATCCTTAAAAAACCTGCCTTAATCAGCGATATAAAGGCTGAAGATATTTGTAATTATGAGGACGTCAAGGACATCGCCGCAGGCGAACGCGGCGCCGCAGATAACAATTCAAATTTTGCGGATTTCACAAACAGGTTGGCGGAAAAAGCGGATGCTCAGGATAAAATGAGTGGAGCGCGAACGGCATTTAATGGCAATAGCGGTAATAATCTTGATAATAAGGCCGGTAATATTCAGCCGTCGGATATTATTCTTGAATCTTCCTACGCATTAGAGGCGTTGGGGTATTCAAGAATAGAGTCTTTTAATCTTGCAAGCAAAATTTACAAGAATATAAAAGACGCCGGAATAACGGATATTGATACCGAAGGATTGACAAAGGAGTGTTTGATATATATATATTCGTTAAAAAAGTTAAAAAACATTTAATTACCCTGTATGAGTTCTTTTAAAAAAGATTTTACGGATGAAGACGATAAAAATATCGATAATAAGGAACTTCACGGGAGTGAAGCGGAAGGTTTATTAAAGGAAGAGGGTAACGAATTTGACAACCCTGTAAGACCCGCCAGTTTTGACGAATATATAGGACAAACCAAACTCAAAAAAAATCTTTTAATTTTTATAAACGCTTCAAAAAAAAGAAGCGCCATTTTGGGGCATCACGATTTAGACCACCTTTTATTTTTTGGGCCGCCGGGACTTGGCAAAACCACGCTTGCAAGTATCATCTCCCATGAACTCGGGGTTAATATAAAAATAACTTCGGGGCCGTCCATAGAAAAGGCGGGCGATATTGCGGCGCTTTTATCTTCCGCAGGCAACGGCGATATTATATTTATCGACGAGATACACAGGCTGCCGAAGCCCGCTGCCGAGATGCTTTATCCCGCCATGGAGGATTTTAAACTCGATATTATAATAGGCGAGGGTGCAACGGCAAAATCCATAAGAATCAGCCTGCCGAGGTTTACGCTTATCGGCGCGACCACAAGGGCGGGGCTTATTCCGTCTCCGCTTCGGGACAGGTTCGGGTTTTCTTCGAGGCTTGAATATTATGAACCGGACGATCTGGTAAGGATTGTTATAAGAAGCGCATCCCTTTACGGCATTAAGATAGACGATAAGGCCGCTTTTGAAATTGCGCGCCGTTCAAGGGGAACGCCGAGGATTGCAAACAGGCTTTTAAGGCGGCTAAGGGATTATATGGTTCATTTAAAAAAAGATGCCGTTGACATAGCCGTTGCAAAATTCGGCATTGAAAGCCTCGGGATTGATGAATTAGGGCTTGATGCTAACGACAAACTTTTTTTAAGAATGATAATAGACAAATTTGGCGGCGGACCGGTTGGAATAGAAACGATTGCGCAGGCAATGAACGACGAAAAAGATACCCTTGAGGATGTAGTCGAGCCTTATCTTGTTTCTTGCGGGTTTATATTGCGGACAAAAAAGGGCAGGATTGCCACGGAACTTGCCTACAAGCATTTTGGCCTGACAAAAGAAGACTCTTTGTTTTAAATGGAAAAAGGGAAAAAAGGGGTCTGATTTGAAATCAGACCCCTTTTTTCTTGGCGCTCTAACGGTGATTTAAGGTTATACAAAAAAATGGAAAATAAACTTCTGCTTCATATCTGTTGCTCCCCCTGTTTAATGTATCCTTATACGGTTGTAAATAAAGGGTTTGGTACCGTTATCGGATATTTTTATAACCCTAACATTCACCCGTGCGGCGAGTACTTAAGAAGAGAGGAATCCTTAAAAAAATTTAGCAAAACGGTTGATTTTAAGGTTATCTACGAAAAAAATTACGATATGGAGGAGTTTATTAGAAATGTCGCATTCAGGGAAGAAAATCGTTGCTATTACTGTTTAAGTAAAAGGCTTGAAAAAACCGCTTCCCTTGCAAAATCCTCCAAATTTACCCATTTTTCGACTACTCTTTTATACAGCAAACATCAAAAACACGATTACATTAAAGAAGTCGGTTTTAACTTGCAAAAGAAATACGGCGTGAATTTTTATTATGAAGACTTTAGGCTGGGCTACAAGGAAGGGGTGAAACTGTCTTACGAATACGGCTTATACCGCCAGCAATACTGCGGGTGCATTTACAGCGAAAAAGAAAGGTTTTATAAACCATGAATTTTAGTTCGCACCATAATGCGAACAAAAATTCGTATTTAACTAAAGCGGCAAGAAAACCCGTTTTGTAGCCGCAATGTAACCGCTTGATTTTCTTAATTTTTATCTATTCAAGCCATTTATATCTATATTGGCACATTTTTTGCAGATAAAAACTATAAATAATTGCCATTACGGCAAAGGCGGGATTAAGATATTCCGACCCGCTTCGCCGAAGCGGTAATTCATAACGATTTTAGAGGTTAATAACGAGGTTAATTAAGCTGTCATGTTGGAAAAATTTGCGGTATTAAAAGAAGAAAAAGGCGAATTTCAATGCACGGTGTCCAATATACTTTTCTTTAAAGGAATCGGTTTGCACACGGGCAAAGAGTCGTCCATTGCGGTTAAACCGGCGAAAGCGGGTTCGGGCATTACTTTCGTACGAAAGGACTTAAAGCCGAATGTTATAATTAAAGCCGCTCCCGGCAATATCTGTTCCACGACATTAAGAACCAGCATAGGAAGGACGGGTAAAGAGGCTGGAAGCGGCAAAAGCGGCGCAGGGTGCGTTTCCACAGTCGAACATTTAATGTCGGCTTTATGGGGTGCGGGTATCGACAATGCCGTTATAGAGGTTTATGGAGACGAGATTCCGGCTATGGACGGCAGCGCAAGGGTCTTTTACGAAGCGTTTTACGAAAGCGGAATTAAAGAGTTAAACGCAAACAGAAGGTATATAGAGGTATTTAAACCGATAATATTAAAGAGCGGGGATATTTATTCGGAAAAGCATGCGGGGGAGAAAAGCGCAAACGAGGGCGATGTAAGCATTGCCGTATATCCCGCAAACGGCTTCGAAATATCTTATATTATGGACTTTAATCACCCGTTGGTAAGTTCCGGCTCTTTCGATTTGAAAATTGACGGGTTTAACTTTTATAAGGAGATTTCAAAGGCAAGGACATTCGGTTTCTTAAAGGATGTCGAATATTTAAAAAAGAACGGGCTTGCGCTGGGCGGGGGCTTGGATAATGCTTTAGTGCTGGACGAAACCTCCGTTCTTAACAAAGAAGGGCTTAGATATAAAGACGAGTTCATAAGGCATAAAGTATTGGATTTAATCGGCGACTTATATCTTTCGGGTTACAGGCTCAAAGGCAGGGTGGTGGCAAAAAAGACCGGACACGATATAAATTCTAAGCTGGTAAAGAAGATAAACGGTTTTTTAAACGATAGGGAGCCGAATGACGGAATACCTGCGGAAAATAATAAACCGGCGGCAGTTCTAAATGCCGGCGCAGCCCAGTTCGCGTAATAACGGAGGCGGCGCAATACTGTAATTAGTATATAAGCATATTCATATATTAGAATAAACCTAACTTTTATAATAAATTAATATTTTTAAAAATATTTATTTTATGCTTGACAAGCAATTTGATTATATGATAATTATGTAATACAAGTTTTGCTTAAGTAATGACTTTAGGTGGGTGTTTTAAGTTTTTGAATTTTAAAAATTTAACTTAAATAATGGAGGTTAAAGATGAAAAGAAAAATTTTATTACTGGCATTGCTTACGATTGCAATTGCCGGGTTTTTAGCATTAACAACGGCTTCACCGTCTTTTGCCGCTTCGCAGGCGAACAAAGCGGGTGTCAGCTTCTCGATGAGCGGGCAGTACATCGGCAGGGCACTTTGGTCGCAGAATCAGGCGCAGGTGTTTACGACGACCGGCGCGTATCCGAATTCAAATTCTTTTGAAGTATTTCTTCAAAGGTTGAGAATGAACGCTTCTATAAGCTATGATAAGTTAGTGCATGGCATGCCGCTTGTTGCTGTTTTTACTCAGTTTGACCTTACCAATGCTTATAACCCTTCCGGTATCGGCTATGGATCAAACGGCTGGCAGGCGTTAGGCTACACTCCTGTGCCATTTGGTTTTAACCATGATTTTAACACTTTTGGCTTAAGGCAAGCTTACATCAGGTTTATTACCCCTATCGGCGCAATTATGTTCGGACGTATGCCCGTCAAGTTCGGTCTCGGCGTTGCGGTCAATACCAATGCTGACGGCGTAGGCGATTTTATTCCGCTGGGTAATGTAGGAGTATTTGCTGGAACCCTATTTGGGAATGAAACAACCGCATACGCAAACGGAATTGCGCCTGGGCCAATTAGTGGCGTTCCTCCTGCCGTTTATGGCTATTCCCACATTCAGAACGGCACGATTCCGACAATCGAGGTTATGAGTTTAAAGCCGATGAACGATGTTTCGTGGAGCGCGTGGTTAACCGAGGCTCATTTAAACCAGTTTGGTGCCATTCCTCCCACTTATATTTACAGTTCATCTAATCCTTACTTCTCCGTCACTGGTTATTATCCTTCCGCCAACATAACTTATGGCGGGTTAAGCGCTACATACGCAAATAAAGGAACACATGTAGCGGGAGAGTTCGATTATTTTAGAGGAGATGTGCTCTTCCCCTCTTACACAGTTACATTGGTTACGCCGCCCATCAGCATTATTACTCTGCCTTCTAGGGAAAAGATTAATAGCTATGACCTTTATTTAACGGGTTCCCAGTTATTAAACACTTCCACTCCTATGACCGTGGGCTTAAAATTTGGCGTAGGCGGTCCTATTTCTGGGGGACATTTAGACATGACTTATTATTCAATGGTTCAGAATACAAGGACCCTTTTTGGAGATGTCATAGGCAACAACTGGCAGCCGATCGAGTTTTCGGCTCCCGGACTTGGTGCTTTTTACTCTGCTCCAGGGGAAGCAATGGGCACAAACTTAGCAAATAGGTATGTTATTATGGTAGATGCCACGGAACATTTCGCTGGGATGAACGATTTGCAGGAATCCTTAATTCATGCCGCGTGGTTAAAAACGACCGTGACCTACCCGGGCGCGACTTCCTCGACCACCATGTTTAACGGGAACACTATAGGAACCGAATTTGACCTTAATTTCACGCACCACTTTACTAAGACGCTTGCATGGCAGGCATGGGGCGCATATGTATGGACAGGATCCGGTGTTGACTCATATACTGGTGCAGGCACAACAGGTTTTGCAAATAGCTCGCATAAAGATATTACGGCTTTCGGAACCGCCGTTATCTGGAACTTCTAATCCTTGCGGTTCAATATTAAAAAAGGGGGCAGATTTTAAATCTGTCCCCTTTTTTCTTACCTCCTTCCAAACTTATATTATCCCTTTTTAAAATTCACCATAAACGTAACAAAACCTTCATAATTCTGTAACAACCATTTGCTACAATATATTAATCTTTAAATTATTAAGCCGGCTTGATAAATTTACTTAAAATGTTATAATTAAAGGAGAATGTTATTATATGGCTGAATTTAAAAAAGAGGAATCTCTTATGGATGTTAGTCTGAATACGATATGCAAAAATTAAAAGGAGGTTATTTTCATGGAAAACATAGTTTATGATACGCTTGCATACGTAAAAAAGCTGAAAAAAGCAGGTTTTACGGATGAACAAGCAGAAGTTCAGGCGGAAGAAATTGCACGTGTTTTAAACGACCATATTGCGACTAAAACAGACTTAGAAAAGGCATTAAAGGAACTTGAATACAAACTAAAATATCAAATAATTACGGCGGTAGGAGGAATGCTTGTGGGAGCGGTCATTATTATAGGCGTTTTAATAAAAATACTTCGTTAATAAAACAAAATAAAGGGGTCAGATTTATTTATTATTAAAATAAAAAAATATTGGGTTGAGGATTAAAAATATGAAAGTCATATATGATGATGAAACCGATACATTGACGCTTATTTTTAATGACGGTAAAATTTCTGAAAGCGATGAAATAAAAGAGGGTATGATTTTAGATTATGATGACCAAGGAAAAGTAGTTTCCATGGAATTATTAGACGCATCGGCGCAGGTTAAAGATCCTAAATTTATCTCTTATGAATTGAAAGAAATCAAGCAAGCTATGTAATGAAAAAATAAATAAGGGGAGTATTATATACCGTTTACTTCAAATATAAGCAAATATTTTAGAAAGGTAAAACCGAAGGAAAGCCCCCCCGATGGCGATTTAGAAACTATTTAAGAATTTTCAATTTTTCCGCCGAATTATTTCCCCTCAGAATTATTAACAAAAATAATTGCGTTAATTTTATATTATTATATAATAAACCAATAAATAATAATTTAATCTTTAGCATTACTTTAGGGGAGGTTAATTTATGAGTAAGAATTTTTTGTTTACGGTTGCCGGGATATTAATCGCAATCCCGATTATTGTTCTTGCCGTTGTGCCGCTTTACAACCACTCTGACCCGGTTTTTTTAGGCCTGCCGTTTTTTTACTGGTTTCAGACGCTCTGGCTTGTTATAGCGACCATTCTTTATTCCTTTGCTGCATTACTGATTTCTAAAGTAAAAGGCGGAGGTGATAAATAATGTCCAATATTCAGGTAACGATAATAGTTTTTATCACCCTTTTTTTGTTATTTACGATAATCGGCTTCTGGGCGTCAAAGTGGCGGGCGGGGGACCTTAACCATTTGCATGAATGGGCATTAGCGGGTAATAAAATCGGCACATTCCTGATGTGGTTTTTAGTCGGAGCCGATATATATACGGCATATACCTTTATTGCCGTCCCATCGGGCGTGTTTGCAAAAGGAAGTCTATTCTTTTTTGCCGTTCCTTATGTTATGGTTACTTTTGGAATTGCAATGGTGGTAATGCCGAGTCTTTGGAAGGTATCCAAAGATAAGGGATATGTGACCGCCGTGGATTTCGTGCGGGATAAGTTTAACAGCAGGACGCTTGCGATATTAATAGCGTTAACGGGAATAGTTGCCGAACTGCCTTATATAGCGCTTCAAATAGTCGGGATGAAAGCGGTGCTTCAGGTTATGCTTCTTCAGTTTGGGGACGTTAAAGTAATCAGCGAAATTGCGCTTTTGGTATCTTTTGTAATACTTGCCGTGTTCACATTTTGGAGCGGGCTCCGGGGCGCGGTTCTTACCGCGGTAATGAAGGATGTTATCATTTTAATTACGGTAGTGGTTATTATAATTTTAGTGCCGTTATCTTATGGGGGATTTCATCACGCCTTCGCCGTCGCAAAAAGTCTTGGAGCGGGTAAAACCCCGCCCGTAGATTATGTTACATTGCCGCCCTTATTAGTCAACGGCTACATAAGCCTTTTTATACTGAGCGCGCTTGCCCTGTATCTTTATCCGCACGCTATTAACGGAGTTCTTAGCGCTAAAAGCGCAAAAAGCGTCAGGCTAAGCACCGCCCTTCTTCCCATTTACGGTATAGGCTTAGCATTTCTTGCAATGTTCGGAGTATTAATTTATGCGGTGCCTTCGGCTCTTAAAGCGGTAGGGGGAAACGGAATATTAGTCGTTCCTACTTTAATAGAGAAAACTATGCCCCCATGGTTTACCGGTTTCGCGTTTCTCGGCATATTCATCGGGGGTTTGGTTCCGGCAGCCATAATGGCAATATCGCAGGCAAATCTTCTAACGAGAAATATAATAAAGGAGTTTAAACCGGACCTTGACCACAAAGCAGAGGCAGATATAGCAAAATGGTCATCCGTCGTATTTAAATTTCTTGCGCTGGGGTTTGTCTTTCTTGTTCCCGAAACATACTCCATACAGCTTCAGCTTCTTGGCGGAATACTGATAGTTCAAACGCTGCCGCCCATATTTATAGGGCTTTATACTAAGTGGCTGAACAAGAATGCCCTTATCGCAGGCTGGCTTGTCGGAACGGCATCGGGACTTTATTTCGTTATGGAGGCAAACGCGGGACATGCAATCGTTACTACTTTTATGCACACGCCGTTTGGGCTTTTGTATGTTGCGCTTATAGCCCTCGTTCTTAACCTTATAGTAACGACGGTATGGTCGGCGGCGGCAAATGCTGTTAAGGCAGGAAAATAAATAAAAAAGGAAATAAATATAGTATATGAAAAGCCCCCTTTAAAAAGAGGGCTTTTTACTCAAATCCCGATTTAGAAAATATTTATATATTCCAACGCTAAGTAAATCTGGATTCCCGCTTTCGCGGGAATGACAATACTGCTTCCTTCGGAATGACTAAGAGAGAATTTACGATTTCACCATTTAGGTGTCATTCCCGCGTAAGCGGGAAAGTTTCAAAGAAACTTCACATATCGGAGGCACGCGTTGAAAGGCGCACGCCGCCTTTGCGTGCCGGAGATGCTGAAGGTCGAGAGCGAAGCGGTAATCCAGCTTAAAAAGGGGGCTTTTTGTTTACCTCGTTCTATACCTTAATAACTTAATTCCAGCAGTCTTAAAGCCGCCTTTTCGTCAACATCCTTCGGGTTGTTTTTGGCGGCAAAGCCCATAGTGGCAAAGGCTTCTTTAGCCATTCTGGGCAGTCTGTCTTTTTCTACTCCGAGGTCTTTTAATCTAATATTTAAATTTATTGCCCTTAGCATCTCCTGTATTTTTTCGATTAAAGAATAGGCATATTCATCGTCGCTTTTTCCCGCTCTTTTAACGCCGAGATGGTGGGCTATGAGCATAAAATCCCTTTTACATGCTTCAAGGTTGTATTTCATGGATTCTACCGTCAATGCGGCGAGACCTGCTCCGTGGGCAACATTTGGATAATTGCCGGAAACGGGGTGCTCGAGAGCATGAATTATACCTACGCCCGATAAGTCGATTGCAAGACCTGCAAGAGCAGAGGCTAAAGCCATATTTCCCCTTGCCTCCGGATTATTCGGTTCATTATAGGCCTTAATCAAGTTATCCTTTAAAAGATAAAAGGCCTGCATACAGTAAGCGGAGGAAAAGGCGTTTCTCATTTTGCCCGTAAAAGCCTCCAGAACATGGACAAAAACATCGAAACCTGTGGCTGCGGTAACATAAGGGGGCATGGAAGTCATAATTTCGGGATCGATTATCGCCTCTTTCGGATACATACATTCATAACCGAAACCCGGTTTTTCCTTTGTTTTAGGATTTGTCATTACGGAATATCTGTTGACCTCGCTTCCCGTTCCGGAAGTCGATACGATTGTTATAACGGGCAGGGCGGTCGCGGCAGGCGTTTTAAGATAATCCCAAACGGGGATATTTCCTTTTGCGGCAACAGCGATGGCCTTAGCGGAATCAAGGGGGCTTCCCCCGCCCAGTCCGATTATTAAACCTGCCCCCTTTTCCCTTGCAATACCGGCCGCCTCATCTATTTCGTCTATTGTCGGATTAGGGGTGATTTTATCGTATATTATGGAGTTAACCCCGGCATCTTTTAAAATCTTTACAAGCCTGTCTAATGTTCCCGATTTTTGCATAGAGGTTTTGCCCGTAATTATCATTGCAAGATTTGAGTATTTTTTGGCAATTTTTCCGGCCGTCAGGGTTGCATTATTGCCGAAATGAATTCTAACGGGATTAAAAACATCGAAAGACATAATAAAACCTCCTCATAATTTTTCTATGTTTAAAGCAATTATATCATAAATATACCATAAAAAGTTATAAGTCGGGAATTGTAACAAAAACTTAACAAAACTGTAATAAAATTGTAACATTAATTTGTTATTATAATAAAGTTAAGATAACTAAAATGGAAAGAGCAAGCAGCGTCATTGTAAAAATGAAGGCAAATTTAACAATCTAAAAATCTATTTATTTATGGAGGAGATTTATGGAAAAAAGTAATTTTAAAAAATTTTTTGGAGGTCTTGCGGCAATCGGTATTATTTTTCTCGTATCGGTTTTTGTCGCGGGATGCGCAAAATCTAAAGCCCCGACCGCAAAATCCGGTGTGCCTGCGGGGACAATCACGATTTCCGGTTCCACGATGCTTTACCCGTTAAACTCCGTGTGGGCGGTCGAGTATCACAAGCTGCATCCGGATGTTACCGTTTCCGTCGCCGGTACCGGTTCGGGTTTCGGGATTTCTAACGCGGCTGACGGCAACATTACCATCGGGGCATCCGATGCCTACCTTACGAAAGAGTTTAAAAAAAGGTATCCAAGCTTAGTGAATGTTCCCGTCGCTCTTGACGATGCGCAGGTTATTTACAACATTCCGGGAATACCGAACAAGGTCAATCTTAAAATGACCCCCCAATTAGTCGCGGATATTTATCTGGGCAAGATTAATAATTGGGACAATCCGATATTTAAAAAATTAAATCCGCAGTACAAATTTCCGAACCTGCACATATTTGTTGTCCACAGGGCAGACGCGAGCGGAACTACATTTGATTTCACGAGCCTTTTAACCGATACTTCCAAAACATGGGCAAATAAAGTCGGAAGAAGCTTATCCCCATCATGGCCGGTTGGAAGCGGATACTTAGGAAGCGACGCAGTGGTCGCCGCCGTTAAAAGCACCTCAGGAGCGATCGGCTATGTAGGTCTTGGATGGATTTTAGAATATCATCTTTCAAGCGCCGCTATGCTTAACAAGACGGGTAATTATGTCGTGGGTTCCGTAGAAACGATTGCCGCAGCCGCTAATTCTGCCTTAGCACAGGGCGACTTTCCGGCTGATTTCGATAAATCTATAGTCTGGAATGTTTCGGCAAAAAATGCCTACCCCGATTCAAACTTTGAATTCTGGATGATTAGAAAAAAACAGCCGAATTCTTCTACTACCGTGATAATTAAGGATTTAGTAAATTGGGCATTGGGTCCGGGACAGGCTGCAAAATATACCGTAAAAACAGGTTTTGCACCGCTCCCGAAATCCGTTATGGGTAATGTTAAAAAACTTCTGGCGCAGGTAGTATAGACAACCGATAGACAACCGCAACCTTGCAATGATTAGATAAGCCCTTCGGTTTATTAAATAAACCCTGGGGCTTTTTCTTTAAGAATTTATAATAATAATTTTGTGATATAATATATGCAGATTAGATTAATACAGATTGATTTTGTTTTTATTTATTTACGCTAATTTTTGAATTAATTAAAATAAAATTATGAATAAAGTATTTCAAGGATACGAAGGACATATTATAAATAACCGTGAGCCAAAAAAAGAATGCTCCGTCCAATTGCTTAAAACACTTCCGCTTCGCACCGATTATACCGTATTGGACTATTATGCTCTTCCGGAAGGAAGCCCCTATCAACTTATAGAAGGAGAGTTAATAATGACACCCGCACCTAATAGGCAGCATCAGTCTATATCCAGAAATCTTGAATTTTTAATCTTAAATCATGTTAAGAAAAATAATTTAGGTTTTGTTTATGATGCCCCGATAGATGTATATCTTGACGATGCTAACGCATTCCAACCCGATATTATATTTATTTCAAATAGGAATAAATTTATTATGGAGGATAAGGGTATTCTTGGAGCGCCGAACCTTGTAATAGAAATCACATCGCCGTCAACTATGGGTTATGATACAAGCGCTAAACAAAGAGTTTATGAAAGATGCGGCGTAAAAGAATATATTGTGGTAAATCCTATGGAAAAATCCGTATCGGTATTCTTACCCGAAAATGAAGCTATACATAACAATGCCGGCAACGAACCTGAAAATAAACCTAATTTTATCTGTCATAAGATAGATTTAAAAGAAAATAAGACGCTGCATATTAAAACTTTAGATTTAAAAATAGACTTAGAAGAGGTTTTTAAGCCCGATATCTAAATCTAACTCATTGCAAAGTTTTTTGATTGACAAGCGGCGGGTTTCAATATATACTAAACAAACCTAAAATTATATAAACTAAAAAAAATATAGAGAGGGTATAATTAATATGTCAAGAGTTTGCAGTATCTGCGGAAAAGGCATTCAGTACGGCAATAAGGTTTCACATGCCAACAATAAGACAAAAAAAGTATCTTATCCAAATTTGCACGAAGTTAGAGCCGTTGTTAACGGTTCCAATAAAAGAATCAAGGTTTGCGCAAAATGCCTGAAAGCGGGCAAGGTCATAAAAGCCGCATAGCATACGACATGCAATAAACATCTCGCATAGTCCCAACCCGCTTCGGCGGGAAACGAAGTACGGCGAAGCGTTAATCCGGCATACGATATGCAATATAACTGCATATAACATACGGGCGCAGCGCTACTGCTTCTTACTCAAAAATGCAATGTGTTCCATGTGGTATGTTCTTGGAAACATATCTATTAGGTTAATTTGTTCTATTAAGTATCCCATGCAGGCAAATACCTTTAAATCCCTTAAAAGCGTCATGGAATCGCACGATATATATATTACCGACGACGGGTTCAAGCCCGCTACTCTTGGCACTAATCCCTTAATTCCCGCCCTTGGAGGGTCAAGGACAATCAGGTCGTAATTTATTCTCTCCTTTCCCGCCTTTTCCAAAAAATCTCCGGCATTAGACATCACAAATTTAATATTTTTAACGGCGTTTAATTTAAGATTCTTTTCTCCAAGTTTCACGGAAAAGGGGTCTACTTCAACCCCCGTAATCATTTTTACATAATCCGCCAGAAACAAAGTAATATTTCCGTATCCGCAAAATAAATCGAGGGCGTTATTAAAATAAATTCCCCTGTTTTCATTAAGGTTTTTAATATACGCCGTTACCTTTTCTATTATGTTTTCATTTTGTTCTTTGTTAATCTGAACGAAAGACGGTAGGTCGTACGCAAATTTTTTGCCTTTTAGCATAAAGTAATTATCAATGCCCCTTCCGCGTGAGTTTTCATCGTTTTCGGTCCTTCCCTCGCTATATTTTATAATTTTTTTGCCTTCCTTATCGTTACCCCCCTTACCCCTCTTTTTATGCTTAAACTCTACAAAAATATTATCCGCCCCTGTTTTTTTTATTATATCCTTAAAGGCTGAATCGTAATTTTGGATACGATTAGAGATACGATTTTTTAAACTAAAGGTTATATTTTTTAATCCTGTATCCGTCAACGTTACGGAAGATATTTCGTTCAAAAAATTATCCCCGTAATTGCCGCGGCAGAGCGCTTCTCTTACATTTTTTAACAATTCGTTCACCCCTTCTTTCGCAAGATGGCAATACTCTACGCCACAGACATCGTGGGACATTTTTTTGTAAAACCCGATAAGGGGAGGGGCAATTTTTAACCCTATCTTTTGCCTGTAATTAAGGTAATTTTGAGTTTTAAAACCTTTTATTAAATTAACATTTTCAAAATCTTTAAACCCAAAATCTTTAAAAGTCTTGTTAAATTCCGCTTTAAAAACCTCCGTTTTCCAGTAAAGTTCTTCTTCATACGGCATATGAAGGTAGTCGCATCCCCCGCAAACGCCGAAATGCTTACAAACAGGGGTAATTCTTTTCGGAGACGGGTTTATAATTTCAACGATTCTGCCGAAGGCGTAATTTTTATGCTCATCGTAAATTTCTATTTTTAAGGTATCCCCCGGGCATGCGTAACCTACAAACGCAACCTTGGAATTAATCCTTCCGACGCCGTAACCTTTGTATGCCAGAGAGTCTATTTTTATTGTTTCCACATTATTAATTATTATATTATTTTTTTAAGATACAAACCGGCTTATCCTTTTTTTTGCGTAAAGGTCGAAAATTATCCCCTGAATCGTGAGCGAGAATAATACGATTATAAAGACATAGGTTATAATTTCGGAGCGCATTTTTAAGTGCAAAGGCAGGGACAGCGCCATCGCGATAGACAGCGCCCCTCTCAGTCCTCCAAAAATCATAAAATTTTTATAAATATTATTCATAGCGATGCCGTTTGAAAATATTTTGAATTTTTGTTTAATAAAATTTATTAACGGGGCAAGGGCATATATCGAAAAACCCCGGGAAAATACGGCAAAGACGATTAAAATGCCGGAAACAAGCCAGAAATTTAAAATTTTAAAAAGATTAATCTCCATGCCGATTAAAAGAAATATTAAAGAATTCAAAACAAACGCCAGAAATTCTATTACGATAGGAAAAATTTGCATCGTTTGGGACGAAACCATTTTTTTAAATCCGTAATTCGCGAGTATTATGCCGCTGAATATTATCGTTATTATAAACGATACGCCTATATAATACGCCGCTATAATCGATATATACGCAAGTAAAATCGAAATCATTATTTCGGTGAGGTAGTCGTAAGTGAAAGAAAGAATGAACGAGATTAAGAAGCCGAGCGCTATGCCGAGTATAGCCCCGCCCAGAAATGCGTACAGAAACTTTAAAGAGGACATTCCTATAATAAAAGCCGGGTTTTTATTAAAATTTATCGTTAAAAATAGTTCGTATAAAACTAAACTTATGCCGTCGTTGAAAAGGCTCTCGCCTTCAAGAACGGTTTCAATTCCTTCTTTTGCTCCTGCCCTTGGTTTATCCCCGCTTTCGCCGCCGTTCTCACGGACATCCCCGTTCTTATTATTTTTGCTTCCGTTGTTCTTTAGCAATGCCATTATAGACAGGGGGTCGGTTGGGCTTATTATTGCGCCGAACAACAGAGATTGTTTTAGGGGAATACGGAACACATAATGAAGCGCCAGCCCGGACAGAATAGTAGAAATAATTGTTCCGAATATTGCGTAAACGGAAATCGGGAGGAGATTTTCTTTTAATGTTTTGACTTTAAACTTAACCGCCCCTTCCATTATCAATATCGGCAAAAAGACATAATATATAATGGCGGGGGTTATTTTCAAATGGGGAAAAATATGGAATAAGCCGACCGCAAGCCCGATTAAAACCAGCATAGAAGCATACGGTATTTTAAGGTAGCCTGTTAAAATACCCCCGATCATTGCAATAGATAAAAGTATAATTGCGATAATCACGATTTCAGAACTAGCGTTTTCCATATTCCCCGCGTTTTCCTTATTCTTCCCTTGTTTTTAAAATTTTTATATTATATTATATACAAAAAACAAATAAATTAATTAAAATTAATTTAATATTAATATATCACCTATTATCGGTATGAAAGGCATCATTCTTGCGGGCGGCAGCGGAACAAGGCTTTATCCTATAACCCTAAGCGTCTGCAAACAGCTTCTTCCCGTTTATGACAAACCCATGATTTACTACCCTTTATCAAGCCTAATGCTTGCGGGAATCAGGGATATTCTTATAATAACGGCGCCGTCCGATTTAGATAAATTTAAAGCTATATTAGGCAACGGAAACGACATAGGACTTAATATCTATTATAAAGAACAGCCTTCGCCCGGCGGTCTGGCAGAGGCTTTCATAATAGGAAAAGATTTTATAGGTTCGGATGACGTCTGTTTAATTCTGGGCGACAACATTTTTTACGGACACGGTATCCCCGAAAAATTTAATTATGCAAAAGAAATTATAAATAAAAAAGGGGGCGGCGTCATATTTACATATTATGTCGAAGACCCTCAAAGATACGGGGTTATAGAGATAGACGACGAGGGAACGGTTTTGTCGATAGAGGAAAAGCCCAAAAAACCAAAATCTAACTATGCGGTTACGGGCGTTTATTTTTACGATAACGGTGTTGTCAACATAGCTAAAGAGTTAAAGCCTTCCGAAAGGGGAGAACTTGAGATAACCGATGTAAATAACATATACTTGAGCGGCGGGAGGCTTAATGCCGTTACGCTTGGAAGGGGTTACGCATGGCTTGATACGGGAACGGCTGAAAGCCTCCTTGACGCATCCAAGTTTATCGAGATGATGGAAAAAAGGCAGGGGCTTAAAATCGGGTGCATAGAAGAAATTGCCTATAAGATGAATTATATATCCGTAGAAGAATTGGAGAAGCTATCTAATAAATACATTAAAAGCGGCTATGGCGGGTATATTTTAAAAATAGCAGAAGGTGAAAAAAATAAAAATAAAAATAAATCGGCGATTTAAAAAAAATAAAAAATGAGTTTTTTTGAGTGCAAATTAATTTGAATTTTTGGGATATACTGGACTGGCTTGCATTTGTCGTGACATTGGCAGGCGTCTGGCAATTAAGCTCGCATAAAAAATCTGGTTTTATTATAAGCGGCTTCGCGTCTTTTATCTGGGCGGCAGTCGGTTTTCACTCGAATCTTACGGGTCTTGCCGTTTTAAATATACTGTTAATATTCATATATTTAAGGGGCTATATTAAAAAGTAATCCAAATCTGGATTTGGGAGTAATTTTTATTTATTTTATTTTAAATATATTATATAATCTAACGATAAATGTTTTTCGTTTGAAAAATCCTATTGATTAAAACGGCCCCATAGTCTAGCGGTTAGGACGTTGCCCTCTCACGGCAGTAACACGGGTTCGAATCCCGTTGGGGCTGCCATTTTTATTTATTAGGCGATATATTTAGCCCGTTATGATGCCTTCTTTTAAAAAAATATTCATAAAAACCCGAACAAACCCCAAAAGAAAAATAATAAAATTTCAGGATAAGTAGAATAATTGAGGAGAATAAAGTTTGACCGAAGAAATAAAAAATTGGTTTAAAGGTAAAAAATTAAGGTTTTTAGTTACGGGGGCGGCAGGCTTTGTCGGGACAAATCTTGCATTAAGGCTTTTAGAATTGGGGCAGAGCGTTACCGGCATCGATAGCTTTATTACGGGCAGGATTTCCAACATAGAGCATATTAATAATTTTGCAAGGGAAAACGGAAAAACGGACGGCTTTAAATTTATTAAAGGCGATTTAAACGATGCCGAACTTTGCAAAAAAGCCGCGGAGAACATAGACTATGTTTTTCATGAGGCGGCAATAGCGTCCGTTCCGTGGTCGCTAAAAGAACCGCATCTTTTTCATTCTAATAACGATGCCGCTTTCTTTAACATCCTTAACGCATCGAGGCTTTCAACGGTTAAGAGATTTATTTACGCGTCGAGTTCGGCCGTTTATGGAACAAATTCAAATATGCCGTCGGTAGAGGACAATATAGGAGAGCCTCTTTCCGTTTACGGCGCCGCAAAACTTACGAACGAAATATATGCAAAGGCATTCTTTAACAGTTTTGGTTTTGAGTCGGTAGGTTTCAGGTATTTTAACATCTACGGGAAATTTCAAGACCCTTATTCCGCTTATGCGGCTGTTATCCCTATATGGGTAAAAAAGATTTTGAGCAATGAAAGGTTTATTATTAACGGGGACGGAACGACCACGAGGGATTTTTGCTATATTGACGATATTGTCGATATAAATCTTCTGGCGGTAATGCGCGAGGTAGAAAAAAGCGCGGGTGTCTATAACGCCGGAAGCGGAAAATCGGTCAGTTTAAACGCACTGGTTCAGACGCTTAAGGGATTTTTCGGCAATGATATAAGTTATGATTACGGGCCTTTCAGGGACGGGGACATAAAGTATTCGGAAGCCGACATAACAAAAGCCGAAAGAGAGCTTGGATTTAATCCGAAGTTTTCGTTAAAAGAAGGACTGGAACAATCTTTAAGGTATTATAAAACCTTAATCCTGTAATAGAAATTTATTTAAATAAAATTCTAAGGTACGGTGGCTAATTATGAGATGCGCTCTTTATTATAGCAATAAAGATATAAAGATAATCGAAAAAGCAGTTCCGAAAATCGATGACGATGAAGTCCTTATGAAGGTTATGGCAAGCGGGATTTGCGGCAGCGATGTAATAGAATGGTATAGGAGAGACAAAGTTCCTCTTGTTTTGGGGCACGAGGTTACGGGCGTGATTGCGGCTCTTGGAAAAAATGTTAAGGGATATAAGGTGGGGGACAGAATTTGCGCCGCCCACCATGTTCCGTGCAATATCTGTAAATATTGCTTAAGCGGACACCAAACCGTTTGCGATACTATAAGGGCGACGAATTTCGACCCGGGCGGGTTTTCCGAGTTTTTAAGGCTTCCCGAAATAAATGTCAAAAATGGCATATATATCCTGCCGGATTCCGTCAGCTTTGAAGAGGGGACATTTGTCGAGCCGCTTGCCTGCGTTGTCAGAGGGCAAAGACTTGCGGGCGTGAAACCTGCGGATACCGTTATAGTCATCGGAAGCGGACTTGCCGGGCTTCTTCATATTAATCTTTTAAGGACGACCGGCGCAAGCAGGATTATAGCAACGGATATAAATGACAAAAGGCTTGAATATGCTAAAAAATTTGGGGCGAATTATGTTTTTAATGCCGCGGGTAGAAACATAGATTTGCCGGAAGCGGTTAAAAAAATAAATGACGGATTTTTAGCCGATGCGGTAATTTTATCGACGGGGGCTAGCGGCGCCGTCCTGCATGGGCTTAAATCCGTCAGGAGGGGCGGAACAGTTTTATTTTTTGGAGCGGCGGACGAAGGGGCAAAGCTTCCCTTATCTATAAACGAAATATTCTGGAGAACCGAGGTTGCGCTTTTGAGCTCCTATGCCGGTTCGATACTTGACCATAGGACGGCTCTCGAGCTTATAAGGTCTAAAAGAATTAGCGTTAAGGATATGATAACCGACAGGCTTCCTTTAAAAGATATTGCTGCGGGGTTTGAACTTACGGCTAAAGCTCAGGATTCCTTAAAGGTTATAATAAATCCGAACGGGTAGGCGGCAGCGGCTCCAAATCCCGACCCCAAATCCAGATTTTTTGGGAAATCCGGATTTGGATTAGAATTACATATCGCAAACGCCCGCTTTTTCATGCTCTAAATAGCACATGATTATACCGGTCAGGTACAAATCCGTAACATATTCCGAAACCATTCTATGAGTATTAAAATGTGGAGCTATGGTGGAAACTGCCATTTTCATTATTTTAAGATAGTCGGAAAAATTTTTATAATATAGATCCAGTATGTTAAATTCAAGTTTTCCGTAAATATCGTTTGAATCCTGTACATCATCGGAGTAACTGAGGTCCGTCCACGCCGGTTTAGGCCCTATCCCCCATCCGTTTATTCCCTCCATGCAGGCTTCGAGCCACCAGCCGTCAAGAACGCTAAAATTCGGAACGCCGTTAAGCGATGCCTTCATGCCGCTTGTGCCGGATGCTTCTAACGGCCTTACCGGATTGTTAAGCCATAAATCAACCCCGGCTAATATTATGCCGGCTTTATGAATATTGTAATTTTCCAAAAAAGCAATTTTAATCTTTTTTGTTTTCGACGCGATATATTGGGATGCGTTATGAATCGATTTTATCATGGCTAAACCGTCCGAGTCGGCGGGGTGGGCTTTTCCCGCAAAGATAATTTGGATATTTCCTTTTTTTTCCGCTATCTCGATTAATTTATTGGGATTCGAAAGTATTAGATTGTTTCGTTTATAATGGGTTATTCTTTTTGCCATGGCTATCGTAAAATCTTCTGGAATAAACGAAACGTCGCTTTCGGAGTTCACCATTTCTACAAGAGCCTCCTTGGATATTATATGCGCCTGAGCGAACTCGTTATCGGGTATGCAGGCGACATCCCTCAGTAAATTTGGATCCTCCTCCCAACCCTTAATATATTTTGCATATAACATTTTGTGATGAGGGGAAGCCCACTTTATATGGTGGATGCCGTTGGTAACATATTTAAGCCTGTATCCTTCGAATATCTGTTCCGAAACGAATTTATGCTTTCTTGAGACGGCCGCGACATTTTTTGCATTTTTGATGGCAAGCCACGAAAGGTTCAGTTCATCGTTATCCCCAAGTTTTTCTTGATATATATAGTAAAGCACCTGTTTGTCGCAATATCTGCCGAGCATGCCCGCTACATCTTTCATTTCGAATCTATCGAATGCGGCGGGAATAGGGGTATGAGTCGTAAAAACAACTCTTGATTTTACCCTGTTTAAATCGTTCATATCTTTCATAAGGCTTGCGATTAAAAAGGCTGAATGGCTTTCGTTTATATGATAAAGAAACGGCCTGTAATTTAATGCTTTTAACATTTCATATCCGCCTATACCTAAAATTATTTCTTGCTTAAGGCGTGTTAATCCCCCTTCGACATACAGCCTGTCGCATATTTTTCTTGTTTCATGGTCATTTTCGGGAACATCGGGGGTTAAAAAATAAGCCTCGATTTCGTTATCCCCCTTTGTCGATTCTATGGTGTATTTATAAGCGGTAATCGTAATGTCTTTGTCGCCGAGCGGCATTTTAATTTTTATATTTGTGGGCTGCATATACCTTTCGACATCCCACTTCTGAATAGAATCAAGCTGAGTCCCGTCGTTTGACAGCTTTTGGTCGGTGAAGCCGTTTTTCCATAGAAGAGTTATGCAAACGGCTGGAACTTCAAGGTCGGCAAAACTTTGCAATGTATCTCCGGCAAGAATTCCAAGTCCTCCGCTATATGTTGGAATTCTGCTATCTACGGCACATTCCATAACAAAATAGGCTATCATAAAGTTTAATACCTCCTGATAAATAGTCAATTAAATAGTCAATCCCAAAATTGCGGGTAGAAATCTTTAAAATAGCTTTAAAGTTATTTGAACACTGGATGAGCTTCGCTGTACTTCGTTTCCCGCTTTCGCAGGAATGACTTTGCGGGTATTTAGCTTTTCACCCAACTAGTGTCATTCCCGCGAAAGCGGGAATCCAGAAAATAAATTTTCTATCGGCAATTTTTGGTCAATCGGGTAAATTGCGCGAATTTGATTATTTTACTATGAATATAAAATGAAATCAAGGAGTAAGAGAGGCTTATTGGTTATCTTGGCTGCGAACCGGTTCATTTTTTAATATTTTTTACCAATAAGGCGGCTATTCCTCCCCTGTCCCCTCACGCCCCGTTTATTCGACGAAGTTTTTTAATTTCCCGATATTTTCGATTTCGATTTCGAATATATCCCCGCGGTTTAAACTGCCGACTCCCGAAGGGGTGCCCGTTGAAATAATATCGCCGGGGAAAAGCGTCATAATGCCGGAAATAAATTCGACTAACTCATAAGGGTTAAAAATAAGGTTGGAAGTGTTCGACGACTGTTTTAATTCGCCGTTAAGGTATCCTTTTATTTGAAGACCTGCCGGGTTTTCTATTTCGGTTTCCACAAAAGGGCCTATCGGAGCAAAGGTGTCAAACCCCTTTGCCCTTGTATATTGAATGTCTTTGATTTGCAAATCTCTTGCGGTTACATCGTTTAAACAAGTATAACCGAATATATAATCCTCTGCATCGCTTTTTTTCACATTTTTTGCCATTTTGCCTATAACGATTGCCAGTTCGGATTCATAGTCCACCCTTTGGGAAGCCGCAGGTCTTAAAATGGTTTCAAGATGGGCGATAATGCTTGAGGACGGCTTAATAAAAAGCAAAGGTTCTTCGGGCAATTTTTTTTGCATCTCTTGGGCGTGGTCTTTATAATTCAGCCCTACGGCAACAATTTTGGTCGGGATGCTGGGAGGCAAAAATTCGAGTTCCGAAAGCTCATACTGCCTTCCGGTATAATTAAAATTAGTAAAATCGAAACCTTCTTCTAAAATATTAATAAAAGTGTTCCCGGCGTCGGTAGATAATGTTCCGTAATATGTTCTCATTTCCCCGGTCTTATGCCTAAACCTTCCAAATTTCATTTAGACCTCTTTTTATTGTGCAGCAGGTTATATGTATTGTAATATAATAACAAATTCGGTGAATCGGTTCAACAAATTTAGCTGCCCGCAGGAGATTGTAACAAAAACTTAACAAAATCTTAACACTATTGTAACATTTCCCGTGTTATTATAAATTCATACTGTAAGCAAAGAATCACCCTCCATTTTCGATTTAATACCCTTTGGCCGATATTTATATCGGTCAAAGGGTATTTTCGTTATTGACATTTCACCCTAAATCGTATTAAATTAAAACAATTTAAAAAAATAAATACCGTATCGATATATCGCAGAAATAATAAAGATAAAATAAGGGGTGTTTTTATGATTCATCTTTCCTTACTCCATGCTTTAATTTTAGCCGTACTTCAGGGTATTACGGAGCTGTTTCCCGTTTCAAGCCTGGCCCACGGGGTTATAGTTCCAAAACTTTTGGGATGGCATATAAACAGGCAGTCGGAGGGCTTTTTGCCGTTCCTTGTCGTGCTTCATCTGGGTACCGCGTTTGCCCTGCTCATATATTTTTATAAAGATTGGATTAATTTATTTAAAGGATTTTTTACCGGCTTAAAAAACAAAAATCTTAATATAAACGAAGGCTCTAAAACTCTTTATCTTCTTGCGCTTGCCACTATTCCAGCCGGACTTATAGGACTTTTGTTCGTTCATAAACTAAAAAGGCTTTTCGGTTTTACGGATATAGCGGCTGTTTTTCTTATGGTAAACGGCGTAATACTTTATCTGGGCGAAAAGAAAAGGAGAAAGCAGGGCATTGCTAAAATATCCGATATGACTATTGCCGCCGCCCTCATTATCGGCGCGTTTCAGTCGTTTGCTCTAATACCCGGCATATCCCGTTCCGCGATTACTATGGTTGCCGCACTTTACTTGGGTTTTAAACACGAATATGCCGCCAGATTTTCATTCCTTCTGGCAACGCCCATAATTCTTGCCGCAGGACTACTGGAGGTTCCAAAGATGCTCAAACTGCATATGCTTCATTTTACCGCAGTGTCCTTAGCGAGCGGAGCGGTTGCCGGAATTGCGGCATATTTAAGCGTATATGCCCTTATGAAATATTTTCATAAGTACGAGGTAAACGCCCTTTACCCGTTTGCCTTTTATTGTATAATATTCGGCGCCTTTGTTTTAACTTACAGATTTATTTGAGCCGTTCCCTAATCCCGATTTTGAGCAGTTTATTTGTATTTAATTTCCATTCCAATTTATGGTATAATCTAAATTCAAATTATTTTATTTATTCACTTGATAGGCAATTCACAATAAATGTAAATTAATGTGAATGTTAAATGGAAGATTTTTTAAAAGAATTTTCGGAAAATATTAAGCTCGAGAAAAATTACTCTTTAAATACTGTTTCAGCTTACGGGACAGATGTTAAACTTTTTATCGACTATCTAAAAAAAGACATATCCGTCTGCTCGCTGGAAGAGGTAACCGAAATAGAAATAAAGGGTTATTTAAGCAAGATTTACGAAACCGTTAAAAAGACAAGTTTGGCAAGAAAGGTCGAGTCGATAAAATCATTTTTTGGCTTTTTGGAAAAAAAACATTTAATCAGTCATAACCCTGCTTTTTTACTGGAACTTCCAAAAGTAGAAAAAAAATTGCCGTTCTTTTTAACATCGAAGGAGGCAGATTTTTTATTAAATAACTATTTCGATGCGGCGTTAAAATGGCATAAAAGGGGGTCAAATAAGCATTTCGAAATAATCAGGAACGACCTGATTTTGGAATTTTTATACGGAAGCGGTCTGAGGGTCAGCGAGTTAATTGCCGTGAAAAAGACGGATCTGGAATTAAGCGGAGGCTATGTTAGAATTTTGGGAAAGGGGTCAAAACAGAGAATTGTTCCGCTTACGCAAATAACCGTTAAAAAGATTAAAACATGGTTTGATTATTTGGACAGGATTCGCTTAACGCCTCAAGCGGGCTATTTGATTATTAACAAAAAGGGTTTGCATCTTACAAGAAGGACTATACACAGGGTGGTAAAAGAGTCTATGGCGATTACGGGGCAGTTTAAAAATATTTCACCGCATAGTTTGCGGCATTCTTTTGCCACAAATCTTTTGGATAACGGCGCCGATTTAAGGTCTATTCAGGATATGCTCGGACATTCAAACTTATCTACAACCGAAAAATATACGCATTTAAGCCTTAAGAAACTTATAGATGTTTATAATAAGTCCCATCCGCTTTCGGGGCATAAATAACCTTATTATAATTTGAATTTAAATTAAACGGGAGAAATAAATTAATGGATAATAATAACGCCAATGAGGCGGTAAAACTTATCGGAACCACAATAATCGGAGTCAGGCGAAACGGCCGTGTCGCCGTTGCGGGAGACGGGCAGGTTACGCTTGGAAATACTATTATGAAACACAAGGCGAGAAAGGTCAGGCGGCTGTATAACGATAAGGTAATAGCGGGATTTGCGGGGGCAACCGCCGACGCCTTTACGCTTTTCGAAAAAATGGAAGAGAAACTTTCAAAATATAACGGGAGCGTAAAAAGGGCAAGCGTAGAACTCGCAAAAGACTGGCGGACGGATAAAATACTCAGGCGGCTGGAGGCCATGCTTATCGTGGTCGATAAAACGGACTCTTTCATAATATCGGGAGCGGGCGATGTTATAGAACCTGACGAGGATATTTTGTCCATCGGTTCGGGCGCCCCTTATGCGCTTGCCTGCGCGCTCGGTTTAATGGAAAAAACGAATTTAAGCGCAAAAGAAATTGCCGAATACGCAATGAAGACGGCTTCCCGCATCTGCATTTACACGAATGATAACATTATTTTAGAGGAGATATAAAACGGCATGGCCAATAATAAGAATAATAAGAATAATAATAAGAAAATAGACTTTTTAACGCCGAAAGAAATTGTAAAAGAACTCGACAAATATGTCATAGGGCAGGACAGGGCAAAAAAATCGGTAGCCATAGCCTTAAGGACCCGTTTTAGAAGAAACAATGTGCCGCCTTCGATCATAGACGATATTGTTCCTAAAAATATCCTTTTAATCGGGCCGACGGGGGTCGGCAAAACCGAGATTGCCCGGCGCATCGCAAAATTATCCGATTCCCCTTTCATAAAGGTCGAAGCGTCAAAATTTACGGAGGTCGGTTATATGGGAAGGGATGTTGAATCCATGATAAGGGACATTGTCGAAACTGCATACATAAGCGAAAGGGCAAAAGAAACCGAGTATGTTATCGAAAAAGCAAAGCAAAATGCCGAGGAATTACTTTTAGACTTATTAGTTTCCCCGCCCCCGAGAATGCCAAAAAAAAACGGCGCAAACAATGAAGCTAACGGTAAAAGCAGTTATATAAATACAAGGGAAAAATTCAGGATTATGTTTAAAGAAGGCAAACTAAACGACAGGTTTGTGGAAATGGAGGTTAAGTCGTTAAGCAGGTCTCCCGTCCCCGTCAT
>JAKBNN010000010.1 GCA_021831025.1 bacterium | reverse complement strand
ACCCGAAGATTCAACCTTTTTAAGGAGGCAGGCGGATTAAGGATCGAGATAAAAAAATGGAGGAGAGTTTTGACATAAAAGCAAAAATATGGCTTGAAAAGGACGGAGAACCTGTTTTTGGAATGGGAAGGCTTATCCTTCTTAAAAAGATTGAATCTTCGGGTTCTATATCTGCCGCCGCTAAAGAACTCAAGTATTCTTATAAAAAAGCGTGGAGTTTTATAGCTCTTATGGAAAAAAGATTCGGTTTCGAGCTGGTGAATAAAAAAATCGGCGGTAAGCACGGCGGAGGGTCCGTTCTTACAAAAGAGGCAAAAAATTTAATAAATATGTATGAAGAACTTTTAAAAAAGGAAGAAAAATTTTTAGAAAACTATCAGCATACCCTTTAACCTCAGCATACCCCGCACCTTTTACATCCTTCAAAGCATTGTGGTGTTGTTTTAAAGAGGGTGCTATTTTTATACTCTTTTAAAAGATATTTTTTAGTGACCCCCTGGTCTATTATCTCCCATGGCAAAAGTTCGTTTGTGTCAAATTTTCTTATAAAGTCGTTTATATTAAAACCGGAACTTTTGGCCGCCTTTTTTAAACTTATTTTGTTCTTATGGGAATTAACCAGAATATCTAACGACAGCCTTGAACCCCTCGCAAAAAAAGCCTCGATATAAGCGCTTTTAACCTGGTTTATTTTTATGTTAAGATTTGGCAGATGCTTTAGGCTGTTCGAGATGTAATCCATTTTATGCCGGAGTATCGTTAAATCCTCAAGATTTTCCCACTGAAGAGGCGTCCACGCTTTTGGAACAAACGGGCTGAATGAGACGGTAAGCGAGCCTATCCTTTTGTTAATTTTGGAAGACGATACGAATTCCTTTTGCATTGTTTTTATCAAATCTATCGTTTCGTCTAAGTCCTGTTTTTCTTCACAAGGAAGTCCGACCATAAAATAAGACTTTATGTTCATTATTCCTTTTTCAATAATATTTTTAAGGACAATTATTATTTCCTCATTTTTTATATCTTTGTTTATTAATCTTTTAAGTCTTGAAGAACCCGTTTCTATGCCAAGCGTTATCGTCTTTAAACCCGTTTCTTTTATTAAATTCAAATTATTTTCGTCGAGACAGTCAAATCTTATCGACGATAAGGAAAAGGGTTTTTTGGAGTTCAATGAAAATTCCATAAACCTCCGGATATTTTTACTGTCCATTGTGCCTAATCCCACAAACCCCGCCTTCTCGTTTTCATTTAGCGATTCAATTGTTTTTATAACGTCATCGGGTTTAGATTCCCTTAACGGCAAATAGATATATCCCGCGCTGCAAAAACGGCACCCCCTTTTACATCCCCGTTCTATTTCGATCATATTTATGTTGCTGAGTTCGGAAAATTTTGTGGTGATAGCCGAAGAAGAAATAAAATCTTTGCCCGCCCATCTCCGTTTTATTTTTTCGGGGAAACCGGGAAGGATTTTGATATCTTTCAATACATTTACCTTTTTAGCGTCAAATATAAATTGATAAACGGCAGGAACATAAATACCGTTAATTTTTCCGCAGCTCTCTATGATTTCGTCCTTATTTTTTTTAAGCGTCGAACTATTATATATTTCAATATTTTTAAAAAAATCAGGAAATATCGCCTCAGCCTCTCCAACGAATAACATATCAAAAACCCGGGCAATCGGTTCCGGGTTCAAGAAAGCGATTACTCCTCCTGCCATAATAAGCGGAAATGTATTGTTTCTATCCGTAGATAAAAACGGGATTTGTTCGGCGGCTAAAACCTGCAGAATATTATAAAAATCATTTTCATAGCTTAAAGAAAAAAATATGAGGTCATAGGTTAAAAGTCTTTTTCCGGTTTCTAAAGATATAATACCTTTTGATATGTCATCCTGCAAAAAAGCCCTGTCGCATGATATAAAGCCGGATTGATTAATTAATTCGTATGCCCTTAAAAAGCCTAAATTTGACATTGCAACGCCGTAATAGTTTGGAAAAACGATGACGGCGTTCAGAGAGGCGTCTTTACGCTTTATTAAACGGTTTTGTTCGGATTTAAGGTAAAGGGCGTAGAGTTTGTTTATATTGTTTATATTTATATTATTGAAAATATTTTTCACCTGCTTAAGCTAATTTTATGGATTCGATTCTTTCCATTACAAGTTCCGCTAATCTTTCGTCAATTCCAAGATAGTCTCCTAATTTTAACTTGATATCCGGGTATTTTTCCCTATACTCGCCTAATATCTCTGGAATATCTCTAGATACATGGTTTCCGGAATATAAAAAATACGGTATGACATATATGGAATTATAACGGTTTGCGGCTAATTTTTCTATAATATCCCTGATATTAGGCTCCGCAAGTTCTAAAAAGGCGTATTCTATATTAATTTCAAGAAACTTCGGCTTGATTATTTTTACTATGCTTTTAAGTATATTGTTCGCTTCGCTCCTCCTTGAACCATGCCCGAGAAGAACTATAGATTCTTTTTCCATAAAAATTTAATATTTTTAAATCGTTAAATCGGAACTTTTTTGCGAAATTAATGTTTTACTATGCTAATGTTATATTTTATAATATTATTCAATAATGCGCAATAAAAGGTGCACCGGAAAATATAAATTTCATGTTTAAAAGCGAGAGGTCGTTATGCCCGTTAATTTTGAATTTGCGGTACTGGTCGAGCATTTAATCAAAAAATATAAGGATATAACCGCCGTGGATGATATATCTTTTAGCGTAAATAAAGGCGAATTTTTTGCCTTTTTAGGGCCGAACGGCGCCGGAAAAACTACCACTATAAAGATATTATGCACATTAATCCGTCAAACAAGCGGCATTGCATATATAAACGGTTATAATACCCTTACAAACAGAAAAGATGTAAGGAAATCCATAGGGCTTGTATTTCAGGACCCGACCCTCGATAATGACCTGAGTGCTTATGAAAATCTTAATTTTCATGCAAAACTTTACGGTATGGATAAAAAACGCATTAAAGACAGGATAGATTATATATTAAGTTTTATAGATTTATATAATTATAAAGATAAGCCTGTAAAGTTGTTGTCCGGCGGAATGAAAAGAAGACTCGAGGTCGGAAGGGGACTCCTGCATTCCCCTTCCGTTCTATTTCTTGATGAGCCTACTGTGGGCTTAGATATTCAAACAAGGATAAATATGTGGGGGTTTATAGATAAATTGAGAAAAGAAGAACAAACAACCATATTTCTTACAACGCATTATATCGAGGAAGCTGAAAACTGCGACAAAATAGCTATAATAGATAACGGCAGGATTATAGCAACAGACACCCCTTCAGAGTTAAAAAAAATGGTTGAATCAAAGAACGGCGAAATTCCAACCCTTTCGGATGTCTTTATATCTCTTGTGGGAAAAGGGATAAGAGAAGAAACCGGAACGGCAATAGATAGGATGAGAGAGCTTAGCAGGGCGCTAAAAAGATAAGCATTTTAAAATAATTTTCGCCGAAGCCTCAAGCATTATTGTCCACCTCAAAGCATCGAGCGGCGTCTTGCCCCATGCGAAAGAGCCGTGGGATTTTATCATAAACACCCCGTTTTCTTTAAATATGTCCTTTGCTTCAAAATCTATTCTTAAATTTTTTGTTTTAATGTCCAGGGTAAAATCAAGCGGGAAAACATATATTTTAGGAAAAAAATAAGCCGATTCAAAATCAAGAGGCGTTATTTCGTCTAATTCTGGATACTTTTTATAAAGTTTTTTAAGAAAAAAGGGGACAGATTTAAATCTGTCCCCTTTTTTCTTGTTATTATCCGTATTTTTATGAAGGCTTAAACTTAAGGCGATTGCGTTTAAGGGGTGGGAATGAAAAACCGTCGAATTCGGGAAGCTCTTTAATATAAATCGGTGAATATCGATTTCCGACGATGCGTCGCCGTTATCATTATTATCCTTGTTATCATCTTTGCCGCCCGCCGTTTTACGGATTTTTGCCGCAGGCGCTGCGGCGGCAGGAACATTTACACCGTCTTCTTTTTCCGGTTTTATTACGGGAGCAACGGTAAAATCTTGCGGCTTTAAATCAATCAGGCTCCTTCCAGTTTTTGTAATTAAGAGGTCTTTATCTATCCCCATGCTTATGTTTCCGCTATGGGTATCTATAAGGTCTTTATCGAAAGCAATTTTGCAAACCCGCTCGAGTTCCGCAATTTTTTTTATGTACCAGAGTTCTTTCAATTTTTACCGTCCCGCTTTTTATTTTTTAATTAAATAATTTTATAAATTATATAATATTACAGGTAAAATTAAAATAAATACGACGGACTCAAAATTGCAGGTAGAAATAAATTTTGGGGCGGATTAAGAATTTGACTATTAATATACAGGGTGGTATAATTAATTACTGAATATGGGGGCGTAACGGTTTCGACGGTGATATTAAGGCTATGAGTTGCATGTCGAGGACGCTTTGTGGGCTCGTTAATCATTCGAAGCATAAACATAATCGCAGACAATTACGATTACGCATTAGCCGCTTAATCGGCTAACGTCTTTGAAATTTCCACCTGCAAAATTCAAAGACGACAACTGCAGGTTATAGTGTAAAAGTTTCCTTTACTTTTACACCGAACTCTTTAAAGGATGGCTGAAAAGAGGTTTTGTTTATTCTTTGCTTTTTGAAGCCATATTTAAAGAATAAACTAAACATGTAGATGCTTTAGTGTTAAATCTTCGGACGCGGGTTCGACTCCCGCCGCCTCCACCATTATTCCCTTCACACGACTCCTTGTCAAAACGGGGTTTGGTGGAGTTCATTCTCAATAATTTTGTATCATTCATACAGTCATGCCCCATCAACCTAATAAGCCTAACATTAAAATCCTGTCTGACAATAGAAAGGCATCATTTCTTTATGAAATCTTAGAAAAATATGAGGCAGGTATTGCGCTATATGGACCGGAGATTAAATCCATAAAATCAGGAAAGGTAAATCTTTCCGACGGATATGTCGTAATAAAAAACGGCGAGGCGCTTCTCTTAAATGTTCATATAAGCCCGTATGAAAAGGCTGCAAGGGAAAATAAAGACCCCCTTAGAACGCGTGTTTTACTGTTGCATAAAAACGAAATTATGCGGCTTTACGGCAAAACAAAAGAAAAAAATCTTACTATAGTTCCGTTAAAAATATATCTGAAAGCCGGCAGGGCAAAGGTGGAAATAGCCCTTGTCAAAGGAAAAAAGATTTACGACAAAAGGGCATCCATAAAGGAAAAGGAGCAGAAAAGAGAGGTTGAAAGAATAATCAAGAGCAAAAGATAGATTATAAATAATAAAAATATTTAAGTATGATTATAAATTTAAAAAATTATTTTTGGAGGACTTAAATGGAAACGGAATTCGGCAGTTCGCAGGACAGTGGGAGTCAACCTCATATGAATAAGGTAAATAGGGTTAATATTAAAACTAAAATTAAAATAGCAGTTTTTTTGTTTTTGCTTTTTAGTTTAGCTTGCATTTCAAATGCAAGCGCAAATGCAAAACCGGAAAAAGCCCCTGATTTTACATTGAGGGCGCTTAATCCGTCCGTTTCAGGCTATACCGATTTCTCGTTAAGCAGTTTTAAGGGTCATGTGGTTATAATTAATTTCTGGGCGACCTGGTGTCCGCCGTGCAGGGCGGAAATACCGATGCTCGAAAATTTTTACAAGTCTTATAAATCAAAGGGAGTGATTGTGGTCGGAATAAATGTTAACGACAATGTGTCCGGAGTTAAATCTTTTACTAAACTTTACGATATGACATATCCTGTCGTGTATGCAAGCTCAAGCGTAATAAGTAATTATGGCGGCGTGAACGCAATACCGCAAACATTTTTTATCTCAAAAAGCGGGTATATTATGTTTCACTGGGTGGGCGAGATTTCAAAAGGGGCGTTATACGGAATTACGGACAAACTTCTTAGTATCCGGTAGGCAGTATAAAATAAAATCGCCGAGTTGTGAAAAATTAATTTAATTTAACGATATAAAATTCCCCACCTGGATGGGGAAAATTAAATTGCAAATATTGGGTTTTTTAATTGCAAAATACAGAAAGGAAACAGGAAATATACGGCAAATTAAACGATTTAGTCTTAGATAATCAAAAGATTGCCCAAAACGATGTAAATTCAATATTGAGCGAATTAGGGTTTTAATATATTTTTCCTTGCTTTTTTTATGGCTATCTGGTAATATAATGCTTCTTTATCATTTATTGTCCCCATCGTCTAGCCGGCCCAGGACATCGCCCTTTCACGGCGGCAACACGGGTTCGAATCCCGTTGGGGACGCCAAATTAATCCCCATTTTCCATTTTATTATACGGTTTTTCATCAATAATTTATTTAATATATTAAATAAATTATTGAATTTACAATTGACATTTTCTAAAATAAAGATATAAGATGTTTAACATCTGAGAAAATTGTAATATATTATTATTTTATCATTTTAAACCTTAGACTGAGTCAAAGTCGAATTGAATTTATTTGCTTAAGTAAATTTTTTTTGATATTATTATAAATAATAATATAGATAAAAATATATATTTAATAAATTAATAATATTTTGATTAAATTTTGTTATTATTAACTAATATTTTTTCAATAAAATAAAATGATACTTGAAGATATAAAATATCAATTGGACCAGTTTTATAGTTTCGATAATATAAGACTTTCATTTGAGATAGCAGATAAAAGCGGGTTAATATATTATAATGAGGGTAAGATAACAAAGGCAGTTTTTGATCACAAAAAAGATATAGACGCTTTTCGCGAATTAAAGGATTTAGAGGGGCAGATTAATATTCAGGTCAGTATCGGGGAGCCGGCTCCGGAAAATACGCTGGATAAATCTTTTAACGAGATTATTGAATTAATCAATGAAGCAGGTATAGACCAAGAAGAGGAACCGGAACCGTTAATAGTCGAAAGTCAGGATGTTTCTGATTTAAGTGTGGCAGTCGAAATAAATCCAGCCTTAGTTGCTAAAATTAGCGAAGGTCTGGCAAAGATTTCAGGGGTAGAAGGTATTTTGGCGGTAAGGCCGGACGGAGAGGTTTTGTATTCCAAAGATGTCGAAGACCCCGATTTTGAATCCGCTGATTCCATATTTTTATATAACCAGTCAAAAGAATTGGGCGACGTATTAAATTTTAAAAATCTTGAAAGTACCGTATGCGAGGCCGGCAATTATAAAAAGATAATTATTAATAATAAAAACATATTGTATAGTATAAAAGTTTCCCCGACGGTTCAACCTCTTAAAACCCAGATAGAAGCAGTTAAATTACTTGAAAATGTATAGCGGCTGTTATAGCCAACATTGTATAATTTATAGGTCATATATACTTTTATGGATGACAAGGACGAAAGTATAATCGATAAAATACTCAAAATTTCCGGCGTAGAAGCATGCGCAATATCGTCGCTCGACGGCGAGGTTTTAAGGGTAGGCTCGAAAGATGAAAATATTACCCCCGAAAAAGTTAACAAAATTTCGGCGGAAATAAGCAAGCTTTTTGCTTCCTATTCCATTTCTTCTATCGATATACAATCGTTATATCTTAATTTTTCGGAACAAAATATTATCGTAAACGGGTTTGGAAGCGGTTTTATTTTTATTGTAAGCCAGAAAAATTCCAATGTGAATTTGCTTAAAATGGAGACATCATACCTTGAAAGCGAGTTTATAAAAATAGTCAATCAATCTATTGAAAGTTTTTCCTCAACACCTTTGACCGATATACACGAAAAAGGGATTAGCTCTCAGGATGAGGATATATTCAGTTCCTTACTGGGTGAAACAAAGTTGGCTAAGACTAAAACTCTCAAAATAGTACCTATTGATAAATTAAATGCTATCAAAGATATTTTTTCCTCGAACTTAGGCCCGATATCCGCAATGCTTTTTGATGAAAAAGTTAAGGAATTAAACGAAGATTTCAATAACTTTAATGTTGAAAACATCCAGAACTTAATAAACCGTTTAGCAGAAGAAATAGAAGGTAAAACCGATAAGCTTGATTTTATTAAAAATGCAAAAAGAGTTATATAAACGCCGGCGTGGCTCAGGGGTAGAGCAGCTGATTCGTAATCAGCGGGTCGTAGGTTCGATTCCTATCGCCGGCTCCATTAAAATCAAAGGGTTTACAGACCCAGCGTTTCCTTCCTTTCCGTTCGTGGTAGTAAAATGGTAGTAATTTTTTTTATTCAACACGTTAACAGCATCTTTAAGATGAGTTTTAGACAGGTGCGAATACCGCAAGGTCATTTTAATATCCTTGTGTCCCATTAAATCCCTAACAGTTGCTAAATCGACGCTTTTCATGACTAATTGAGAGGCAAAAGTATGGCGCAGGTCGTGAAAGCGGAAATCCAGAATATGCGATTTGCCAAGCGCCGCCGAAAAAGCTTTTTTAATGTCTTTGTAAGGCTTTAACGTGCGGGGATTAAAAAACACGTATTTAACATTAATCTGCCTGATAATGCCTGTTAAAGCTCCATAAAGATTATCGTTAATGGGAATTTCTCGCCTTTCGCCGTTTTTAGTAGTGTCTAATAAAATAACCCTGTTTAGCATATCAACCCTGTCCCATGTAAGATTAAGTATTTCGGATTTTCTCATGCCCGTATTGAGCGCAGTTATTACAATCGGCTTTAGATAAGGCTCACAGTTCGAAATCAGCCTTTCCGCCTCGTCATCGGCAAGATACCTTAATCTTTTAACTTCGCCTCTAAGCAGTTTAACTTTCCGTATCCGCTTTAAATCATCTTCAGTTATAAGTTCCCAATCCATTGCTTTAACAAACATTCTTTTTAAAACGGCAGTAAGCCTATTAGCGTAAGCAACGGATAAACCTTTTTTAATTATATCCGACTGCATATTTTCTATGGTAAGCATATTGAAATCACCCAATTTTTTATTGCCGAAATGTTTATTAAGCGTATTAACAAATGATTTAAGCCTGTCATGACTTTTTAAACGTCCGCCCGCATAATCCAGGTATCTTTGACTGAGTTCCGCAAAAGTAATAGGTTTAATAGAGTTATCAGTTAAGATTTTAACTTGTTTACAGGGCTTATTGCCGTTTTTAAGCTGTTCCTGGAGTTTGGAAGACCACTTCTCGTAAAGATATTTTGCTTCCGTTTTTAAAGATGTTGCCGAAGATTTTGTATATTTGATACCGTTAACACACTTCGACATCATCCATATTTTAGAATTACCTTTTAAATAGATGCCCATTTATTATTTACACCTCCTTTGAAAGGCATCTACGCTTATTGGTTTAATTATATCATATGAATTTTCTTGAATGAAAGCTGAAATTTTATTCCGGTCAAAGCGTATAATCTTGCCGATTTTAGTAAAAGGAATCTCCTTTTTATAGACGAGCTGATACACAGTCCATGGCGTTAAATTTAATAATTCAGCTACTTGTTTAACCGTTAATAGCTTTTCTTGCAATTTATAATCCCCCCATAGAATCATAAAATACTAATAAAAAAATCTCTTGACTGCCGAGAAATCAATATTGCTTAAGTTTCACCCAATCCTATAGCTTACAATCTTTGTCCCTTATATTTCCATTAACTCTTTTATAGGTCTCGTAAAAATAGGAAAAACTTGCGGAAATTTTATACTTTTCTTCCGCATATTTTTTTAACTGCCTGAACGATAAATTTCGTTCCCGTTTAATACTGTAGAGTTTAGGCATTATTTTAGCCAGTCTATCTGATTTTAAAGACGGCTTTGATTTCCGGCGAAGTTTTTCTATATGCCGCTCAAAGATACCTAACGCCTTATAATCGGAATCATTAAGCATATACCCGGTAGTTCGCTTAGATTGAGCCTGAAGAAACAATAAATTTAGGACTTTATCCAAAGCAGTATTTACGATATTATCGAATTTTTCGTCATTCATTTCGCAGAGATTTCCTGTTAATCGCAGAACTTCCAATAACGCCGGAATTTTATCTTTCTTTTTGCTTAAGATTTTCTTCAGCTTTTCCGAGTTTATCATTTTGAATACACTCCCTCTATGATTTCATTCCGGTTATGCCCCATTTCAAGGGATGTCAAATGAACGGCTTCAATATTCGAATATCCTTGTCCCTCAAAGTATTTGACTGTATTTATTGCGTAATTATGCCGGAGTCTATGAATAGAGCCTGAATCGCCGGTTACTTTTTTTATTTCACGGTTAATCTTTCCGCCGGAAATCGCATCTCCGAATTTTCTTAAATTATTCTCTGCTAAAAATGTTTTTACCTCTTTTATTAAAGATTTATTTACTATTGCCGAAACTATTCTGTCTTTGCCGCCTTTTCCGCCGATTACGTTTATTGCATTATTATCTTTTAAACTTTGAGGCTTAAGACCGAGATTTAGTATTTCCGATTTCCTAAGTCCTGCATTTAGAGCAATACGGCAGGCGAGATTTACGGCTTTATCTTTAATATTTAAAATTTTATCTATGTTTTTTTGATTATAGGCTCTGACATCCGTGTGGCGCATATCCTTTTGTACCTGACGGTTAAAAGTTTCGTTGAGTTTAAAGTCGTAAATTTTATTTAAGTTATGGCTTTCGGAATAACGGTTTAAGGCGGTTTCGAATTTATTTAACGCCGATTTTTCAAGCTGGAAAGTTTTATGACCGCTATTTTCATCAATTCTTGATTGTAAATAAGATTGGGCTATTTCGGCGGTTATATTAGTCATATCGTTTATTCCGTTTTCCTTTACATAATTGCCGAAATTAATGCATATTTCACGGTAGGAATCTATCGTTGTTATACCATATAGTTCGGTTTTTTTGGCTATTTCATTAGAACCGCGCGCCCCTCCTTCCCGTGCCTGGTTCTTTGCTTCGTGCTTACTTTTGCCTATCGCTTTTATTTCCTTTAAGATTTCATTTACCTGCCATTTTATATTGCCGCGCATATTTATTTACCTCCCGATATATGTTTAATTATTTTTTATTTATTTAATTTAAGTAGCGATAATATACATTTTAATTTAAAATATATATTATTTTATAAACAAAACTCTCCCGTCTTAAAGTTAAGACAGAAGCATTTTTTATTTAAAAGAGCTTGCTTTTGCTCTTTAACGCTTTATTTTACAAGTAGCATTAGGCTTGTGCTTAATAAAACGCTAAGCAAAACGGATGTTTTTGGGTAAAATAGCAGAAATAGGCATGAATCTATTAAGCCTCTGCATGGGCTGAAATGGACAGGCAAGGTAAAACATAAAAATCTTGCGCTGCTTAATTAGAAGTGTATAGCATTGCTGAGC
>JAKBNN010000078.1 GCA_021831025.1 bacterium | reverse complement strand
ATAAACAATGCCCGCTCATAACTCCCCTCCCCCTTTATGGTGGAGGGATAGGCGGGGATAAATAAGGAGTTAATTTTTATTGACTAAAACTTTCGTACTTTCAACATCCATTGGCTTATTGTTTGTTATAGCTTTGATTTTTATCGTAGGACCGAAAAGCATATTGCAGATAATAAGCCACTTAAGTATTATAGATTTTATACTTTTATTTTGCCTGTCTTACCTTGCGCTATTTTTTTCGGCTCTTTCATTTAATAACGCCTTAAATGTATATGATGCCAAAATTGATTTAAAAAATCTTGCGAACATAAAACTTATAGGTTATAGCGCAAATTACATCGCCCCGTCTGGAATATTTGCGGGTTTTATCGGCGGCGATGCCATTATGGCGTTAATACTGAAAAAAAGAAGCGGGCTTGAATTTAAGCGGGGCTTTTCGGCAGGCCTCGCTGCTAAGGTGATAGAATTTGCGGTATTTTTGCTGTTCATTTACCTCGGTCTTATACTCGGTTTCAGATATTTCTATCTTCCGCCGGAAATCTGGTTTTTTTTATTTATTGCAGGCATATTTGTCGGCGTAGTAACCCTTCTTTTTTTAATTAATCCGATTATAGACAACAGGTTTTTCACTAAAATATTGCAATATTTAACAAGATTTAAAATTCTTAACAATTTAATATCCAAGATTTTAAAGCATATAAACGATTTTGAAAAAGAGCTTCACCTGTTTTATGTAAAAGGCGCAAAATATTTATTTTTAAGCCTCTTTTTAAGCATTGCGGAGACCGTAATTCTTGTTTTTCAAATATGGCTTCTTGTTCACTTTCTTGGCATTAATATGGGTTTTTCCAAGACTCTCCTCGTGTTTTCGGTTTCGATGCTTGTATTTGCCATGCCCCTCGCGCCCGGTTCCGCCGGAACCTATGAGCTGTCGCAGGTCGGTCTTTTTGATATTCTGGGATTAGGGTCGGATTTGGGTCTTACCTTCAGTCTTATAATGAGAGCGGTAAATTTGCTTATGGTCGCCATTTCTTTTTTTCTTGTTCCTCATTACGGCATACATTTTTTTAAAAAAAGCGAAGAGGATTCATAATATATGAAAATATTATTTTCGTTATGCAGCTGGGGTTTGGGGCATGCCACAAGGTCTCTTCCTATCTTGAGGCGGCTTGTAAAAGATTCCCATGAGGTAATAATTTACACCTCCGGAAGAAGTCTGGCGCTATTACAGTCCGAGCTTAAAGACGGCGTAAGGTTTGTCGCTTCGGTGCCGTATCCGTCCCCGTATTCCGATAAAATCGGGTTTGCCTTTAGGTTTTTGAAAACAGCCCCGAAGATAATGAAAGTTATTAAGGAAGAAAACCTTGAGGTTGACAGGATGATTAAGGAAAACAAAGTCGATATGATAATTTCGGACTCAAGGTTTGGTTCGTATTCCAGGGTGGTTCCGTCTTATCTTATTTTTCATCAATTGCGGTTTATAGCGCCTTTAAGGCTGGCGCCGGCAGAAATGGTAACCGAGTTTTATAATCATAATCTGCAAAACAAGTTTGAAAAAATTATCGTTCCCGATTATGCCGAAAACTCGCTTTCGGGGGATTTGTCGCATAATTTAAGATATTTTAAACCGGAAAAAGTAGAATATATAGGGATTCTTTCCGATTTTGAGAGTCTTGATGTCAAGCAGGATTTGGACTACCTGTTTTCCATTTCCGGTCCTGAACCTACAAGGACGATACTTGAAGAAAAGCTGTTTTCGCAGCTTCCTCTTTTAAACGGCAGCACGATTGCCGTTGCGCTTGGGAAGCCGGGTAAGTTTATAAAAGAGGTTATAGGCAATACGGTTATATATTCATACCTTGAAAAAGCAAGGCGCGATGAGCTTATGAACAGGGCAAAGATAGTCGTTTCAAGGTCGGGTTATACAACCATAATGGATGTTGCCGAGATTAACAGGAATGCCCTTTTTATACCTACCCCGGGACAGACGGAGCAGGTTTATCTGGCAAGCCATTTAGAAAAGGCCGGGTTCTTCCATTCGGTAAAACAGGGGAAACTTAAACTTGACATAGACGCAAAAGAAGCGTTAAAATTCAAAGGATTCGTTCCGCCTTGGAAGACGAAAGGAAGCGTCGAGAGGTTTCTTAAAGCGGTAAGGATTAAGGACTGAGGATTAAGGACTGCGGGTATAAATGCGTCCCAACCCGTTACGGCGATATTTTAGTCTACGTTTATCAAAGTATGTCTTTGATGTGGACTAAAATACCGGAAAAATAAATTTATATTTGGAGGTTTAATGGTTTCGATAATTATACCCGCCCATGAAGAAGAAAAATACATAGGAATATCTATCGAAAAACTGTTAAGTCAGAGCGGCGTTATTTTTATAGGAAAAGATGAAAACCCCTCAGATTTTCAAGGCAAAGGCAAAACCGTCTGCGAACTTACGGTTGTCGTTACATGCGGCGAGGACAATACCGAAGGGGCGGTTGCCAAATACCCGAAGGTAAATCTTATTTCGGATAATTTCAGCGGGGTATCCGAGGCAAGAAATATCGGGGCTAATGTTTCGAGGGGCGATGTTTTCCTGTTTTTAGATGCCGATACGCTTTTAAACGACGGTTTTATTAAACGGCTTGACGGCTTTAAGGGGAAAAATAATTTTATCGGAACATCAAGGCTTTTGCCCGATATTAATACTTTAAAGGCAAGGATTTTTATGTTTGGCAACAATATCGCTCATATAATTTCAAAAACATCTATGGCTTTGATATTTTGCCACAGGGATGTTTATAAAGAAGCGGGCGGGTTCGATGAAAGAATGCAGGCGGGAGAAGACCTTAAGTTTATAAGCATTGCGTTAAAAAACGGGGCAAAGTTTAAATATTTGGGAGATATAAGCGCGATAACCTCAATGAGGCGGTTCGAGACAAACGGCTATATCAGGACTGCGCTGGAATGGATGGGGGGTTATTTCTTTAAACCGCCGGAGCATTACGATGTAGTGAGATAGAGGGGCAGGCGGAAGTGATATACGGAGGCGGACGGCTCATAAAAATATGCAGGCGGGAGCAAGAATACGGAGGCGGACGGCTCATAAAAGCCATCGGCTTTTATGTTCACCGAAGTGAATAAATCTGGCACCTTTTTTTCCATATTTCTTTATTCAATAAGTTATGATATAGTTATGATATAATGGTAAAACGCTTAAAAAACAGCAAAAACTATATATATCGTTAATTTATAAATATTTTTACTTTATTATCAAAAAAGAGGTTTAAAAAAATGGAACAACATAAACTTTTAGACAGGATTACTCTTAATCCGAAAGTCATGGTCGGCAAACCGACCATAAGAGGTTTAAGGATTACCGTGGAGCAAATTTTAGCTGCGTTGGCCTCAGGTATCTCTGCCAATGACCTAATTGAAGACTATCCCGAATTAGAGGCTGACGATATTAAAGCCGCCTTGATTTATGCTTTGGAACTTGTAAAAGAAGAGCAAATATTTGCAATGGCGTAATAACGTAATAATATAATGGCCAATTTAAAAAATAAAACCTGATTACTCTCCCTTCCTTTTCCCTCAATTTTTCGCTTATTGCCTATTATATATCTTATAAAAAGCAAGGGATTTCGACAAAACAGGAAAAATAAAAAACTCCCGACGGCGTCGTCAAACGCAGTAGGGAGTGAAGATACGGAGGCGGACGCTTATAAAAGCCATCGGCTTTTATGTCAGCCGTAGTGAATAAATCTGTCCCTTTTGTTTGTTCTTTAAACTACTTTAATAGCTCCTTAATCCTATAGAGGAAAGATATATCAATATAGGAAAATTTAACGGAAAAATTTGGACAGTTATTTCGGACATATTAGCTCTTTCCTTTAAAAATTAGAGGGATTATTCCATCGATAAATTCAGGGGGATTTAATATTTGAAAGGGGTAATTCCCCGATTTTTTAGGTTTTTCAAAATCCTTTTTATCGCCGGTAACAAGATAGCCTGCTTTACCGTTAATAGCGGAAACAAGCACAGGAACGTCTTTTGCGGCGGTATGCCCGGAGTATTTATTGATTTCAGCGATAGAAGGCAATTTTATAATCTCGAGATTAATTTTAGACAGAAATTCTTTGTATAAAGGTATCGCATCGGGAATTTTCTTATTTACATTTCTTTCTATTTCTATGAGATTGTATTCTCCGGTTATCCCTGTAATTAAAGCCATTCTAAGGCTTAAAATGTCAAGAATAAAGCGTGGGGCGCCCTTCTCGGAAATAATGCCGGAAAGGATGACGTTTGAATCGAGAAAAACCCTCGTATTTTTTCAGCCATATAGTTCTTTGTAAAGTTTTCCTCTTTCTTTTATAAGCCCTTTCATTAATTCTTCGACGGAAAGCCCCGAACTTTTTATAATTTTTTTGATTTCCCTCCGCGCCTCGTCTAATTCAAGCCTTTTCGGCGTAACTATAATAGCGTTTCCTGCTGGGATAATGGAAACAACCTGCCCTTCGTCGAGATAACCCGCATCCCTTATTTTTTTGGGTATAGTCAGCTGTCCCCTTGATTTTATTTCCGCCGTAAACAGTTTCATATAGCGTATAATCTCCTTTTTTAATTTTAAAATATGATTTCATATTATCAGAATTCAGAAATAATTGCAACACAAAAATAATATAATAAAAAATTATAAGTATCAGGTTTATCAAAATTCATTTGCGGCAAACGGTTAAAAAACTGCAAACAAAAACTCCCTACGGCGTCGTCAAACGCGGTCGGGAGTGAAGATACGGAGGCGGACGCTTATAAAAGCCATCGGCTTTTATGTCCGCCGTAGTGAATAAATCAGACCCCTCTAATGGTTTTGTCAATTGCTTTAATTACGCTTTTAAACGGCTATTTCCAGTCCTATCTTGCCGTATTCTACCACAAGAGCGGATTTTTTCCCGTCGGGTGCAGTTTTTTTTGTATCTACAAGGTCGAGATCTTTTAATATTTTAATATCCGTTGCAACGCTTTTAATATCGCGGTTCACCATTCTTGCGAGTTCGTTGATGCTTTCCGGACGGCTTTCCTTGATAACATGGATTAACTCCAGCCTTTTAGGCGTAAGCGCTTTTCTGAACCCGTTTATGCTTTCAAAGTAAAGCACCTTTTCTTTTTTTACGGGCTCTTTTTTTTCAATAGCTTCCGCAGTTTTTGCAAAATCATCCAAAATTTCCTTTGCACTTTTTATTCCTATTTTAATTTTCTTAACTTTCATATCTTTTTTTACCCCATTGGTGTTATATACCAATAATCATTGGTTGTCAAACTACTTTAATTGAATGTCGGTAGTATAATGTTCCCATAAATAAATCCGACCCCTTTTGTTTTTTAGCTCCCGTCTGTATTATTTCCATTGTTTTTTTATTGACAAGAAATATAAAAAACAATACAATGTATATATGAATTTTGAATGGGATGAAGGTAAAAATGCGCTATTGAAACAAGAGAGGGGCATCTGCTTCGAAGACATTATAATAGCCTTGCAAACAAACAAGCTAATTGCGGTCAAAGAGCATCATAATAAACCAAAATATTCTAATCAAAAAATATATATAATAGAATTTAATGATTATGTTTATATGGTACCATTTGAGGAAAACAAAGAAAAAATAACCTTGAAAACTATTATGCCAAGCAGAAAAATGACAAAATTATACTTAAAAAACTTAAAAGATTCGGGAGGCAAAATATATGAAAAAAATAAATAAACTGGACAAAGAAGAATTGCAATTGCTAAAAGAGGTGGAAAGCGGCGAGTGGGTTGATATAGCCGATGCGGAAAAAGAAAAAGAAAGATACAAGAAATTAGCGCAGTCTTTTGCGCGGAAGAAAAAAAATATCAATATAAGGCTTGCAGAAAACGATTTATTAAAACTTAAAAGCAAAAGCTTATCGATGGGCTTATCTTATCAAACGCTGGTTACTTTTTTAGTGCACCAATATGTTAACGGGAATATAAGCATAACCGTGTGAACTACCCCGCCCTTACATATATTCTTCCGTTATGCATTAAAAAAGCATGCTTTTTTAGCGGAAGAATATGGAGGACTTAGATTTCCAAGCCTTTTCAAAAGTAAATCAAAATATTTATCGCCGTGTCAAGCCAAAATAAAAATGCCCTGTAGATAGGTACGAGCATACTTGCCGGTAAGGAATAATAATATGGAGACGGGCGTTTATAAAGCCGAAGTGAATAAATCTGACCCCTTTATCCGTCCCTTTATCTTATTATTTCCTTGCCATAATATTACGTTTGTGTTATTCTTATTATTAAGAGGTGAATAAAGTATGAAAGCGCCGATTAAAGAACAAAGGATATCCACGAGCATTAAGCTCAATAAAAAGAACAGGGATTATGCCAAAGCATTCTTTAAGGAGTACAATTTAACCCTATCCGACGGGATAAATATATTCCTCGCAAAAGTCGTGATGGATAAAAAACTTCCTTTCGAAATGGAAATACCTAATAAAGATTTAAACAAATCTATCGGACAGGCAAAAAATGGCGAATTGATTTATTGCGGCGATAATTTAACCGATGTAATGAGAGAGTTAAATTCTTGAAGGTTTATCAAACTAAAAACTTTAAAAAGCATTACAAGGTAAGGGTTTCCGAACAAGATAAAAAAACAATAGAAACCGTCATCGAAAAATTCTTAAAAAAAGAACCTTTAGAGTCTAAATTTAAAGACCATAATTTGTCCGGCAATATGAACGGTTTTAGAGAGTGCCATATAAAAAACGATTTTCTTTTAGTTTATCAAATCTCAAACAGCGATTTAATATTAATCGACATAGGAACCCATTCGCAGTTATTTAAATAGCTATCCGGCGAAATAATTTCAAATTTTCTGTTTCGACAACGGATTAACCGCTTCAAACGAACCCTTGCATATTGTCTGCGCTTATGCCGAAGAAGACGACTTAACGATAATAATAACCGTTTACCGGCCTAACCCCGATAAATGGATAGACTTTAAAAGGAGAAAGATATGAAATGCGTCGTATGTAAAAGCTCCGATATTCAAATGAAAACCGTTGAGGAAGAAATCGGAAGCGATATTATTTTAATTCCTATCGATGTTCTGGTTTGCTTAAACTGCGGAGAAAGATATTACGATAGGAAAACTTTGAAAAAAATCGAAGAGTTAAAATCTAAAGCAACAAGCCGCGATTTAAAAATCGAAGAAGTCGGCAAAGTTTTTAAAGCGCTTGTCGCTTAATTAAAAATAATCCCACTTTAGCGCACAGCAAAATTGAGCCTCCATAATAACTTAATGGGTCGGGAAACAAAGGGGTGGGAAACAGGGGTGGGATTTATTTATTCCATAACGAATTATCGGCTTTTATGTCCGCCGAAGTGAATAAATCTGACCCCTTTATTTTTTCTATCTACCAATCAGGCGGGATATAATGTTGACTTTTAAATATATTTTAAATATAATTATTGTATGATATATAGTATCTCAAATAATCATATAATAAAATATTATTAAATAAAACTAAATAAATAAGGACTGAATATGAAATTTATGACAAGCAAAGAATTAAGGAGTAATCCGTCAAAGCTTTGGGAATCAGGCACGGGCGAGGAAACCGTAATAACGGTCAATGGAAAACCTAAGGCTATCGTAATCGAAGCAGAAAACGGCGATATAGAAGAACAGCTAAAATCGATTAGAAGGGCAAAAGCCCGGTCGGCTCTCGATAAATTAAGGACGTATTCCATAAAACACGGTTTAAATAAACTTACAGATGATGATATTCTCGTCGAAGTTAAAAAGGCGAGAAAACATAACGATACCCTATGAACGTCGTGCTCGATACGAACGTCATAGTTTCCGGCATAATTAAACCCGACGGTTCTCCGGCTAAGTTGTTAAATATGGTGGTTAACGGAACGTTGACGATTAATGCGGATACGAGAATCTTGTCCGAATACGGCAGGGTTTTAAACAGTCCTAAGTTTTCTTTTCCCGAAACTCTTATAACACAATTATTGCATTATATATCGTCAGAATCCAAACTTGTAACGCCGGATCCGTTTTTGTTGCCCGTTAAAGACCCGTCTGACCTTCCTTTTATAGAAATAGCCGTTCAAGAAGACATACCTTTGATAACCGGCAATATTAAACATTTCGAGGATATTGAAAACATCAGGCTTTATTCCCCGACGAGATTCTTAGAAAAATTTGGATTATAACGCACTCCCGACGGTGCCGTCAAACGCAGTCAGGAGCAGGAATACGGAGGCGGACGCTTATAAAAGCCATCGGCTTTTATGTCCGCCGAAGTGAATAATTTTCTTTATTTATTATTTATAATAATAATTATCCGAAATGTTCCGCAAGCCAAATTTTAATTATTGCCTGTCTTGATATGCCTATGCGCTTTGCCTCTTTGTCCAAGGATTCTATAATCCAAACGGGAATATCGATATTAATTCTTTTTAGTTCAAGGTTAGGCTTTCTAATATTTTTTAAATCTAAATGCTCTATCACAGACTCGCCGTTATCGAACATTTCGTCAAATTTAGCTGCTTTCATATAAATTTATCTCCTCGCTTCTTGATCTCCTTGCGGAAATAATCCTGATTTTTTCATTTCTGTGCGCTATAATAACCGACCAGTGCTTTTCCTTTATTTGCCCTATAGCCATATACCTCGGTTCGTCTAAATTTTTTGCCGGTATTTCTATCAAGTTTTCATCACTCCAGAGTTCCTGAATATCGACGAAATCAATACCGTGCTTTTTTTTATTGGTTTTGCTTTTATTTTCGTCATATTCAAATTCCATATAATAATTATACCATTTTTATATATAATAATAAAATGTAAAATTACTTAATTTGGTAAATAGGAACGAACACCCTTAACATGAAATATTAGACATCAATTCTAAAACCGTGACAAAAACAAAAACTCCCGACGGCGTCGTCAAACGCAGTCGGGAGTGAGAATACGGAGGCGGACGCTTATAAAAGCCATCGGCTTTTATGTCCGCCGAAGTGAATAAATCAGACATCTTTATTTTTTTTCAAGGGGTAAAATTAAAATTCAATAAAGATATTAGTTTTAAGCGTACATGAGCCTACCCTTTGGGGCAGGTATTTCCCTGCCGAGTTCTTTGGCGGTTTCTATCCATTCATCGATAATTACATGAATATTTTTAACGGCTTCTTCGTAAGTCTTGCCATCCGCCATGCATCCGGACAGCTCAGGAGCTTCGGCGATAAAACTGCCGTCTTCTTCGCTCCAATATATTACGATTTCGTATTTAGACATTACAATTTCCTAAAGCTTTAATTTATATTTTAAAATTATGTTTCTTACCTGCTTAACCTGATAAGGTTTTGATTTATTATTTAACGGCTGTAAATTTATTATCTCATAAATATTTTCTTTTGTGTATATAAAATGGTCTCCCTTTATTCTTTCTTGAAAACCTAAGGCAATCATTAAATTTTTAAGGTCGCTAAAATTTACATTGTTGTCAGATTGGCCGGATAAAACTTTTTCCAGGGTTTTTTCTTTGCTCATAATTAACGTTTTATTGTATATTAATTATTATAACATAAATTACAATGGAATAAATAAATCTGACTTCTTTATTCTTGAAAGTAACAATTTTTGTCATTTTCAAAAAATAAATGACATTTTTTGTCATACCTGTTAAATATAATAAAATCAAATATCTATAAAGAATTAGTCAAAATTGTTAAATTTAAGTTGACAATTTTTGTTTAATATCATATTTTAATAAAGAATATGATTTTAGTGAAAATATGAAGCAAATGCCTTTAAATATAACAAGTTGAGCAAGATTCTATGCTAATTTTTAAATCTGGCATAAAATATGCTTCCATTATAAATAAACGATAATTAACGAAAAATGGAATCGTAAACCAAATTTAACATAATTAACTTTTAAGGAGGCAACACAAATGAACATTAACAGATTAAAAAACAAAAGAGGCTTTACATTGATAGAGCTTTTGATTGTTATCGCCATCATTGGTATCTTAGCGGCGATAGCCATTCCGACGTATTTGACCTACGTCAACCGCGCAAAGGATTCGGAAGCGTCCACGAACCTCGGCGCGATTTTCACGGATGAAACGGCGTTCAATGCGACGAGTTCAATGTATATTAGCGCGGGCACTTCTTCCCAGCCAGCAACTGCCCTAACGGCTACCGCCGTTTCACCGGTTCATGCCTTTTACGATGCTACCAATACAGTAGGCGCTAATACATATAAAGTGGATGCCCCGCCTTTTGCATGTACTGCTGCCGGCGTTGCCACGAATGACGGTACTTTTACGACATATGCGGCTGGGGTAGCTACGGTTACTACGGCTAATACACCTGGAACTACAATAGGCGGCGGTTTTGCCGATATAGGGTTCTTGCCTGTAGGAAGATTGTATTTCTATTATGGTGTAGGAATAAGCTCTACAGCTACTGCTGCTACTCCAAGTCCTGAAGCCGCTGCAGCTGTTCCAGCTGTTTTACCTGTTGGACTAAGCGGAGCGGCGGTCGGAACAACCGGTGCTAACGGCTCTTGCGGAGGTGGTTATGAAGCTTTTGCCTCAACTAACTTTACAGGTTCTAATTGGCAGATATATGCCGTTAACGATTACAGCAGCGCGCCTGTTTTGATTTCAGGAACATCATACTAATCTACAAAAACAAAGGTGTCAGATTTATTCACTTCGGCGGACATAAAAGCCGGTGGCTTTTATAAGCGTCCGCCTCCGTATTCCCACTCCCGACTGCGTTTAACGACGCCGTCGGGAGTTTTTGTTTAACGAATTAAAGGGGACAAGATTTATTTATTCTCCCACTCCCGCCCGTATTTGTTTGCTTTAATAATGCTTAACGCGGTATGTTTATGTTTAATTATTTTATTGTATTGAAATATGATAAAATAATTATTAATGAATTGCAGGATATTACTAAATTTAATATTAGCGTTAGATACGATGATTACAAGAAGACTTTTTATAAAAAATGTACCGATAAATTTACCGAAAAAAATAAAAAAAATAAAGGTGTCAGATTTATTTATTCCCTTTACAGTTTGCCTAACCCCCGATATTTCTATCGTGGGGTTTTATTTTCCGTAACTATTTTAAAATAGAGGTGGTATTATGAACAAATCCGATGATTTTACAGACGAACATAACGGAATTATAAAAAAAATAGGACTTCTAAATAGACAAGAAGATTTTATATCTTTTTTCTTTTCAATTGAATACAGAAAATATATTACCAAGCTTGAAGAGAGTGGCGATAAAATAAAAATGTCTGAATTTGAACAGGTTAAGAACAAAAAGGCAAATGAATTATTTAAAAAATAATATTCCGTTAATCCCGACCGCATACAGACAAACACCTTAATATATGTTAAGCTATAATAAGATTTATAAAATAGCGGATATTTATGATAAACGGTAGTGATTTCATAAGCGCAATTATAGGCGGGATATTTGTTCTTGTAGGCACATTTTCAGCATATATACTTAATATAATAAGAGACAATAAGTTCAGGAAAGAACAAATCAACGCGTTTTTGCAAGCTATGCACGAAGAAATTAGCGTAATTATGGATAGATATTCGCAGATAATAGGAGAGGCATTAAAAAACTTAAAAGAAGGTGCTGTCCTGAATGT